>NZ_JBVJGZ010000014.1:4804-152013 GCF_055587025.1 Streptomyces sp. NPDC048600 | reverse complement strand
AAGAGAAGAAAAAAAACAAAAAAAAAAAAAAAGGAGGGGGGGGGGGGGGGGGGGGGGGGGGGGGGGGGGGGGGGGGGGGGGGGGGGCCCGACCCCCCCCCCCCCCCCCCCCCCCCCGCCCCCGCCCGCCGAGGTCCCTGTCCCCTCAGTGGCCACGACGCCGGACTCCGCGGGCCACCGCGCCCCGGCCGACCGCGGACAGCAGGGCGGTGACGGTCAGACCGACCGCGAGCCAGACCGCGGCCGTGCCCACCTTGGTCTCGGTGCCGGCCGCCGTGGTGAACGGCAGCAGGACCACCCCGGCGGTGACCAGCACGCCGATCCAGCCGAAGAACCGCACGGGCTGCGGCACGGTCAGGATCAGCACATGCAGCAGCGCGGTCGCCACGAGGGCGGTCACGGCGGCGCCGGCGGCGGGCAGCGCGGTGGAGGCGTCCGCCATGGCACCGTCCCGCTCGGGCGCGAGGACCGGGATGCCGAGCACCCCGCGCACCAGCAGGACGGCGACCACGGCGGTCAGGCCCGCCACTCCGGCGGTCATCACCCCGCCGGACCACAGCCGGGCCGCGTTCAGCCGGCCCGTCGGTTCCCCGGGCAGCGGCTGCGGATAGCCGGTGGGGGAGCCGCCACGGCCGTACGGCGTCGGGGTCGGCGGCCCTGCGGGCGGCTGGTTCGTGGGCTGCACCTGCGGGCTCCTCTCGGTCGACGGGAGCTGGGGTGTCCACGAGACGGTGGACAGGGGCGGTCGGGCCACCCCGCGACCAGACCGGTGCGGGGCGGCCGGTTCTCCGCGACTTCTCCGCGATGGCTCTGCGATCGGGTGGGCCGGCTTCCGCGTGAACCGGTGGTCCGGCCTGCCCGTGAACCGGCGGGCGGGGACCGCCGGCCGGTCCGGGCCGGCCGTCCGGGGCGCTCAGGCCTCCTCGAAGACCTCGCGGAGCTTCGCTTCCTTCTCGGCCGAGAGGTTCGTGCTGATCAGCTCGGTGTGCTCGGGCGGGAACGCGGAGCGCACCCGGTCCACCACGGCGTCCTGCGACAGCAGGAACAGCGCCGAAGTTCCGGGCGTGACCTTGGACTTGACCGAGTCGATGAAGTCGTCGTCGATGCCGACGTCCGCCATCTTGCCGCCGAGCGCGCCCGCCGCCGCGCCGATCGCGGCGCCCAGCAGCGGCATGAAGAAGATCAGGCCGAAGAGCATGCCCCAGAAGGTGCCGGACAGGGCGCCCACCCCCGCGAGGTTGTGCATCTGCCTGGTCTTCGGCTTGGCCGCGCCCTCGGGCCAGCTGACCACGGCCGCGTCCACGATTTTGATCAGTTCCTGCTTCTGCAGGTCACGCAGGCTGTTCTCGACGGCTGCCGCCCCCTCGGGGGCGTCGAACTTCCACACGGTCAACGTCGCCACGCCGGCCCTCCGGTGTTCTCGGGACTTCGGGTTGGTGCGTCTCAGTAAAACCAAAGGGTGCGGAAGCCGCATTTCGGAAGATCACCCGTTCAGGCCCCGCCGCATGGCCTCCCGTCCCGTCCCGGCCGAGGCTCCAGTCATGAGCCAGCAGGGAGCAACCCCGTCCGGAACCCCGTCGAACACCTCGGGCGGCACCTGGCCGCCGCGGCAGCCCGCCGGCGGCCGCGGCGGCTGGGAGTCCGGCGGTGTCACCTTCGCCGGTGTCCTGATGCTGTGCGGCGGTGCCATCGCCGTCCTCCAGGGCATCGCCGCGGTCGCCAAGGACGACGTCTATCGCCGCGTCGGCAGCTACGTCTACGAGTTCGACCTGACCACGTGGGGCGTCGTCCACATCGTGCTCGGCGCGCTCCTCGCCCTCACCGGCTGGGGTCTGCTGAGCGGCTGGCCCTGGGCCCGTGTCGCGGGCATCGTCCTGGCCTCCCTCGGTCTCGTCCTCCACTTCCTGTTCCTGCCGTACCAGCCCTTCTGGGCCGTGACGACGATGGCCATCGACCTGTTCGTGATCTGGTCCCTGGTCTCGGCGGGCGTGGCGGGCACCGATTCCGGCCGATAGCCGGGCCGCGCCGCCGCGAGTGGCCCCGTGCCGCACGGACGGGGATAATTGCTGACATGCCGCGCAGTGCAACGAAGGAAGGCGGCCCGTCGACCCTGACGGTCAAGGGACGGGACATGCGACTGCGGACCATCGGTTTCGTGGTTCTCGCAGTCCTGGCGATCTGGTTCATCGCGGTCAACACCGAGTCGGTCACCATCAGACTGTGGATCCCCACGGTCACGCTCCCACTGTGGATCGTCCTCACGGTGACCCTGCTCGTCGGCATCGTCCTGGGCCTGTTCCTCGCCCACCGGCGCCGCGCCGCCCGCCGATGACCCACCGGCGCCGCGCCGCCCGCCGATGACCCACCGGCGCCGCGCCCGCCGACGACCCGTCGGCGCCGCGTCCGTCGACGAGTCCCGTACGACCGTGAGTCCGGCGGCGTCCGCCGATTCCGCCCCGCCACCGTGAACGCGCGATACGCGCGATGCGACGACCGCCCATCGAGGACAGTAGTCGTCCGCAACGCTCGCTAGCGTGCCCGTATGACCAAGACGCCCTCCTCGCAGGCCCCCGTCCTCGGCCCCCGCGCCCTCAACCGCGCGACCCTCGACCGGCAGTTCCTGCTGCGCCGCGCCCCCGTGTCCGCGCGGGCCGCGGTGGAGCACCTGGCGGGGCTCCAGGCGCAGGAGGTGAAGCCGCCGTACTACGCGCTCGCCGCGCGCCTGGACGGGTTCGCGCCCGAGGACCTGGCCGGGCCGCTGGAGCGGCGCGAGGTCGTGCGGATCGTGACCATGCGGTCCACCATCCATCTGCACACCGCCGCCGACGCCCTCACCCTGCGCCCGCTGGTGCAGCCCGCCCGGGACCGGGAGATCGGCTACTTCCGCAAGGGGCTCGTCGGCGTCGACCTGGACCGGCTGGCCGTCCTCGCGCGGGAGTTCGTCGAGACCGAGCCGCGCACCATGAAGCAGCTGCGCGAGGCCCTCGGCGCCGAGTGGCCGGACGCCGACCCGCAGTCCCTGGCCGTCGCCGCCCGCTGCAAGTTGCCGCTCGTCCAGGTCACCCCGCGCGGACTGTGGGGCCGCAGCGGCCAGGTCTCGCTGACCACGGTGGAGCACTGGCTGGGCCGGCCCGCAGAGCCCGCTGCTTCCGCCGCGTCCGCCGAGGACACAGTCCTGCGCTATCTCGGCGCCTTCGGCCCGGCCTCGGTGAAGGACATGCAGACCTGGTCGGGCCTGACCCGGATGCGCCCCGTCTTCGAACGGCTGCGCCCGCGGCTGCTCACCTTCCGCGACGAGAACGGCGTCGAGCTCTTCGACGTGCCCGAGGCGCCCCGGCCCGACCCGGAGACCCCGGCGCCGCCACGCTTCCTGCCCGAGTTCGACAACCTGCTGCTCTCGCACGCCGACCGCACCCGGGTGATCCCGCCCGCGAACCGCGGCCGCACCTGGCAGGCCAACACGTTCTACTGCCCGCTCCTGGTGGACGGCTTCCTCGCGGGCGTGTGGCGGATCATCGACGAGGCCCTGGTGATCGAGCCGTTCACGACCCTCACCAAGGCGCGGCGCGCGGAGGTCGCCGAGGAGGGCGCCCGCGTGCTGGACGTCCTGCACCGAGGCGCCGGATACGACGTCGGGTTCGGCACCGTGATCGTGTGAGGGCATTGGATAGGGGGCGTTGCGGGCCGCTCGTGGAGGCCCGCAACGCCCCCTGGTCACTCACCTGAGGGGTACTCAGGAGTCTTCTGGGTTCACGAGTTGACCTGCGCGGTCACCAGGCTGGAGAAGCTCGTCAGCCGGGTGTAGACGCCGGGGTACCCGGCCCTCGCGCAGCCCTCGCCCCAGGAAGTGATCCCTGCCAGGACGCCCCCGATGAGCAGGGGACCGCCGCTGTCGCCCTGGCAGGTGTCAACGCCGCCGGAGGTGTATCCGGCGCAGACCATTTCGCCCGCGACGTAGTCGGAGCCGTAGGAGGTGCGGCAGCTGCTGTCGGAGACGGTCGGGACGGTCGCCGTCCGCAGCTGGTTGGAGGAGCTGCCGCTCTCGGAGGTGGTGCCCCAGCCGACCACCCGGGCGGTGGTGCCGGCCGCGTACACACCCGTCTGCGAGGACGTCACGTACCTCGCCGTGGTGTACGGCATCGACGTCGACAGCGTCAGCACCGCGACGTCCTCGCCGTTGGTGGCGTCGGAGTAGTTCGGGTGGATCCAGATCCGGCTGACCCGGCTCACCGTGCCGTTGGTGCCGTTGAGGTAGGTGCGGCCGCCCACGACCCGGACGGAGCCGGTGGTCTCGCCGACCATGCAGTGCGCGGCGGTGACGACCTTGGTGGGGGCGACCAGGGTGCCGCCGCAGAACTGGTTCTGCGAGGCGTCGGTGATCTGCATCATGAACGGGTACGTGGACGTCGTGGTCGTGCTGCCGCCCACGATGGGGTTGGGGGCGGCGGAGGCCGGCGCGGCGACGAGCGCGGTGGCGGCAGCGGCGGCCGTGGCGGCCAGGGCGACGGCGGACTTCTTCGCGACGGCGGATCTTCCTGCACGGGTGAGCCCGAACATGAGTCTCCTCGAGGTTTGCCGGTGGGGGGTCGCACGGGGTGGGGGGTTGATGCACGGGGGCCTCGGGACAGACCCCCGTGTGCCCGGCGAGCGGCACGCCCCTTACGCTAGGACCGGCCCCCACAGGCCCCCAATGAGGGAACCCCCTAGGGGAGTTGGGGCAGGGAAAACCCTCGGTGACACGAGTCGGCGGAGCGCCCGTGTCAGCCGGACCCGGTGAAGTCGGCCGCCCCCGGGCTCACTTCGCGTGACGCCCCGCCGCCAGCCGCACGATGTCCACCCGCGAACGGATGCCGAGCTTGCGGTAGACGCGGGTCAGGGTCGCCTCGACCGTCTTGACGCTGATGAACAGCCGCCCGGCGATCTCCCGGTTGGTGGCGCCCTCCATGACCAGCGCGGCGACCTGACGTTCCATCGAGGCGAGCCCCTCCAGCGCGTCGACCGGCGCGGGCGCATGACGTGCCGTGTCCACCGGGCCCGCGGCCATCGCCGCCTCCACCTGACGCAGCCAGGGCAGTGCCCGGCACCTGCGGAACAGCCGCTCCGCCTCCTCGTACGCCGCCGGACCCTGCCCGGAGCGCAGCCGGGCCAGCGCGAACGCCGCCCGCGCCTCCTCCAGGCCGTAGCCCAGCTTGGCGAGGCGGTCCTGAACGGACGTCAGCTGGGCGAGCGCCGCCTCGTGGTCCCCCCGCGCGGCGAGCACCAGCGCCTCGGCCCGGTCGAGCACCGCGAGCGCGCTCTCACGGTGCAGCCGCAGCGCGTGCTCACGGGTGACGTCGATGAGGTTCTGCGCCTCACCGGCCTCGCCGACGAGCACGAGCGCCTCGGCGAGATCGCCGTGCCAGCGGCCGCGCGCCGGGTCCGTCACGCCCAGGCCGCCCTCCAGCTGGCGCGCCCGGCGCAGCGACAGCACCGCGCCCGGTGCGTCCCCCGCCACCAGCTGGGCCTGCCCCAGCGCGCCGAGGGCCAGGGACAGATAGACCGGGTCGCCGTCCTCCTCGGCGTGGCCGACGGCCTCCCGGGCCAGCGCCTGGGCGCGCTCGGCGTCGCCGCCCGCGGCCTCCGCGAGGGAGGTGAACATGGCGGAGGCGCCCTCGCCGATACCGCAGTCACGGGCCAGCTTCAGGCCCTCGCGCGCCAGGTCAAGGGCCCGGCCGCAGTGCCCGGAGCGCAGCTCGGTCTCGGCGACCATGCGCACGAAATGCACTTCGCTCTCGACGACACCGCGCCGACGGGCCTCCCGGAGCAGCCCGGTCGCGGTCGCCCGGGCCTCGGTGAGCTGGTCGCTCATGATCAGCCAGCGGAAGCGGGCCGCGCCGGCCCCGTTGTGGTGACAGGCCACCTCGGGGTCCTGGGGCTCGCGCAGGGCGCGCTTGATGGTCTCCGGGGCGTCCGGGTGGCCCATCAGGGTCTCGGACTGCGCCTGGAACGACAGGGCGAGCAGCTCGGTGCGCCGGTCCCCGGCCCGCGCGGCCAGTTCGGCGGCGTGCTGGGCCTCCGCGCGCGCCTCGGCGAAGTCGCCCTCGACCATCAGGGCGCGCCAGGCCAGCTGGTAGTGGACCTGGGCGAGCAGCCGGGGGTCGTCGCCGGCGTCGGCGAGGGCCTGCGGGAAGACGGCGTCGACCTCGCCGAGGGCCTGTCCGGCCGCCTCGATGACCACCATCCAGGCCCGCACCCGGTCGCCGGAGGAGGTCGCGCGGGTGAGCACGTCCCGGGCGATGTCCCGGGCGAGGTCCACCTCGCCCGCGGTCAGCGCGTCCTCGGCGGCCTGCAGCCGCCGGGCGTCGGGGCTGGGCACCATGCCGAGCGGGGTGTGCCGGGCGGTGAGCAGCCCGAGCGAGGCCGCCACGGAGGGCGCTCCGCGGTCGCGGGCCAGCGCCGCGGCCTCCCCGAGGCGGGCCGCGACCTCCGGGTCGGTGCCGGTGGTGGCCAGCGCCAGATGCCGGGCGCGCTCGATCGGGTCGGAGGCCGCCGTGGACAGCGCCGCGTGCGCGGCCCGCCGGGTGTGCGCGGGGGCCTCCGCGTACAGGGCGGCCGAGATCAGCGGGTGCGCGAAGCGCAGGGCGGGTGCGTCCGGATCGGTGGCCAGCAGGCCGAGGGCGGCCGCCTGGGCGGTCTCCGCCTCGGCGTTCTCCCGGCCCGCCGCGTGCAGCAGGGCCAGGGTGGGCCGGGCGCCCGCGCTGGCCACGAGCAGGGTGTGCCGGGCCTCCGCCGAGAGCATCTCCAGCCGGCTGAGGACCAGGGCCCGCAGCGAGGTCGGCACCGGCAGCGGTTCGCCCGGCCGGGGCGCGGCGCTGCTCTCGGCCAGGGCGCGGCCCAGTTCCAGCGCGAACAGCGGGTTGCCGCCGCTGGTGCGGTGGATGTCACGGACCGTGGAGCGGGGCAGCTTGGTGTAGCCGCCCTGGTCGAGCAGATCCGAGACCTGGGTGCGGGTCAGCGGGCCGAGCCGCAGCGCGAGCGTGTCGGGCGGCGTGGCGCGCAGATGGCGGTCGTACTCCTGGCCCTCGGTGCGCACCGCGCACAGCAGCTGCACGGGGAAGTCGCCGAGCCGGCGCGCGGCGAAGCCGAGCAGCTCCGCGCTGGCGGGGTCGAGCCACTGGAGGTCGTCGGCGACGACCAGGACCGGGCCCTCGGCGGCCAGCACCCGCAGCGCGGAGAGCACCGCGAGGCGCAGCGCGAGCCCGTCGCGCTGGAGGCTGGACTCGCCGCGGCCGGTGAGCGCCGACTCCAGGGCGGTGCGCTGGGCCGCGGGCAGCTGGTCGGAGATCTCCGGCAGCACCAGGCCCAGCAGGTCGGCCAGGGCCAGGAAGGGCAGATGCGACTCGGACTCGGTGGCGGAGCAGCGCAGGACGGTCCGGGCCGTGCGGCCGTACTCCGCCGCCAGTGCCCGCAGCACCGTCGACTTGCCGATCCCGGCGGGGCCGTGCAGCAGCACACTGCCGCCCCGGCCCAGTTGCTCCCGGGCCGCGCCGAACAGTTCCTCCCTGCCGATGACCAGGTCGGGGCGGCCTCGGGTCGGTTCCTGGAAGTCGCCTCGCACGGTCACCGCTCCCTCCCTGTGTCGTGGTCGTGCCAAATTCTAGGCAACGACTCATTGAAGTTCGGAGAGACGAGGTGGTGAGGGAGATAACAACTGGGGAGCATACGGATATTCAGGGCGATGATATATGAATGAAGAGTCCTCATGGTGGTCGTCCCGCCCCCTAGGGCAACGCCCCCGCCCGGCGGGCCGCGACCACGGCCTCCCCCCGGGTCCGCGCGCCCAGCTTGCGCATCGCCGAGCGCAGATAACTCTTGACCGTCTCCGGGCGCAGACCCAGCCGGGCGGCCGCCGTGGCGTTCGTGGCGCCCGCAGCGACCCAGGTCAGCACGTCCACCTCACGCGGCGCGAGACCGCTACCGGAGCCGGGTGCCCCCGCGGCCAGCAGGTCACACGTGCCCAGCAGCTCCGCCCGCAGCCTCTCGTCGGCGATCCGCGGGGCCAGGGCCAGCAGCGCCGCGTGCGCCTGACGCATCCGCTCCCGTGCCGGACCCTCGCCGTCC
This sequence comes from Streptomyces sp. NPDC048600, assembly GCF_055587025.1. NCBI lineage: Bacteria > Bacillati > Actinomycetota > Actinomycetes > Kitasatosporales > Streptomycetaceae > Streptomyces > Streptomyces sp. NPDC048600. The sequence goes on along the minus strand of NZ_JBVJGZ010000014.1, from coordinate 143,914 downwards.
CCGGCCTCCGAGGACGGCACCCGCCCGGGCACCGCGGCCAGCAGCCCCCGTGCCGCCTCCTCCGCCGCCAGCGCCCGTTCCACGTCCCGGGCCACCTCCACCGCCACGTCCAGCGCCCGGTCGCCCAGCGGCTGGGCCGTACGCAGGGCGCCGTATAGCACCCCGCGCACACGGCGCCGCACCACGACCGGCACCGCCAGCACCGAGCGCAGCCCCTCCGTCGCGACCGGCACGTCGTACTCGTGGCTGATCTGCCGCGACGAGGAGTAGTCCGTCACCGCGCACGGACGGGCCAGTGCCACCGCCTTGCCGCCCAGACCGTTGCCCGAGGTCACCGCCAGCGAGCGCAGCGCGGGCGTGGCCGTGCCGCTCAGCTCGCAGATCCGCACCTGTGTCCGCCCCGGCTCCACCGGCCCGCCGAACGCCACCGGCAGCCCCGTCGCCCGGCGCAGCCGCAGCAGCGCGGCCCGCAGGTCCGCCTCCGGCACCCCGGTCGTGCTCCCGTCCACCGCCACCCGCTCGCCCCTTTCCGTATGGCCCCTCCGACGGCCGCGGGGGCCGGTACGTCCCCACGCGTCCCGATCCGCCGGACGGACCCTCGCCGCAACCTCGCGGCGCACACCCCCGTTCGGGGGTAGTGAGACCTGCATCACGGATTACACGATGACAAAGAGCCGCCCGGCAATGGCCCGAGCCGAAGCCGGAACCGAAGGAGGACCGATGACGGCGACCGAGGACTTCCGCAGCGCGCGGGATTTCCTGCTGGCGCACCGCGAGGACTACGCCACGGCGTACGACGGCTTCACCTGGCCGCGCCCCGAGCAGTTCAACTGGGCACTCGACTGGTTCGACCACATCGCGGACGGCAACGACCGCACCGCCCTGCACATCGTCGAGGAGGACGGCACCGAGACCCTGCTCTCCTTCGCCGAGCTCTCCGACCGCTCCGACCGGGTCGCGAACTGGCTGCGCGGCCTCGGCGTCGCCGCCGGCGACCGCGTCCTCGTCATGCTCGGCAACCAGGCGGAGCTGTGGGAGACCGCCCTCGCCGCGATGAAACTGCGCGCCGTCGTCATCCCCGCCACCCCGCTGCTGGGCCCCGCCGACCTGCGCGACCGCGTCGAGCGCGGACAGGTCCGCCATGTGATCGCGCGGGCGGAGGACACCGGGAAGTTCACCGAGGTGCCCGGCGGCTGGACCCGGATCGCGGTCGGCGGCACCGGCGGCGACTGGCACGCCTACGAGGAGGCCTACGCCGCCCCCGCCGCCTTCACCCCCGACGGCCCCACCCGGGCCGACGACACCCTGATGCTCTACTTCACCTCGGGCACCACCGCCCGCCCCAAGCTCGTCGAGCACACCCACACCTCGTACCCCGTCGGCCACCTGGCCACCATGTACTGGATCGGCCTGACCCCCGGCGACGTGCATCTGAACATCTCCTCGCCCGGCTGGGCCAAGCACGCCTGGTCCAACCTCTTCGCGCCCTGGAACGCCGAGGCGACCGTGTTCGTGTACAACTACACCCGCTTCGACGCCACCCGGCTGATGGCGGAGATGGACCGCGTGGGCGTCACCACCTTCTGCGCGCCGCCGACCGTGTGGCGCATGCTCATCCAGGCCGACCTCACCCAGCTCGGCACCCCGCCGCGCGAGGCCGTCGCCGCGGGGGAGCCCCTGAACCCCGAGGTCATCGAGCAGGTCCGGCGGACCTGGCGCGTCACCGTCCGGGACGGCTTCGGACAGACCGAGACCGCCGTACAGGTCTCCAACAGCCCCGGCCAGCGCTTGAAGACTGGCTCCATGGGCCGCCCCAGCCCCGGCTTCCGCGTCGAACTGCTCGACCCCGTCACCGGCGCCCCCGGCGGCACCGAGGGGGAGATCGCGCTCGACCTGTCCGCCCGCCCGGCCGGCCTGATGACCGGCTATCACGGCGACCCCGACCGCACCGCCGAGGCCATGGCGGAGGGCTACTACCGCACCGGGGACGTCGCCTCCCGCGACGAGGACGGCTATCTGACCTACATCGGGCGCAGCGACGACGTCTTCAAGGCCTCCGACTACAAGATCTCCCCCTTCGAGCTGGAGAGCGCCCTGCTGGAGCACGAGGCCGTCGCCGAGGCCGCCGTCGTGCCCGCGCCGGACGAACTGCGCCTCGCGGTCCCGAAGGCGTACGTCGTCCTCGCGGAGGGCTGGGAGCCGGGCCCCGACATCGCCAAGGTGCTGTTCGAGCACTCCCGTCAGACACTCGCCCCCTACAAGCGCATCCGCCGGCTGGAGTTCGCCGCGCTGCCCAAGACCGTCTCCGGCAAGATCCGCCGCATCGAGCTGCGCGAAGCCACCGCGGCCGGATCGGACGCCGAGTACCGAGAGGAGGACTTCCGGTGAGCTCACCCGACTCCTACACCCACGGGGTGAGCGACACCCCGCTGCTCGGCGACACCATCGGCGCGAACCTCGACCGGGCGGCCGCCGCCTGGCCCGACCGCGAGGCACTGGTCGACCTGCCCTCCGGGCGGCGCTGGACGTACGCCCGGTTCACCTCCGACGTCGACCGGCTGGCGTACGCCCTGCTCGCGAGCGGCGTCGCCAAGGGCGACCGGGTGGGCATCTGGGCGGTCAACTGCGCGGAGTGGGTCCTCGTCCAGTACGCCACCGCCCGCATCGGCGCGATCATGGTGAACATCAACCCGGCCTACCGCACGCACGAGACCGAGTACGTGCTCAACCAGGCCGGGATCTCCCTCCTCTTCGCCTCCCTCGGTCACAAGACCAGCGACTACCGGGTCATGGTCGAGGAAGTCCGGGGCAACTGCCCCCTGTTGAGGGAGACCGTCTACTTCGGGGACCCCAGCTGGGACGACCTGCTGCGGCGCGGCACGCCCGACCTGTACGAGGAGTTCCACGTCCGCGCGGGCGAGCTGTCCTGCGACGACCCCATCAACATCCAGTACACCTCGGGCACCACCGGCTTCCCCAAGGGCGCCACCCTCTCCCACCACAACATCCTCAACAACGGCTATTTCGTGGGCGAGTCGATCGGCTACACCGAGCAGGACCGCGTCTGCGTACCGGTGCCCTTCTACCACTGCTTCGGCATGGTCATGGGCAACCTGGCGGCCACCTCGCACGGCGCCTGCATCGTGATCCCCGCACCCTCCTTCGACGCCGCGGCCACGCTGGAGGCGGTCCGGCGCGAGCGGTGCACCTCCCTGTACGGCGTCCCGACCATGTTCATCGCGGAGCTGAACCTCCCGGACTTCGCCGCCTACGACCTCTCGAGCCTGCGCACCGGCATCATGGCGGGCTCGCCCTGCCCGGTGGAGGTGATGAAGCGGGTGGTCGCCGAGATGCACATGGAACAGGTCTCCATCTGCTACGGCATGACCGAGACCTCCCCGGTCTCGCTCCAGACCCGCATGGACGACGACCTGGAACACCGCACCGCGACCGTCGGCCGGGTCCTGCCGCACATCGAGGTGAAGGTCGTCGACCCCGTGACCGGAACCACCCGACCCCGGGGAACGGCGGGTGAGTTGTGCACCCGCGGCTACAGCGTGATGCTCGGCTACTGGGACGAGCCGGAGAAGACCGCCGAGGCGATCGACCCCGGCCGCTGGATGCACACCGGTGACCTCGCCACGATGCGCGAGGACGGCTACGTCGAGATCGTCGGCCGCATCAAGGACATGATCATCCGGGGCGGCGAGAACATCTACCCGCGCGAGATCGAGGAGTTCCTCCACGCCCACCCCAAGATCGCCGACGTCCAGGTGGTCGGCGTCCCCCACGAGCGCTACGGCGAGGAGGTCCTGGCCTGCGTCATCGCCCGCGACACCGCCGACCCCCTCACCCTGGACGAACTGCGCGCCTTCTGTGAGGGCCGGCTCGCCCACTACAAGATCCCCAGCCGCCTCCACCTGCTCGACGCCTTCCCGATGACGGTCTCCGGCAAGGTCCGCAAGGTCGAACTGCGCCGGCGCTACAGCGACTGAGTCCCACGGGGGCGTTCGGTCGCCGGGGGCCCCTTCCCCGTAAGATCGGACGCCCTTGGGGGGTGAGCATGGTCAGACGGCGACTCGTCGCGACGCCCACGCTGGAGGAGGTGGCCGCTCGGGCAGGGGTCGGGCGCGGCACGGTCTCACGTGTCGTCAACAACGAGTCGGGCGTCAAGGATTCGACCCGCCGTGCCGTGCAGCGGGCCATCGCGGAGCTGGGCTATGTGCCCAATCTGGCGGCCCGTTCGCTGGCCGGGCGGCGGGCCGACGCGGTGGCCCTGGTGATGACCGAGCGGGACTGGCGGCTGTTCGGCGAGCCGTTCTTCTCCGAGGTCGTCCGGTCCATCGGCGACGCCCTCGCCGACACCCGCGTACAGCTCCTGCTCACCCTGGTGCGCTCGGACGCCGAACGGCAGCGGTTCGTCGAGTACGCGCGCGGCGGCCGGGTGGACGGTGTGCTGCTGATGTCCCTGCGCGCCGACGACCGGCTGCCCGACATGCTCGCCGAGGTGGGTCTGCCCACGGTGCTGCTGGGCCGCCGCTCCGGCGACGAACAGGTCACCTATGTGGACGCCGACAACGTGGGCGGCGCCCGGGAGGCGGTCGGCCATCTGGTGCGCGGCGGTCGGCGGTCGATAGCGGCGATCACCGGACCGCTCGACATGTACGTCGCCCGCTGCCGGCTGCGCGGCCATCGACAGGCCCTTGCCGAGGCCGGGCTGGCCACCGACGACTCCTGGACCGCCGAGGGCGACTTCACCGAGGCGAGCGGCCGCCGGGCGATGGCCGAGCTCCTGGAACGCCACCCGGAGGTGGACGGGGTGCTCGCCGCCTCGGACACCATGGCCGCCGGTGCCCTCGCCGTACTGCGCGAGGCCGGCCGCGAGGTGCCCGGCGACGTCGCGGTCGTCGGCTTCGACGACTTCCAGCTCGCCCGGCACACCGTGCCGCCGCTCACCACGGTCCGCCAGCCGCTGGAGGAGATCGGCCGCGCGATGGTCCGGCTGCTGCTGGAGGAGATGGAGCAGCCGGAGGTCGCCTGGCGGCACGTCGTCCTGCGCACCCGCCTGGTGGTCCGCGACTCGGCCTGAACACCCCTGGGATTCCTGGGGTTCTTGTCCATGGTCGTTCCGGGAGCGCTCCCAGCTCGGGGCCGTGGGGCGTGGGTCGAACGGTGGGCCGAACTCGCCCCGCTGAACTGGCACTTCGAAAAGCCGTCGACGGATTCCTGTCCGACAGGTTGTCAGGGACATGAGTGGGCTCCTACAGTCGCGACCGAAACCGATGGAATGGGAGCGCTCCCATCAGTGGGGAGGCGGGAGCGCTCCCGAAGATCCGCAGCACCTGCCGAGTCCCCCACCCGCGCAGAGAGGCCCCCGCATGCGATCGTCACCGCACAGCCTCCGCACCGTCCGCGCCCTGTCCGGCGCGCTCCTCACCACGCTCGCCACCCTGGCGGCGCTCCTCGGTGTCTCGGCCCCCGCCCAGGCCGACACCACGATCTGCGAACAGTTCGGATCGACCGTGATCCAGGGACGCTACGTCGTCCAGAACAACCGCTGGGGCACCAGCGCCACCCAGTGCGTCACCGCCGGCGACACCGGCTTCCGGATCACCCGGGCCGACGGCTCGGTGCCCACCAACGGCGCCCCGAAGTCGTACCCGTCCGTCTTCAACGGCTGCCACTACACCAACTGTTCGCCCGGCACCAACCTCCCCGCGCAGATCGCCACCATCGCGGACGCGCCCAGCAGCATCTCCTACGGCTATGTCGCCGACGCCGTGTACAACGCCTCGTACGACATCTGGCTGGACCCGACGCCGCGCACCGACGGGGTGAACCGGACCGAGATCATGATCTGGTTCAACCGGGTGGGCCCGATCCAGCCGATCGGCTCCCGGACCGGCACGGCGACCGTCGGCGGGCGCTCCTGGGAGGTGTGGACCGGCAGCAACGGCTCCAACGACGTGATCTCGTTCGTCGCGCCCTCGGCCATCGGCAGCTGGAGCTTCGACGTCATGGACTTCGTCGACCAGACCGTCGCACGGGGCATGGCACAGAACAACTGGTACCTCACCAGCGTCCAGGCGGGCTTCGAGCCCTGGCAGAACGGCGCCGGGCTCGCCGTCACCTCCTTCTCCTCCAGCGTCAACACCGGCTCCGGCCCCGGCGATCCGGGCGGCCCCGGAGACCCGGCCACGGCCTGCGCGGTGACGTACGGCACCAACGTCTGGCCGGGCGGCTTCACGGCCGACGTCACCGTCCGCAACAGCGGTACGGCCCCCGTCGACGGCTGGCGGCTCGGCTTCACCCTGCCGTCCGGGCAGCGAGTGACCAACTCCTGGAACGCGGCCCTGTCAGGTTCCTCGGGCGCCCTCACGGCGGCGAACGTGGCGCACAACGCCCTGATCGCGCCCGCCGGCACCCAGAGCTTCGGCTTCCAGGGCACCTACAGCGGCACCTTCGCCAAGCCGTCCGGCTTCACCCTGAACGGCACGGCCTGCTCGGTCGCCTGACCCGCGCGGGGCGGGTCCGGGCCGGGCCGGTCCCCGACGCCGAGATCCGCGTCGCGCCGTCCTGCAGTGCCCGGTCCCGTGCCGCACCGTCCCGCTCCGGGGTCCGCCGCCTTCCCTGCGCCGACAGGGCGGACCCCGGAGCGCACTACCCCACGCTCCGTACGCCCCACGCCTCCGCGCCCCCACCGGACGACGCCCCCTCAGGACCTGACGACAGGACCTGGGCCGCCCGCCCCGCACGGCCCGCACGGCCGCCTGAACCGGCCGTGCCCCCGAAACCCCGCCCCTCGGCGGGCCCGAACACTCCGGAGGAGACCCACCCCTACCCGACAGGAGACACCATGGCTCTACGCAGCAGACGATCACTTTCCTTACTGGCGGTGCTGGCCACCCTGCTCGGCGGGCTCGGCCTCGCCCTGCTCGGGCAGAACAGCGCACAGGCGCACGGCGTGGCCATGACGCCCGGCTCGCGCACCTACCTCTGCTATCTGGACGCGCGCACGAGCACCGGCAGCCTGGACCCGACGAACCCGGCGTGCAGGGCCGCGCTCGCCGAGAGCGGCGCGACCGCGCTCTACAACTGGTTCGCCGTGCTCGACTCCAACGCGGGCGGACGCGGGGCCGGTTATGTGCCCGACGGCAAGCTGTGCAGCGCCGGTGACCGCTCGCCGTACAACTTCACCGGTTACAACGCGGCCCGCTCCGACTGGCCGCGGACGCATCTGACCTCCGGTGCGTCGCTGAAGGTCCGGTACAGCAACTGGGCCGCGCACCCGGGCTCGTTCCGGGTGTACGTGTCCAAGGCCGGATACTCGCCCTCGACCGAACTGGGCTGGGACGACCTGGAGTTGATCCAGACCGTCACCAACCCGCCCCAGTCGGGGTCCCCAGGCACCGAGTCCGGCCACTACTACTGGGACCTGCGACTGCCCTCGGGCCGTTCCGGTGACGCCGTGCTGTTCATCCAGTGGGTGCGCTCGGACAGCCAGGAGAACTTCTTCTCCTGCTCCGACATCGTCTTCGACGGCGGCAACGGCGAGGTGACCGGCATCCGCGGCTCGGAAGGCACCCCGACCCCGACTCCGACCCCGACGCCCACCCCGACCCCTACGCCCACTCCCACGCCCACCGATCCGCACACCGGCTGCATGGCCGTCTACTCGGTGACGAACTCCTGGAGCGGTGGCTTCCAGGGTTCGGTCGAGGTGATGAACCACGGCGGCACACCACGTGACGGATGGGCCGTGCGCTGGCAGCCGGGCACCGGCACCAGGATCAGCAACCTCTGGAACGGCACCCTCGCCACCGGCTCCGACGGCACGGTCACGGTCTCTGACGTCGCCTACAACCGGACCATCGCCGCGAACGGCAGCGTCACCTTCGGCTTCACCGCCACCTCGACGGGCAACGACTTCCCCGTCGGCTCCGTCACCTGCGTCGATCCCTGACACTCGCCGAACGCCCTGCCGGACCGTACGGCGCCGGCTCCCGCACCACGGGGGCCGGCGCCTTCGCGTGCGCGGCGGTGTCAGCGGACGCGGTGGGCGAGCGCGTCGGCGTGGCCGTTCACCGGCTGCGGAGTGCCCGTGAGGTCGAGGACGAACAGCGGGACGCCGAGGGCGTCGGCGCGGGTCCGGGCCTCGGGGTCGTACCCGGCCAGGGAGAAGTAGGCGCAGCCCGCGGACTCCGTCATCGCCGTGAGCCACAGACACTCCACGTCCCTCGGACAGGCCGGGCGGACGGTCGGGTCGACCTGGGCGACCAGACCCCGCGCGGCGAGGCCGATGCCGGAGGGCGGGCGCTGGTCGGCGCGGCGTATGCCCCGGTAGCCGAGCCAGCGCAGATAGAGGGCGGCGGCCGTGACCGCGTCGCGCGCGGTGCGGATGGTGACCGGCTGGAAGGCGGGGCGGGCGGCGCGGGCCGGTGCGGCTGCGGGCGGCCGCGCGGGGTCCTCCTCGGCCACCGGAACCCTCAGTACCGTTCCGCACGGGCAGCCCAGTTCCGGCCGCGGCCACTGCGAGCGGCGTCCGCAGGCGGCGCAGCACAGGGTGAGCCACTCCTCCTCCCAGGTCCGGTGCGGTACGGCCACGGCGTGCGTGCCCGGGTCCAGCGTGGGCGTGACGGGTGCTCCGCACGCGCAGGGGTAGCTCTGCGCGGCGTAGAGGTGCTCGCGGCGGCAGGCGGGGCAGCGCACGGGGACGGAACGGGACATCGGGTCACTCCAGGACGTGACGCACGTCGGCTCGGCGCACCCATCGTCCTCCCGACGGCCCCCTCCTGTCCGTGTCTTGACGGGCTTCACCCGTCCCTCTAGATTGATTCCAGATAGTAGAAACTAATTTCCGTAATGTGGAAAACATCGCGGATGAAGCGCGGAAAGGTCTCACCGCGGGGCGCGACGGAGAGACCGTCCGACAGCCGAAGCAGGAGTAATCCATGGCTCGTATGACCGCTGCCCGCGCGGCAGTCGAGATCCTCAAGCGCGAGGGCGTCACCAACGCGTTCGGTGTCCCGGGCGCGGCGATCAACCCCTTCTACGCGGCACTCGAAGCCGCCGGGGGCGTGACCCACACCCTCGCCCGCCATGTCGAGGGCGCCTCGCACATGGCCGAGGGCTACACCCGCACGCACCCGGGCAACATCGGTGTGTGCATCGGCACTTCGGGCCCGGCCGGCACCGACATGATCACCGGCCTGTACTCCGCCCTCGGTGACTCGATCCCGATCCTGTGCATCACCGGCCAGGCGCCGACCGCGGTGATCCACAAGGAGGACTTCCAGGCGGTCGACATCGCCTCCATCGCCAAACCGGTCACCAAGATGGCGATCACCGTCCTGGAGGCCGCCCAGGTCCCCGGTGTCTTCCAGCAGGCCTTCCACCTGATGCGCTCCGGCCGTCCCGGGCCGGTCCTGATCGACCTGCCGATCGACGTCCAGCTCACCGAGATCGAGTTCGACCCCGAGACGTACGAGCCGCTGCCCGTCTACAGGCCGGCCGCGACGCGCGCCCAGATCGAGAAGGCGCTCGGCATGCTCAACGCCGCCGAGCGCCCGCTGATCGTGGCCGGCGGCGGTGTCGTCTCCGCCGACGCGAGCGATCTGCTGGTGGAGTTCGCCGAACTGACCGGCATCCCGGTCGTGCCGACCCTGATGGGCTGGGGCACCCTGCCCGACGACCACGAGCTGAACGCCGGCATGGTCGGCCTCCAGACCTCGCACCGCTACGGCAACGCGACCTTCCTGGAGTCCGACTTCGTCCTCGGCATCGGCAACCGCTGGGCCAACCGGCACACCGGCAAGCTGGACGTCTACACGGCCGGCCGCAAGTTCGTCCATGTCGACGTCGAGCCCACCCAGATCGGCAGGATCTTCGCGCCCGACTACGGCATCGCCTCCGACGCCAAGGCGGCACTGAAGCTGTTCGTCGAGGTGGCGCGGGAGTCGAAGGCGGCCGGCGAGCTGCCCGACCGCTCCGCCTGGGCGGCGTCCGCGCAGGAGCGCAAGGCCACCCTGCTGCGGCGTACGCACTTCGACGACATCCCGATCAAGCCGCAGCGCGTCTACGAGGAGATGAACAAGGCCTTCGGCCCCGAGACGCGCTACGTCACCACGATCGGGCTCTCCCAGATCGCCGGCGCGCAGATGCTGCACGTCTACCGCCCGCGCCACTGGATCAACTGCGGGCAGGCGGGCCCTCTCGGCTGGACCGTCCCGGCCGCGCTCGGCGTCGCCAAGGCCGACCCGCAGGCGTCCGTCGTCGCCCTTTCCGGCGACTACGACTTCCAGTTCATGATCGAGGAACTGGCCGTCGGCGCCCAGCACAGGATCCCGTACGTCCATGTCCTGGTGAACAACTCCTATCTCGGCCTGATCCGCCAGGCCCAGCGGGCGTTCGACATCGACTTCCAGGTCAAGCTGGAGTTCGAGAACATCAACTCGCCCGAGCTGGGCGTGTACGGCGTCGACCATGTCAAGGTCGCCGAGGGGCTCGGCTGCAAGGCGATCCGGGTGACCGATCCGGGGGAGCTGGGGGCGGCGTTCGAGGAGGCCAAGAAGCTCGCCGCCGAGTACCGGGTGCCGGTGGTCGTCGAGGCGATCCTGGAGCGGGTCACCAACATCTCCATGTCCGGCACGAACGACATCAGCAACGTCGTGGAGTTCGAGGACGTCGCCACGGAGCCGGGGCACGCGCCGACGGCGATCAGGCCCCTCAAGGTCTGACCACCTGGCCGTGTGCAAGGGGCCCGCGCGGTATCGCGCGGGCCCTTCGCCGTGTCTGCTTCGCCGTGTCTGCTTCGCCGTGTCTACGGGGCGTCGTGCTCGGACAGCCCCGGCCAGTCCTCCGGGCCGCCGCCCTGCCACTCGATGAGGTCCTCCTCCTCGACCTCGATCCGGTCCAGGTCGGCGAGCCGCAGGATCTCGACGACGTCGTCGAGGTGGGAGGCGACTCCGAGGGGGTGGTCGTCGGCGGTGACCCTCCGGGAGCCGTCGAGGGCCGGGGGGTGCACCACGACGTGCGGGTGCGGGGGTCGTGGGTGGCGCGCCATGCCTCCAGCTTCCCCCGCGGCCCCCCACGGCGCGACCTCGCGCGGCCCCTTTGGGTGGGTGACCGTCGTTCGTCGTGCGCGGCCCGTGCCGACCCGTTCGCGCAGTTCCCCGCGCCCCTTTGGGTGGGTGGGCGTTGTTCGTCGTGTGCGGGCTGTGGTGGCCTGTTCGCGCAGTTCCCCGCGCCCCTTTGGGTGGGTGGCTGTCGTTCGTCGTGTGCGGCTTGTGGTGGGTTGCTTGCGCAGTTCCCCGCGCCCCTGAGTAGGGGTCTCGCCGTTGTCGGGTGCGGGTGCCTGCGGCCCGTAGGGGTGCGAGGAACTGTGCGTGGCCCGCACCCGGCTTTTCGGGGGCGCGGGGAACTGCGCGAGCGACCCGGGACGGGCCGGACCCGAAAGACTTCGGAACGCACCCGCTTCTCAAGGGGCGCGGGGAACTGTGCGAAGGGGACTGGGCCGCCCCCGGAGACGGCTGAACGCGCCGGAGGCGGGGGCCGTCGGCGCGTTCGGAGAGTTATGGCCGCCCGACGGCACGAGGCTGGGCGCGACAGGACATTCGCGCCGCCGGACGGAATCTGGTGGGCAAGAACCGGGACCGCGACGGGTGCGACGGCTCCGGGCCCCTCCTCCCTCAGGTCAAGAGAAGACACCCGCACCTTCACCACCGCACTGGCTCGCACTCCGCCGCGGCCCACGCCCTGCCCGCACCACCGGCGATCACCCCTCATCCGGATCACCGGTGCCGCGGGCCGTGCGCCCGAACCCGACCTCCCGTCGAGGCCCGGACGCGGTCTGTCGAGGTCAGTCCTCGCGCAGCGCGCGGACCGCCTGCTCCACCCGCCGCCCGTACTCGGGATCGGCGGCGTGGAAGTGAGCGAGGTTCTTCTCGATCACGTCGTCGCGGGAGACCTGGGACAGGCTGCCGGCGATGTTCGCGACCAGACGGGACCGCTCCTCGGCGGACATGAGCCGGTACAGCTCACCCGCCTGGAAGAAGTCGTCGTCCTTGGTGTGCTGCGGGGCCTCGTGCGTGCCGGTGTACCCGGCCACCGCCAACGGCGCCGACAGCGGACGACCGGTCTCCACCGGGCCGTTGTAGGAGTTCGGCTCGTAGTTCTTCGCCCCGCGCCCCTGTGCGTTGGACGCCATCAGTCCGTCACGGCCGTAGTTCTCGACCGTGGCCGCCCGGGGCGCGTTCACGGCGAGCTGGGTGTGGTTGACGCCGAGGCGGTAGCGGTGGGCGTCGGCGTAGGCGAACAGCCGGCCCTGGAGCATCTTGTCGGGCGACGGGCCGATGCCGGGCACGAAGTTGTTCGGGGAGAACGCGGCCTGCTCGACCTCGGCGAACACGTTGTCCGGGTTGCTGTCGAGGACCAGGCGGCCCACCCGCCGCAGCGGGTAGTCCTTGTGCGGCCACACCTTGGTCAGGTCGAACGGGTTGAAGCGGTACTCGGCCGCCTCGGCCGCCGGCATCAGCTGCACATGCAGCGTCCAGGACGGGTGCACGCCCCGCTCGATGGCCTGGAGCAGATCCGTCTGGTGGGAGTTCGGGTCCTTGCCCGCCGTCTCCGCGGCCTGCTCGCCGCTCAGGCTCCGGACACCCTGGTTGGTCTTGAAGTGGTACTTGACGAAGAAGGCCTCGCCGTCGGCGTTCGTCCACTGGTAGGTGTGCGAGCCGTAGCCGTTCATGTGGCGGTACGAGGCGGGGATGCCGCGGTCGCCCATCAGCCAGGTCACCTGGTGCGTGGCCTCGGGGGCATGCGCCCAGAAGTCCCAGACGTTGTCCGGCTCCTGACGGCCCGTGAACGGGTCGCGCTTCTGCGAGTGGATGAAGTCCGGGAACTTGATCGGGTCCTTGATGAAGAACACCGGGGTGTTGTTGCCGACCAGGTCGTAATTGCCCTCGCGGGTGTAGAACTTGACGGCGAAGCCGCGCGGGTCGCGCACCGCGTCCGCGCCGCCGAGCGAGTCGGCGACCGTGGAGAAGCGCAGGAACACCTCGGTACGGCGGCCGATCTCGGCGAGGAAGTCGGCGTGGGTGAACCCGGTGACGTCGTCGGTCACCTCGAAGTAGCCGTACGCGCCGGAACCACGGGCGTGCACGACGCGCTCCGGGATGCGCTCACGGTTGAAGCGGGCCAGCTTCTCCAGCAGGTGCTGGTCCTGGAGCAGCAGCGGGCCGCCGACGCCGGCGGAGGCGGAATTCTGGTTGTCGGCGACCGGGGCGCCGGACTCGGTCGTGAGCACGCACTTCGACATCGGGGACCTTCCGTGCGAGTGTCAGCGGAAATATGTTTCCGCTTCGTGGAGCCTAGAATTGGGCGGACAGAGCGTCAACAGTTTGTTGAAGCTGATTCCGGGCGGCGCCCCCGCCTGGGCGCGACAGGACATGTGTCGGCGGCGGCGCCGCCCGGAAGCCTGGTGACGGGCGCCGGTCAGACCCGGGCGCCGGACAGGCGCTCGACGGCCCGGAGCAGGGCCGAGTGGTCCAGCCCGCCGTCGCCCTGGGCGCGCAGTGACGCCACGAGCTGGGCGACGACCGCGCCGACCGGCAGGGCCGCGCCGACGTTGCGGGCGGCGTCGGTGACGATGCCCATGTCCTTGTGGTGGAGGTCGATCCGGAAGCCCGGCTTGAAGTCGCGGGCGAGGAAGTTGTCCTTCTTGCGCGTCAGCACGGTCGAGCCCGCCAGGCCGCCGTTCAGGACGTCCAGCGCGGCCTTGAGGTCCACGCCCGACTTCTCCAGGAAGACCACGGCCTCGGCGCACGCCTGGATGTTCACGGCGACGATCAGCTGGTTGGCGGCCTTCACGGTCTGGCCCGAGCCGTGCGGACCGCACAGCACCACGGTCCGGCCGAGGGCGTCGAAGACCGGCCCGGCCTCGTCGAAGTCGGCCTGCGCGCCGCCCACCATGATGGACAGCACGGCCTCGACGGCACCGGCCTCGCCGCCGGAGACCGGGGCGTCCAGGACGCGGATGCCCTTGTCGCGGGCGGCCGCGGCCAGGTCGACGGAGGTCTGCGGGGTGATCGAGGACATGTCGATCAGCAGGGCGCCGGGGCGGGCGTTCTCCAGGATGCCCGCGGGGCCGTAGGAGATCGCCTCGACCTGCGGGGAGGCGGGGACCATCGTGATGATCACGTCGGCGTCCGCGACCGCCTCGGCGATCGAACCGGCCACGGTCCCGCCGGCGGCGGCCAGCCGGTCCAGCTTGTCCTGCTCCAGGGTGAAGCCGGTGACCTGGTATCCCGCCTTGATCAGGTTCTCGGACATGGGGGAGCCCATGATGCCGAGGCCGATCCAGGCGATCTTGGGAAGGGTGTTGCTCACGGTGAGGGCCTTTCTGGAAAGCGGTGGTGGTCAGCGGGCCGCGCGGGCCTCGGCGGGAAGCCAGTCGAAGGCCTCGGCGCTCGGGCGGTCGCCCGGCTTGTACTCGAGGCCGACCCAGCCGTCGTAACCGGCCTTGCGGAGCCGGCCGAGCAGGTCCGCGAGGGGGAGTGAGCCGGTGCCCGGGGCTCCGCGGCCGGGGTTGTCGGCGATCTGGACGTGCCCGGTCTTCGCGGCGTACGTCTCGATCACCGAGGGCAGGTCCTCGCCGTTCATGGCCAGGTGGTAGAGGTCCATGAGGAAGCGGGCGTTGCCGAGGCCGGTGGCCTCGTTGACCCGGTCCACGACCGCCACCGCGGCCGGCGCGCTCACCAGGGGGTACAGCGGCGACTCGGGCCGGTTCAGCGCCTCGATCAGCAGGACCGCGCCGATCCGGTCGGCCGCCCGTGCCGCGAGCGCCAGGTTCTCCAGCGCCAGCGCGTCCTGCTCGGCCGGGTCCACGCCCTCGACGCGGTTGCCGTACAGGGCGTTGAGCGCCGTGCAGCCGAGGGACTGGGCGAAACCGGCCGCCACCTCGACGTTGGCGCGGAAGCGCTCGGACTCCTCGCCGGGCACCGACAGGGCGCCCCGGTCCGGGCCGGGCAACCGACCGGCGTAGAAGTTCAGGCCCGTGAGCTGTACGCCCGCGTCCTCGACGGCCTTCCTCAGGCCCTCGAGCTCGGACCGCCCGGGGGTCGGGGTGTCGATCCAGGGCCACCACAGCTCGACCGCGGTGAAGCCGGCCGCGGCGGCGGCCGCGGGGCGCTCCAGGAGCGGGAGTTCCGTGAAGAGGATCGACAGGTTGACATTGAAGCGCTGGTCGTCGAATCCCATGGGGGCCGCGCTCCTTCCGTGTCGAGATTCCGTATTGCGGAAGTTAGTTTCTGCTTATTGGAAGATTGCCGTCGGGTGTCGCGGCTTGTCAAGAGGGGTCGGCAAGAGTGGTCGGGCAAGAGGGGCCGCCGGGAACGTCACCGCGCGTTAGGTTGTGCGCGTGCGATTGAGAGTGGAGTTCACGACCGAGCCGTTCGACCTCGACGAGGCCCCGGCGCACGCGCTGGCCGCCCGTGCGGTGATCGAGGCGGCGGAGCTGGACGCGGTGGACGTCGGCCCCTTCGGCAACACCGCGGAGGGCGGCGCCGACGCGGTCCTCGCCGCGGTGGACGCGCTGCTGCGCAAGTCCCTGCACGCGGGCGCAACCCGGGTCTCGCTCCAGGTCAACGTGATCGCGGAGGGCGCCGAGTGAGTACGGACGAGCCCTTCATCACGGCGGTGAAACCGCTGGTCGACGCCATGGGCGGCGCGTTGATCCCGCCGGACGAGGCGGGCCCGGACGATGTCGTGCTCTCCTGGGAGGGGGTGGACGTCGTCGCCGTGCGGCTGCCTCAGCTCGCCGACTCGCTGGACCACATCCTGGCCGCGATGGAGCGCAAGAAGGGCAAGCCGCTCGCCGACCTGGACCGCAAGGCCAAGCAGGAGGTCGTGCGGATCCTGGAGGCGCGGGGCGCCTTCGCCGTACGGCACGGTGTGGAGACGGTGGCGAGCGCCCTCGGCGTCAGCCGGTTCACCGTCTACAACTATCTGAACCGGGACAAGGACGCCTGATCCGCGGAGGGGTCCGGTCCGGTGCGAGGAGGCCCGATCCGGCGGGTGGGGTCGGGGCCGGCCGGGGACCCGGTTCCGTAACCCGGAATTTTCAACAAAGTGTTGACGTGGCGTTTCGGAGGGCGTTAGCTATCCGCAGCCCGTTCAGCACGAAGGCCGGTTTCCGGCCACGGAGGCTCCCGTGACTTCCACTTCCACGCCGGGCCTGGCCCGGTTCAACACCCTCGGGGAGGACGCGGCCTTCGCCGCGCTCCACGAGGCGTGCGCCTCCACGGCGTGGGTGCGACGGCTGCTCGCCGCCCGCCCGTACACCGCCCCCGACGATCTCTACGCCGCGAGTGACGCCGCCATGGCCGAGCTGGGCGCCGAGGACCTCGCCGAGGCGATGGCCGGCCATCCGCCGATCGGCCGCCCGAAGCCCGGTGACCCGACCTCGGCGCGCGAGCAGCGCGGCATGGCCGGCGCGTCCGAGGAACTCAGGGCGGAGATGCTCGAACTGAACCTGGCGTACCAGGAGAGGTTCGGCCATGTCTTCCTCATCTGCGCCTCCGGCCGGACCGGCGAGCAGATGCGCGACGCGGTCAAGGAGCGGATCGGCAACTCGCCAGAGCGGGAGCGCGAGACCGTGCGCACCGAGCTGGGCAAGATCAACCGCATCCGACTGGCCCGACTCGTCGAAGAGGACGCCTGAGCATGAGCACCAGCACCACCGCCTCCGTGTCCACGCACATCCTGGACACCTCCGTCGGCCGCCCCGCCGAGGGCGTCGCCGTCCTGCTCTCCGCCCGCACCGGGCGGCACGCGGACTGGCAGGCGCTCGGCGGCTCCGCGACCGACGCGGACGGCCGGTGCAAGGACCTTCCGGACCTGCCGGAGGGGACGACCCAGGTACGGCTCGACTTCGCGGTGGAGCGGTACTTCGAGGAATCTGCAGAATCTGCGAAGAAGCAAGCCGATGCGCAGCAGGACGCCCCCGCGAACCGGGACAGCGGTGCCGTGTTCTTCCCCGAGGTGGCGATCACCTTCGCCGTGAACCCCGGGGAGCACTATCACGTACCGCTGCTGCTCAATCCGTTCGGCTACTCCGTTTACCGAGGGAGCTAGCTAGATGACCATCAATTCCCGCCCCGGGCAGCCTGTGATGCTGGGACAGAACCAGTACGGCAAGGCCGAGAACCGCGTCGTCAAGATCACGCGGGACGGCGCCACCCATCACATCAAGGACCTGAACGTGTCCGTGGCGCTGAGCGGCGACATGGACGAGGTCCACTACTCCGGCTCCAACGCCAATGTCCTGCCGACCGACACCACCAAGAACACGGTGTTCGCGTTCGCCAAGGAGCACGGGATCGAGTCCGCCGAGCAGTTCGGCATCCACCTCGCCCGCCACTTCGTCACCTCGCAGGAGCCGATCCACCGCGCGCGCATCCGCATCGAGGAGTACTCCTGGGAGCGCATCGCGACCTCGGACGCCAACTCGAGGTTCATCGGCGCCGACGAGGTCAAGCACTCCTTCGTACGCAAGGGCCAGGAGGTCCGCGTCACCCAGGTCACCTACGACGGCTCGTCGTGGGAGGTCGTCTCCGGTCTGAAGGACCTGGTCGTGATGAACTCGACCAACTCCGAGTTCTGGGGCTACGTCAAGGACAGGTACACGACACTGAAGGAGGCCCACGACCGCATCCTGGCCACCCAGGTGTCGGGCCGCTGGCGGTTCAACTGGACCGACGACGAGCAGAAGATGCCCAACTGGGAGAAGTCCTACGAGCAGACGAGGAAGCACATGCTCCAGGCCTTCGCCGAGACCTACTCGCTCTCGCTCCAGCAGACGCTGTACCAGATGGGCTCGCGCATCATCAACAACCGCAGCGAGATAGACGAGGTCCGCTTCTCCCTGCCGAACAAGCACCACTTCCTGGTGGACCTGGAGCCGTTCGGCCTCAAGAACGACAACGAGGTCTACTACGCCGCCGACCGGCCCTACGGCCTGATCGAGGCGACCATCCTGCGGGACGGCTGCGAGCCTCGGATCCCGGTGGACCTCACCAACCTGTAGGCCGGCGACCGAGTTCCCGGTGGCCTTCACCAACCTGCAAGCCGGCAACTGAATTTCGGCACCCGCGGCCGGGCGGGCGGGCCCTTCCGGCCCCCCGGCCGCGGCACTCAAATCTTCCGGGGTCCTGCCGTGCCCTCTCCCACCCGAGCGCACCATCGTGAAAAGGGGCGAACCATGGCAGCAGCCCAGCGCATCGTCATCGAGAACTGTTCGATCGCGACCGTGGACGCGAGCGACACCGAGTACGCCACGGGCCACATCGTCGTCGCGGACAACCGTATCGAGTCGCTCGGCGCGGGACGGGCCCCGGAGGGCCTGGAGAACGTCGTCCGCCGTATCGACGCCACCGGGCATCTGGTCACCCCCGGCCTGGTCAACACCCACCACCACTTCTACCAGTGGATCACCCGCGGTCTGGCCACCGACCACAACCTCTTCGACTGGCTCGTCGCCCTCTACCCCACCTGGGCGCGCATCGACGAGCAGATGGTCCGCGCGGCCGCGCAGGGCTCGCTGGCCATGATGGCCCGCGGCGGCGTCACCACCGCCATGGACCACCACTACGTCTACCCGCGCAACTCCGGCGACCTGTCCGGCGCGATCATCGGTGCCGCCCGCGACATGGGCGTCCGCTTCACCCTCGCCCGCGGCTCCATGGACCGCAGTGAGAAGGACGGCGGCCTGCCGCCGGACTTCGCCGTGGAGACCCTGGAGGGCGCCCTCGCCGCGACCGAGGAGACCGTCAAGGAGCACCACGACGCCTCCTTCGGCGCGATGACCCAGGTCGCCGTCGCCCCCTGCTCCCCGTTCTCCATCTCCACCGAACTGCTCAGGCAGGGCGCCGAACTCGCCCGCCGCCTCGGGGTGCGCATGCACACCCACGGCTCGGAGACGGTGGAGGAGGAGAAGTTCTGCCACGAGCTGTTCGGCATGGGCCCGACCGACTACTTCGAGTCCACCGGCTGGCTCGGCGAGGACGTGTGGATGGCCCACTGCGTCCATATGAACGACTCCGACATCGCCGCCTTCGCCCGCACGAGGACCGGTGTGGCCCACTGCCCGTCCTCCAACGCCCGGCTCGCGGCGGGCATCGCCCGCGTCCCCGACATGCTCGCCGCCGGCGTCCCCGTCGGCCTCGGCGTCGACGGCACCGCCTCCAACGAGTCCGGCGAACTCCACACCGAACTGCGCAACGCCCTGCTGATCAACCGCCTCGGCGCCCACCGCGAGGCCGCCCTCAATGCCCGCCAGGCCCTGCGCCTCGGGACGTACGGCGGTGCCCAGGTGCTGGGCCGCGCGGCCGAGATCGGCTCCCTGGAGCCGGGCAAGCTCGCCGACCTGGTGCTGTGGAAGCTGGACACCCTCGCCCACGCCTCCATCGCCGACCCGGTGACCGCCCTGGTATTCGGCGCGGCGGCCCCGGTCACCGCCTCCTTCGTGAACGGCGCGCAGATCGTCGAGAACGGCCGTCTGCTCACCGTCGACGAGGACGCCGTCGCCCGCTCCACCCGGGACGAGGCGCGGCGTCTGGCACGGATCGCCGCCCAGGGCTGACCAGTTGATGATCTCCGGCCGGGAGGGACGGCTCCCGTCCGGTGGCCGTGGACCCGAGCGGGGTCCATGGCGGCCGTCCCCGGGGCGTGTGCGGCACGCGTGCGCCCCGGGGACGGTCTCCCGTCCCCCACCGGTCCCGCACGACCGCGAGCACCACCTCCCTGAAACCCGCGTCAGAGCCGACGTGCCAACCGACCGGAGGAGCCGCCCGTGTCCGCCCACCCCGTCGACGAGAAACTCCCCGCCCTCAAGATGGCGACCACCGGACTGCAGCACGTCGCTGCCATGTACGCCGGAGTCGTCGCCCCGCCCCTGATCGTCGGCGCAGCCGTAGGCCTGTCCGGCGCCGAACTCACCTTCCTCACCGGCGCCTGCCTGTTCACCGCGGGCCTCGCCACCTTCCTCCAGACGCTCGGCATCTGGAACATCGGCGCCCGGCTGCCCTTCGTCAACGGCGTCACCTTCGCCGGTGTCGCCCCGATGACCGCCATCGTCGCCTCCACCGACGACAGGTCCGACGCCCTGCCGGTCATCTTCGGCGCGGTGATCGTGGCCGGTCTGCTGGGCTTCCTCGCCGCCCCGTTCTTCAGCCGGACGGTCCGCTTCTTCCCGCCCGTGGTCACCGGCACCGTGATCACCCTGATCGGTGTCTCCCTGCTCCCGGTCGCCTTCGGCTGGGCCCAGGGTGCGAGTCCCGCGGCCGACGACTACGGCTCGGGCCAGAACCTCGGCCTGGCCGCCGGCACCCTGCTGATCGTGCTGCTGCTGCGCCGCTTCACCCGCGGCTTCGTCAAGCAGATCGCGGTCCTGCTCGGTCTGGTGGCGGGCACGCTCATCGCGATCCCGCTGGGCGCCACGGACTTCGGCCCGGTCGCGGACGCGGACATCGTCGGCTTCCCCACGCCGTTCCACTTCGGCGCTCCGCAGTTCCAGCTCGCGGCGATCCTGTCGATGTGCGTGGTGATGGTGGTCTCCATGACCGAGTCCACCGCCGACATGCTGGCGCTGGGCGAGATAGTCGAACGTCCGGCGGACGAGAGGACCATCGCCGCCGGTCTGCGCGCCGACACCCTCGGCTCCGCGCTCAGCCCGCTGTTCAACGGCTTCATGTGCAGCGCCTTCGCCCAGAACATCGGGCTGGTGGCGATGACGAAGATCCGCAGCCGGTTCGTCGTGGCCACCGGAGGCGGCTTCCTGGTCCTGATGGGGCTGTGCCCCGTCGCCGCCTCGCTGATCGCGGTCGTGCCCCGCCCGGTCCTCGGCGGCGCGGGTGTGGTGCTGTTCGGCTCGGTCGCCGCCAGCGGCATCCAGACGCTGGTCAGGGCCGGCCTGGACAAGGACAACAACGTCCTGATCGTGGCCGTCTCCCTGGCCGTCGGGATCATCCCGATCACCGAGCCGGAGTTCTACCACGCCTTCCCGGAGACCGCGAGGATCGTCCTCGACTCCGGCAGCTCCACCGGCTGTGTCGCGGCGGTCCTGCTGAACCTCGTCTTCAACCACCTCGGCAAGGGCCGCGACGCCCATGACGTCACCCACCCGATGGAGGCGGGCGAGGAGCTCAGTCCTGCGCCGGCCCGGGCCCCGGCCACCTCATAAGGTTCGCGAACAGCTCGGCCTGCTCCACGGCGTCGTCCAGCGCGTGATGCGTATGGCGGCGCCGTGAGAGCAGTTCCCGGGGCATGGTCCCCTTCACCACGGCCCGCAGCGGCAGCCCGGCCTTCGTGGCGAACAGGGTCTTCATGTCCATGCACCCCGAGTGCCCGAACGGACTCCGGCCGGTGAACCGGATCAGGTACCAGTACAGGAACGTCCAGTCGTACGACGCCGGGTAGCCGCACATCACCGGCTGCGCCCCGGCGCTCACCTCCTGGACCCAGGCGCTGAACTCGGCCAGCGCGACGGCCGGTTCGGCGCCCTCGGCACTGAGCCGCTCCCGGTCGAGACCGCTAACCGCCAGCGCCTCGGGCACGAAGTCCTCGCTGACGGGCCGCAGTTCACGGTAGAAGGTCTGCTTCTCGGGATCGGCCGCGGTGAACCCGTCGGCGTCCTGCGTCCCGGCCACCGCCGCGCCCAGGCTGAGCATGGAGTAGGGACCGGGGATCGGGCCGTCGGCCTCGATGTCGACGGAGATGTAGAGACTCGGTTTGATACGACGTGATGCCATGGCTCCGCAGCATCGCAGGCCACCGGCGGCCCGCGCATCCGAGATTCCCCGCACGGACGCGGCGCTCGGCGCGGACCGGACCCCGGCGAGCGAACGTCGTCCTCCGGGCCCTGAGGCCTGTTGCCGAAGTCCCGTCCGCCCGGCGAATTCGACGAGAGGCCCTAGAGACCGAACAGCGCCGGGTCCGAGGCCAGTTCCTTGAAGCGTTCGCGCGGGTCGGCGACCAGGCGGCGGGCGGCGAGGTCCATCAGACCGCCGACGGCCTCGATCTCCGCCGCGACGGTGCCGTCCGCCTTGCGGATGGTCTGCGCGATCCGGAAGGTCTTGCCCTCGCCCCACAGGAAGGCGCAGGTCACCTCGACCTCGTCACCGGCGAGCAGTTCTCGGCGGTAGCGGATGGTCGTCTCCAGCGCCACCGGGCCGACGCCCCGGCCCACCAGGTCGGCCTGGCGGATACCGGCCGCCTGGAGCAGCGACCAGCGGGCGTGCTCGGCGTAGTTGAGATAGACCGCCTGGTTGAGGTGGCCCTGGGTGTCGGTCTCGTAGCCGCGGACGGTCACCGGCACCGAGAACGGCTCGTTCACTGACTCGCTCACTGTTTCCCCTCGTCGGCGGCAGACACTCTGTGTGCGCTGCAACGATCCTGTCATGCGCTCAGGCCCGGCGCGGCGAGGCCAGCAGATAGCGCGCCCGGGTCCGCGGTTCGGTGTGCTCGCCCGCCTGCCAGCCCGCCCGTTCCAGCGTGGCGGCGCAGGCGCGCAGCGCCGCCTCGTCCGGCTCGTGCACGGCGACGGCGTCCGGCTGCGGCGTCGCCCGCACCCGGTAGCCGGGGCCGTCCGCTCCGGCCGGGGCGTGCCCGCCCGCCTCCAGCGCCAGCGCGGCGGCCCGCACCAGATGCGCCCGCTCCCAGCCGCAGGGCCGGTCCACGGCCGCGTCGGGGTTGGTCATCCGGCGCAGCTCCAGCAGCCCCTGCCAGGCGCTGTGGACCTCACGGAGGCGGGCCGGCCCGGCGGGGGGCTCCTCCTCGCCGCCTGCCCGGGCGGCGAACACACCCCCCGTGGCGGGCGGCCGCACGGGCGGCGGCGCCTCCTCCTCGGGCACCGCCTCCCGTATCCGGTGCCCCGCCGGGGTGAGGAAGTGGTCGTGCGGCGGTCTCGGGTGCCGGAAGGCCAGACCCCGGCCGACCAGGGACGCGAGCTGCGCAGGGGTGCCGCGCAGCCGTCCGGTGACCGGGTCGGCGGCGTCGATGACACGCCGCTGTGCGGCGGTGGGCGGTCGGCTCACGGCGTGCTCCTCTCCGGGGACGGGCGCGGGGACGCGGTTCGGCAGGGTGCCTTCGAAGATCCGGACACTTCGCAGCGTACGGCCCGCCACTGACAGTCCGCCCCGGCCGGCCGGACCCGCCCCGACCGGCGCCCGCCCCGGCCCCGGCCCGCGCCGCCCGCTACTGCCGGTACCCGCTCAGGAAGCGTCCGATCCGGCCGATCGCCGCCTCCAGGTCCTCCGCGTGGGGCAGGGTGAGGATGCGGAAGTGGTCGGGGGCGGGCCAGTTGAAGCCGGTGCCCTGGACGACCTGGATCTTCTCGCGCAGCAGCAGGTCGAGGACGAACTTCTCGTCGTCGTGGATCGGGTGCACCTTGGGGTCCAGGCGAGGGAAGGCGTACAGCGCGCCCTTGGGCTTCACGCAGGACACACCCGGGATCTCGTTCAGCTTCTCCCAGGCCGTGTCGCGCTGCTCGTACAGCCGTCCGCCCGGCGCGGTGAGCTCGGTGATGGACTGCCGCCCGCCGAGCGCGGCCTGGATGGCGTACTGGGCGGGCGCGTTGGCGCACAGCCGCATGGAGGCCAGCATGGTCAGGCCCTCCAGGTAGTCCTTCGCGTGCTGCCGGGGCCCGGTGACCACCAGCCAGCCCGAGCGGAAGCCCGCCACCCGGTAGGTCTTGGACAGACCGCAGAAGGTGAGGACCACCAGGTCGGGGGCGAGGGCGGCGGCCGAGTGGTGCACGGCGTCGTCGTACAGGATCTGGTCGTAGATCTCGTCGGCGAAGACCATCAGGCCGTGCCGGCGGGCGAGGTCGAGGACGCCCTCGACGATCTCCTTGGGGTAGACCGCGCCGGTGGGGTTGTTGGGGTTGATGAGCACGACCGCCTTGGTGCGGTCGGTGATCTTCGACTCCATGTCGGCCAGGTCCGGGTTCCAGTCGGACAGCTCGTCGCACAGATAGTGGACGGCCTTGCCGCCGGCGAGCGTCGTCACGGCCGTCCACAGCGGGAAGTCCGGGGCGGGGATCAGGATCTCGTCGCCGTCCTCGACCAGTGCCTGCACAGCCATGGAGACCAGCTCGGAGACACCGTTGCCGAGGAAGACGTCGTCGACGCCGACCTCCAGGCCGAGGGTCTGGTAGCGCTGGGCGACCGCGCGGCGGGCGGAGAGGACGCCGCGGGAGTCGGTGTAGCCGTGGGCCCGGGGGAGCATCCGGATCATGTCCTGGAGGATCTCCTCCGGCGCCTCGAAGCCGAACAGGGCCGGGTTGCCGGTGTTCAGGCGCAGCACGCTGTGCCCCGCCGCCTCCAGCGCGTCGGCGTGCTCGATGACCGGGCCGCGGATCTCGTAGCAGACCTCGCTGAGCTTGTTCGACTGCCGGAACTCCATGCGCTGCGCCCTCCGGTACGGTTCTGCCAAGTGGCTACTTGGTTTTACCAAGTGGCAGCTTGGAAAGTCCAACGACATGTCTAGACTGCGTCGTATGCCACCTCGCCGAAGCTACGACCAGTACTGCTCCGCCGGCCGGGCGCTCGACGCCGTGGGCGACCGCTGGACCCTGCTGATCGTCCGTGAGCTGCTCGCCGGCCCCCGCCGCTACACGGACCTGCACGCGGACCTGCCGGGCGTCAGCACGGACGTGCTCGCCTCCCGGCTGAAGGACATGGAGCGCGACGGTCTGACGACGCGGCGCCGGCTGCCGCCGCCCGGCGCGGCCTACGTCTACGAACTCACCCCGCACGGCCGCGCCCTGCTCCCGGTGCTGCTCGCGCTCGGCACCTGGGGGCAGGGCGAACTGGCCGAGCGCAGACCGACGGACGCGGTCCGCGCGCACTGGTTCGCGCTGCCGCTGCTGCGCCTGCTGGACGGCGAGGGCCTGGTCGAGGTGCGACTGGAGGAGGGGGACTTCCATCTGCACGTCGGCGCGGCGGACGGACCGGCGTACGGCCACGGGCCCGCGCCCCGCGACCCGGACGCGCGGCTGGAGATGGACGCCGGGACCTGCCTGGCCGTCGTACGGGGCGAACTGGCCCTCGCCGAGGCCGTGCGGGCGGGGAAGGCCGGGGTGAGCGGCGACGGGGCGATCGCCGAGTCCCTGCGGGAGGGCTGAGAAAAGCGCGGGGCCCGCCGTGCGTCACGCACGGCGGGCCCTCGGTGTGCTCCGGTCGGTCCGGGCTCCCGGATCAGGCTCCCGGAGGGACGTGCGTCGGCCGGCCCGCACCCCGGGTCAGCCGGTAGCCGCCGATGCCGGCGAGCGCGGCCAGCACACCGCCGATGCCCGTCCACACCCAGCGGTCGGACCACCAGCCCGAGGCCCAGCCGTCCTCCGGCTCGATGGCGGACAGCACCGCGGCGGCCGAGTCCTCGTCCTCCTCGGCGGAGTTCGCGGCCTCCATGGCGACGCCCGGCACCAGCGGCTCGCCGAGCGAGCCGTCCACCGCGGCCGCGCCGCCGATCTCCTTGGCGTCCACCCGCACCTCGGCACCGACCGGCAGACCCCGGTCGGCGGCGCCCAGGCCCACGGCGCTCAGCCGGACGTAGTACGTGCCCGGCAGCGGGTCGTTCGCCCACGGCTCGGACCAGGAGCGCACGGTCCGCATCACACAGGCCAGTTCGACCGAGGCCGTGCCCGGCGCGGCCGTCCGCGTCTGCTTGCCGTACTGGCACGCCTGACGGCGGCGCAGTCCGTCGTAGACCTCCACCTGCCAGGTCTCGCCGGTGTGCGCCTCGGGGAGCTTCACCGTCGCCCGGACCTCCGGCCGCTGCCCGGCGTCCGCCGGGAAGGACCAGTACAGGAAGTCACCCGTGGAGCCGTTCGCCGTGGCCGTCTGGCCCTGGTCGATCTCGGTCGCCGTACGGAACGACGTGCCCGCCTCGGTGGGCGCGCCGCTGTCCCCGGACGGGCTCGCCGACGGGGTGGAGTCCGCCGCGGCGGGCGCGGCGGCCAGACCCAGCACCAGCAGGGCCGTGCCGAACATCCTCGTGAAACGCATCAGTTGGTCCTCCAGACCGCGACCCGCCAGCGCGACAGCCAGCCCCACAGCAGACCGGCCACGAACCCGGTCAGGATCAGCGCGCCCAGCAGCCACCAGCCGCGCCCGAGACCGAAGGAGGCCACGTCGTCGGAGTCACCGGGGCCGTCGACGACGTCCACGGTCAGCTCCAGCGGCAGACCGGGCGTGGTCTCCACGCCGGCCGCGGCGGCGAAGGAGTGCGTCACCTGGACACAGACGCCCTCGGCCGGCGCGTCCTCCTCGTCGCTCTCCGCCTTCGGATAGCGCAGACCCGTCGAGATCACGTCCGTACGGCCGTTGCCCGACGCCTCGCCGCGCACGATCTCCCGGCCGTGCGCGGTCACCGCCCGCAGCAGCACGCCGTACGACGGGGCAACGGCCCGGTCGGCGGCCACGCTCGCCGAGACACGCAGCTCCTTGCCCGGCTCCACGTCCACCCGGTACCAGCGCTGCTGCCCGAACTCCGCCCGGTCGGTGTAGAGGCCGGACTTCAGCACGGGCGCCTTCGCGCACGCCTCGGCGCCCTCGGTGGCCACCGGCGTGACCACCGGATCGGCCGCCCGGTCCACCAACTGGTTCACCTTGTCGGTGAGTTCCTCGGTGTGCTCGACGGAGGAGTAGGTGCCGCCCGTCGCCTCGGCGATACAGCTGAGCTGCTGGCGCATCTTGGCGTTGGGCACCAGGCCCAGCGTGTCGATGGTCAGGCCGATGCCACGCGCGGCTATCTCCCGGGCGACCTCGCACGGGTCCAGCGGGGCGCAGGTGTCCTCGCCGTCGCTGATCAGCACGATGCGCTTGGAGCCGGAGCCGCCCTCGAGGTCGTCGGCCGCCTTCAGCAGCGCCGGGCCGATCGGGGTCCAGCCGGTGGGCGTGAGGGTCGCCACCGCCGTCTTGGCCTCGGTCCGGTCCAGCGGGCCGACCGGGTAGAGCTGCGCGGTGTCCTTGCAGCCCGTCTTCTGGTCGTCGCCCGGGTAGTTGGCGCCGAGGGTGCGGATGCCCAGCAGCACCTCCTCGGGCGTGGCGTCGAGGACCTCGTTGAAGGCCTGCTTCGCCGCTGCCATCCGCGACTGGCCGTCGATGTCCCGGGCCCTCATCGAGCCGCTGACGTCGAGGACCAGATTCACCTTGGGCGCGAGGGCCGTGGTCTCGTCGGCGACGGCCCCGGACGGGACCGCGATCCCGGCGGCCAGGGCGGCGAACAGGACGCAGACTCCTGCCGCCAGCCGTTTTCTTGTGATCATCGGCGGATCCTATTGAGCCCGGGTGACGATCTTCAAAGCGGGGTGCGGCCCTGGGACCGGACGGCTCTCCCGGGCTGCCGTCAGCCCAGCGGATTCGGCAGGTTCGTCCACTGATCGCCCGGCGTACCCGGTGACAGCCGCATCAGCGTCAGCGCCTTGGCGGGCAGCGGCCCACCCGTCAGCGCGTCGAGATCCGGCGTGCGCGGCAGATCCCGCACCGCCTCGCCCAGAGCCGCGCCCAGCGCCCGCCCCGAACCCGTCGTCCCCGCCAGCGCTCCCGCGACCAGCGAGCCGAACAGCTTGCGGCGCAGGGCCGTCACCTCGTCGGTGAGGATCCGCCCGGGCATCCCCTCGGGCAGCGGAACCCCGTGACGGGCCAGGCGTTCCGGGCTCACCCGGATGTCGGCCAGATCGCGGTACACCAGCCGCAGCGGAGCCCCCGCCGCGGACAGGACGACCAGCAGGTTCTGCCCGTGCGCCTCCAGGGCCACGCCCAGCGCGAGCAGCCGCAGCCCCACCGTGAGCGCCAGCCGCGCGAACCGTGCCGACCACTCCGGGTCGTCCGGCAGACCGGTGAGGGGCAGCGCGGCCACCGGCACCACCCGCTCGTCCCCGGCCGCGTACACCGACGGCGACTCCCGCAGCATCGCGGCCAGTTCGGGCGAGTCGGCCGTGGCCGCGCCCAGCGTGCGGGTGACGTGCAGCAGCCCGTCCGAGCGGGCCGCGAGCGACTCGCCGAACTCCGACAGCGCCGCCGACGCGACCACCGAGCCCACCGAGATGTCCCGCACCGAGGACGTCAGCCGCGCGCTGAGCGCGGTCTTCACATGCGGCCCGCCGGGGATCTCCAGGGTGCGCAACGACATCAGCGGCCGCGCCTCGGGACCCTGCCCCGGCGTCTGCTTCAGCACATGCTCGGCCTGCCAGGGATGCACCGGGATCAGCAGCCGCCCGCCGTCCCGCAGTTCGGCGGGCCACTCGCCCGACACCAGACACCGCTCCGCGGCGGCCGGCACCAGCCCGAGCCGCACCACCGGGCCGTGCTCCGGCGCGTACGCCAGCTGATCGGCCACCGAGAACCCGGGCCGGGAACGGCAGTTGGGGTGATACGGGTGCCCGTCCACCACCCGCCGCTCCCACTCCCAGCCGTGCACCGGCCAACCCGGCCCGTCCTGGACCCGGTTGGCACGGGA
Source organism: Streptomyces sp. NPDC048600 (assembly GCF_055587025.1). Lineage (NCBI taxonomy): Bacteria > Bacillati > Actinomycetota > Actinomycetes > Kitasatosporales > Streptomycetaceae > Streptomyces > Streptomyces sp. NPDC048600. The sequence continues at coordinate 115,399 of NZ_JBVJGZ010000014.1, read as the reverse complement.
CAGCGCCGACGACACCGCGCTGTGGTCGAGTTCCGCCGCCAGACCCGCCCCGTTCGGGACCTCCAGCGCGTCCATCAGCCGCGCCGGATCGTCGTACTCCCGCTCGTCCAGCCGTACGACGGTGACATACGCGTCGGTGGCGTACGGGTCGGGCACCGGGCCGCGCAGCCGCCGGCCGTCGCACAGCCGCAGGGTCAGCCCGTCCGGGTCCGGCTCGCGGCGCTCCACCCACGGCAGCGGGTCGTACGCGAGCCCGCGCCACAGCCGGGTCAGCACCGCGGCACGCGCACCCGGCAGCCCGGCCGTGAACCGGACCAGCAGGTCGGGCCGTACGACGGCCAGTTCGGCGGCCGCCGTGGGCTCGGCGGTCAGGGATCGGTGCACGTCGGGCTCCTCGGGTACGGGAGTGGAGAGCGTACGACGGTCACGCCGGGGCGTGACGACGGCGATACTGATCGTTCCCGCCCGAACCGACCGCAGAGAACGAGTGGATCGCGTGCCTGACCTGCCCCCGCCCGCCGGTGACGACGCCGCACCCGCCGACGGCACCGCGCCGGACGACGCCGCGCACCGCGACGGCGTCGCCGCGCGCGCCGACGCCGTCGCGGCCGCGCCGCTCCTCAACTGCCTGCTGCGGGAGGTGGCGCGGCCGCTGGAGCAGGACGGGGGGTGGTCCGTGCACCGGCTGCCGGGCGGCCGGCTGCTGCGGGTGCGCGGCACCCGGCGGCCCGCCGGCGCGCAGGTCCGCGCGGACGGCGGCTGGCGTTCCCTGGACCACGCCGAGCTGGTGAAGCTCGTGGTCGAGGAGCTGACCGCGCACACCGGCCGCTCCAGCCACGAACTGCCCGCCGAGATCGCCGCCAGCCGCGACGCGGTCGCCGCGATCCTCGCCGCCCGCGCCCGTGCCATCCCGCCGCGCGGCCTCTATCTGCGCTCCGAGCAGTCCCTGGTCACCGGCCACCCCCACCACCCGGCCCCCAAGGCGCGCGGCGGCGGCCCCGCGAGCGCCTGGCTGCCCTACGCGCCGGAGGCCTACGCCCGCTTCCCCGTGGTGCTGCTCGGCCTGCGCGAGGACGAGGTCGCCGAGGAGGGCGACACCTCTGCGCTGGACGCGCTCGGCGAAGCCCCGCCCGGCTACCGGGTGCTGCCCGCGCACCCCTGGCAACTCGACCTGGCGGGACGGGAACTGGCCCCGGCCTTCGCCGACGGGCGCCTCGTCCGGCTCGGCACGACCGGCTTCCCGCTGTGGCCGACGGCGGCGATCCGCACGCTGTACACACCCGAGCGGGACCTGTTCCTCAAGTTCAGCCTGGACGTGCGCATCACCAACGACATCCGCCGGCTGTGGCGCCACGACCTGCTGAAGCTGCGCCGCACCGACAAGGCCACCGCCCACGCCTTCACGGCCGCACCGGGGAACGCCGCCTGGCTCGGCGACCTCGGCTACCGCACCGCCCGGTTCGCCTTCGAGGAACTCGCCGTCCTGGTCCGCGAGGGCTTCACCGGCCGCCTGCCGCCCGGCACGGAACCGGTGCTCTGCGCCGGCCTGGTGGAGGGCTTCGACGGCAGCCCACTGGACCGCGCCGCGGACCCGGCCACCTGGTGGGAGGCCTATCTGCGGGCCGTCGTGCCCCCGGCCCTGGCGGCCTTCGCCGACCACGGGGTCGTCGTCGAGGCGCACCTGCAGAACACGCTCGTCGCCGTGGACACCCAGGGCACGCCGGTGCGGGCCCTGTTCCGGGACGCCGAGGGCGTGAAGCTGCTGTCCGACGTGGACCGCGCGGCGGGCTGGGAGCGCCTCGTGTACTGCCTGGTCGTCAACCACCTGATGGAGATGGCCGCCGCCCTCGCCGAGCGCGCCCCCGGCCTCGACCCGTGGCCCGCCGTACGCCGTGAACTCGCCCGGCACGACCTGCCGGAGGCGGCCGCGCTGCTCGCCTCGCCGACCCTGCCCGGCAAGACGAACCTGCTGCTGCGCTGGACCGGCGCCGACGGGGCCGACGCGCGCTACCGGCCGCTGGCGAACCCGCTCGCCGGGGGGTGAGGGCGGCCCGCCCCCGGGGTGGCCGCCCCCGGGTCAGGGTGTCACCCCCCGGGAGGGCCGCTCGCAGGTCGGGCCGTCATCCCCAGGTCGGGCCGTTCGCGGGTCGGGCCGTCGCGAAGCGGTCCAGTGCCGCGGCCGCGAGTGCGGCGACCGCGGGGCGCAGGGCGCTCGCGATGTGCGGGGCGAAGCGCGGGGAGTGGTTCGGCGCGGGCGGTCCGGCGCCGGGACCGCCCCCCGCCGCCCCGCGCCGGCCGTCCGGGCCCGCCACGCCCAGCATCCAGTAGACGAGCGGCACACCGGGCTCCCCGTGCGCCTCGGCCCCGGCGTCCCCGAACAGCGGGAAGTCCTCCGCGGCCAGCGAACCCGGCCAGGTGAGGACCCGGCCCGCCCCGAGGAGGGCGCTGTGGGCCCGCCGTACCGCCGCGGTGGCGTGCGGGTCGCAGCGCAGGGCGGCCGAGCGGGAGACGACGGTCACCTCCGGGTCCCGGGAGGCGCCCGCCGCGGCGCTCTCCGCGGCGACGACCCGGCGCACGGCGGCCAGGGCCCGCTCCAGCGACGCCTCGCTCGACGCGCGGACCCCGATGCCCAGTTCGGCCCGGTCCGGGATGACGTTGGCGGCCGTCCCGGCCCGCAGGGTGCCCACGGTGAGCGTGACCTGGTCGGCGGGCGCGGTCTCGCGGGCCACGACGCCCTGGAGCCGGGTGACGACGGCGGCGGCCATGACCACCGGGTCGACCGCGAGATGCGGTGTGGCGACGTGCCCGCCCTCCCCGTGCAGCACCACGTCCGCCACCGCGCCCGCCGCCGCCATCGGCACCCCGTCCGGCGCGTGCGCCACGGTGCCGGAGGGCAGCGGCGCGGCGTGCTGGGCGAGGACGACATCCGGCCGGCCGAAGCGCTCGTAGAGCCCGTCGCGCAGCATCGCGGCGGCCCCGTCGAGCGTCTCCTCGGCGGGCTGCCCGACCACGACCAGCGTGCCCCGCCACCGGCCGGACAGCCGGGCGAGCAGGTCCGCGGTCCCGGCCGCCGCGGCGAGATGCAGGTCGTGGCCGCAGGCGTGCATCGCCCCGGTGCGGCTCGCGTACGGCAGCCCGGTCCGCTCCCGGAGCGGCAGGGCGTCCAGCTCGGCCCGCAGCCACACCCGGGGACCGTCGCCGTTGCGCAGCACACCGACGACACCGTGGCCGCCCACGCCGTGGGTGACCTCGCAGCCGGCCGCCGCGAGCCGCCGTCCGAACCGGTCCGCCGTACGGGCCTCCTCGCCCGACGGCTCCGGATGGGCGTGCAGGTCCAGGTAGAGGTCCAGGGCGGGGCGCAGCACGTCCCCGGCGCGGGAGAGCAGGGTGTCCCGGGCGGCCGGTGCCCGGGTGTGGCCGTGGGGCTGGTTCATCGGCGGACTCCGGGGTCAGGGGAACGGGTGCGGGGCGCGGCGCAGCTCCGCGTCCGTGAGGTCGTGGTCCCGCAGCCCGCCGCGGCGCTGCGCGGTACGCAGCCGGGGCATCAGCAGGGCCCGCTGCCGGTTCCAGCCGAAGTCGATCGGCAGCAGCCCCGGCACCACCGCGCTCACCGTGCGCAGCCCCATCCGCTCCTGCTCGGGCGAGGTCTGGTCGACGACGATCACGTCATGGCCGGCCCGGACCAGTTCGTCCCGCACCACGGCCACGTCGTCGCGCAGATCGCCGGTCCGGGGACGGCCGTGGCGCTCCCAGTCCCGGTACACCTCGTCGAAGGGCAGCGCCTCGGACGGCCGGAGATAGGTGTCCGCGTACGCCGCCATGCGAGGCAGGCCGTACAGCTGCGGATGGTCCTTGAGATGGCGCACGAGGGCGAAGTCGTCGGCCATCGCCTCCAGTTCGCCACGGCGTTCGGCGGTCTGCCGGGTCAGGTGCGGGATGTAGCTCAGCACCTCGGACATCGCGCCCTCCACCGCCGCCCTCGGGTCCAGCGAGGCCGCGGCCGCGAAGGACAGGGTGCCGGGGCCGCCGTCCCGGCGGACGCCGACGACGGTGACCGCGGGGATCGCCAGGTCGATCCGGTTGTCGAAGACACGCACGTCGTAGCCCTGGAGCGCGGCCCGCTCGGCCATCGCGGAGACCGCCGCGCTGCCGACCGTCGCCAGGTCGATCCGCGGCAGCCGGGCCGTGCCGTACCAGCCGTTCAGGAAGGAGTCGCGCTCGACGAGTTCGAGCAGACCGCCGAGCACCGCCTCCTCCGGACAGCCGCCGATCGCGCAGCCGTTGGAGCACTCGAAGACGAAGTTGTCGCCGGCCAGGGGGAGGCTGTAGTAGACGAGCCTCGAGGGCACCAGCACCGGACGTTCGTCCCGCAGCGACCAGCCCCACTCCCAGGGGATCGGCCGCGCCGGGTCGAAGGGCTCGGTCGACGGGTCGTCCCGGTAGGTCTCCTCGCTGTACACACCGCACTCGGCGGGGTCGACGGCGTCCGGCCGCAGTTCGTCGTAGGAGCCGACGACGGGCGCGACCCCGGCGCGCCGGTGGGTGCCGGCGTACCGCTCCAGGCCCTCCAGGAACGCGAGCCGGCGGCTGGTGGCGAAGGAGTTCTCCTGGCCGCTCCAGGTGACGTCGTGCAGTCCCGCGTAGCCCCGGATGAACGCGCTGCCCGCCACCGGAGCCGTGGTGGAGGAGGTCACATCGGTCCAGGTGCCCGCGCCGAGGGCACCGCAGACCGGGTTGGCCAGGGCGTCCGTGGGCAGCGGGTAGGCGAAGGCCGAACGCAGCCGGTAGGCGCCGGGGTCCGGCTTCGGACGGGAGACGGGGGAGAGCGAGGGGACGTGCCCGGGGGTCCTGGCCGGGGGCCCGCAGTCGGGGCAGAGCGGGTCGGCCAGCAGCGGGAACGTCCTGACCAGCAGGTTCTCCAGGTCGAGCCGGGTCACCTGGGGCAGGGCACGGTCGGCCGGGAGGACGGCGGGCGGCGTCGGGCGCGGCCCGTGCAGCAGGGCCTCCCACAGCGCGGCCACACCGTCCAGGACATGGCCGGTCAGCAGCGGCCAGGCACCGGCCGGACGCGGCCCGTCGGGCCCGCCGGTCTCCAGGGCGTTGCGCTCACTGCGGCTGCGCAGCCGCTGCCACCGGGCGGCCAGACAGCGGCCGCAGGCGGGCGCGGTGCCGTCGCCGCCCCAGGGGCCGAGCAGGATCGCGGAGGCGGTGACATGGACCCGTGCCGTGGGGCGGTCGGCGGCCCAGGGGTCCCCGGCTCCCGTGTCCCCGCCCGGGGCACCGACCGCGCCGACCGGGACGACCCGCGGGGCGCCGGCGCCGAAACGGCCGTCCAGGAACGCCTGGAGGGTGTCGCGTGCGCCCGCCATCGCACCGGCGAGCGGCCGGGTCGCGGTGCTCATGAGGTCTTCGTCCAGCGGAAGGTGCGCGCCGCGACGACGGCGGACACCACGGCGAACGCGAGCAGTCCGAGGCAGCCCACGCCGATGTCGGACAGGTCGCCGCGCCCGGTCAGGGCGGCCGACACGGCGTCGTTGAGATGGCGCAGCGGCAGGATCAGCGACAGCTTCTGGAGCCAGCCGGGCATCGAGTCCAGCGGGAAGAACGACCCGGACAGGAACGCCATGGGCAGCATCAGGAAGTTGGCGATGCCGGCCACCGACTCCGGGGTGTCCGCGACGCTGCCGATGACCACCCCGATCAGCAGGAAGGTGGTGACACCGAGGACCAGCACGGGAATCAGCAGGGGCCACCGCGACGCGGGGACGAGGCCGAACCCGGGCAGCATCGCCACCCCGACGAACAGCACCGACTGCACCAGCGCCACACCCAGCGCGAGGACGTAGCGGGAGCCGATGACGGAGGTCAGCGGGGCGGGCGACATCCGGATCATCCGCAGGATGTCGTCCGAGCGCCACTGCATCAGCGTGAACCCGATGGAGAACACGGCGGCGTTGGCGACACCCCAGGAGAGCACCCCGGAGGCGGTGTACGACAGATACGAGAAGCCGCTCCGCTCGACGTCCTGGCCGCGGAAGACGAGTCCGAAGACGACGAGGAAGATCAGCGGGAAGGCGAAGGTGAAGAACACCGTCGTGCGGTCCCGGACCTGGGCGCGGTAGCCCGCCGCGGTCAGCGCGGAATAGGCGCTCATGCCTGCTGCTCCTGGGTGTCCGTGGCCAGGGGGGTCCGGGCCGTGCGGGTGGTGATGTCGAGGTAGACGTCCTCCAGGCTGGGGGTGCGGGTCTGCACCCCGTCCAGCCCGGTGCGGGCGTCGAGCGCGGCGAGCACCCGGCCGGTGGCGCGGGTCTCCAGCTCGAGGTGTCCGCCCCGCACCACGACGCCGTCCACGCCCGGCAGGGCGGCGGCCTCGCGCTCGTCGATACGGCCGAGCGGCACCAGCAGCCGGCTGCCGGCGCCGAACGTGCCGATCAGGTGCCGGGGTTCGTCGGTGACCACGAGCCGGCCCGCGACCAGGATGCCCACGCGGTCGCAGAGCGCCTCCGCCTCGTCCAGGTGGTGGGTGGTGTACACGATGGTCCGGCCCTCGGCCTTCAGCCCCCGCAGGACCTCCCACAGATCGCGGCGGCCCGCCGGGTCGAGCGCAGCGGTCGGCTCGTCGAGGAAGATCAGCTCGGGGCCGTGGACCAGCGCGGAGGCGATGGCCAGCCGCTGACGCTGCCCGCCGGAGAGGTCGTCGACACGCACCCGGTGCTGCCCGCCCAGGCCCACGGCGTCCAGCCCGGCGTCCACGGCCCGCCGGTCCGCCCCGAACAGCGCGGCGACCGTGCGCAGATGCTCGTGCACGGTCTGCCGGACGAAGAACGCCGAGGACTGGGTCTGCACGCCCATCCGGGGCAGCAGACGGGTGTTGCGCGGCCACGGCGACTCGCCGAACACCTCGACCGTGCCCGAGTCGGGCCTGCGCAGCCCCTCCATGATCTCCACCAGGGTGGACTTTCCCGCCCCGTTGGGGCCCAGCAGGCCGAAGAACTCGCCGCGCCGGACGTCCAGGCCGACCCCGTCGACGGCGCGCCGGCCGCGGTAGCTCTTGGTCACATCGCGTACCACGACAGCCGGCCGGGCCCCGTCGTCCGCGGTGAAGGAGGTGGAACTCATACCGGTACCTCACTCATGGTTGCGTGATCCTTCGGGGTCGGTGGCGTCATCGCAGCACCAGGACGACGGCGGCGGTGCAGGTGCCGCCCGCCGCGAGCAGCACCAGGGCGGCCGACGTGAGGGCGTAGGCCGTGTGGATACGGCGGGCGCGGCGCGGGTAGGCCGACACGGCGTCCCGGCCGCGGCGGCGCAGCGAGAGATAGACGCCGGTCTCCGGGGCCAGGTTGGCGGTGCCCAGGGCGTGCCCGAGCATGCGGTAGCCGTCCAGCGGCGGCAGCGGGACCAGATTGCTCAGGGCCTGCACGATGCCCACGAACAGCATCCCGGTCAGCGTCTCGCGGCCGGGCGCGGAGGGGTCGAGCAGTGCCCACCACAGCGCGAACGGCAGCAGGAGCACCAGGTTGACGTACGCGCCCGCGGCGGCGACCACCAGTTTCGCCCGAAGGCCTGGCAGGAACAGGTAGTTGTCGACCGTGCAGTACATCATCATCGCCGGGAACCGCCAGCGCAGCCCGATCTCGGTGACCACACCGCCGTAGTGCCGGGCGGCCACGCCGTGGGCGAGTTCGTGCAGACAGATGCTGAACCAGAGGAACACCGCGAACGGGATCAGCGCCGCCGGGCGGGTGAGCAGGTCCAGCGTGCCGTCCAGGAGCGCCCCGGGGTCCGCCAGTACGGCCCCGGTCATCACCACCACGGCGGCCACCAGGGGCAGTTGCACCCAGGGGCGCAGCAGCGGGCGCAGTCTCCCGTGCAGCCGTCCGGTGGTCGCGTGGGCGTCGGCGACGGTGCGCCGGGTGCCCTTCCAGAGGTTCCCGGTGCGGGCCGGGGGCGGCTGCGGCGGGGCGGGGTCCGGGGACCCGGCGAGCAGCCCGCGGGTGCCGAGCAGCCCGAGCAGCCGGGTCCACTGCTCCTCCGGCAGCCGCAGCCGGAACCGCTCCGCGTACGAGGCCGCCACGTCCTCGAAGTCCCGGCTGCCGTCCAGCCGGCTGATGACGAAGTGCTCCTTGGCGCCGACCTCGAACGCGGCCCCGCTGACCGGGTGCTTGATCAGACGCACCGTGCGCGGGCCGCGCAGCAGCGCGGGACCGATCAGCACGCCCGGCCGCAGGGCGGGCCGGTAGGCGCGGACCGCGGCGGAACGCCCCGCGGCGGCGGGTCCGTCGGCGCTCATGAGGCGTCCCGCCGGGCACCGTCCGGCTCCCGCAGCACCCGCCCGAGCACGAAGGCCAGATAGGCCTCGTCCCGGATCGTCACATGCAGCCGGTTGTTGGTCATGTGCATATACGGCGAGAGCAGCCGGGGCAGCACCGCCGGGGCGTGCGTGACGGTCACCAGGGGAGCGGCGGCCGGGTCCGCGGCGCGTTCCTGGCCGACGTCCTCACGGGCCGGGCCGTCCCAGGCGGGGAAGGCCAGTTCGCCGCGGGCGGTCAGATCCGTCACCCGATCGCGCAGCTCCAGACAGTGCTCCGCCCAGCCGCGCAGGAAGGCCGGCAGCCTGCTCAGGTCGCCGCTTCCCACGGCCTGGCGCAGCTGGGCGAACCGGGCCCCCAGCGAAGAGGACATCCGCTCGTAGGTGCGCTCGTACTCGCCCGACCCGATGAAGTCGGTGCCGGGGAACAGCCGGTGCCAGAAGGCGTAGTAGGAGTCGAGGTAGTCCGCGAGCCGCTCCTCCTCGGGCAGGAAGCAGCTCGCCATCACCATCATCAGCTGGGCCGAGGTGCCCAGCAGCACCGTCCGCAGATGCAGGTTCATGCTCCGGTACGCCTCCAGCACCAGGTCGCTGGAGTGCCGGAAGTGCCATTCGGCGAGCTCGACCCCGGCCGGACCGCCGTACTTGGCGTACTCGGGCGCATAGGTCTCGTAGGAGAAGGAGTTGTTCGGGCGCAGGTTCATCCGGCCGTCGGGGCCCATGTAGCGGGCCCGGTCCTCACCCGGGAACTCGATGTCGAACAGGGCGTTGTAGAAGTCCTTGAGGAACCCGGAGTCGACCTCGTACAGCGCGGGCCGGGTCCTGAGGAACCCGCTGACGGCCTCCTCCGCGCGGCGGCGGACCTCGGCCTCGGCGTCCGGGCCGCTCGGGCGCAGCCGCAGCCGGATGTGCGGCCCCTCCAGCCAGTAGGTGATGAAGAAGTGGCCGGACAGCAGGCCGTCCGCGGTGAGCTCGTCCACCAGCGGGCGGACGCAGTCGACCAGCAGGGGCTGCGGGTTGGCGGCGTAGTAGACGTGCAGCGCCAGCCACGAGGAGGGGCCGCCGGCCCCGCCGGCGGGCCGGAAGGCCGCGGGCTCGGTCAGTTCGGGCATGACGGGACGGCCTCCGGTTCGGACGTGGGCAGGGGGCGGGTGGTGAAGGTCTCCACGGCGAGCTCGGCCACGTGCCGGCCGCGCCGTGAGGTGAGATGGAGGCCGTCCTCGGCGGGGAGCATCTCCCGGAACGTCACCCGGGTGCCCGGCCTGCGTTCCACCAGGGCGTCGAGCACGGACAGCGAGAGCGCGCTGTCGAAGTCCACCGGGGCGGGCTTGGCCCCGACCGGGCCCTGGCCGGCGTGGGCGACGGTGGCGAAGCAGCGGTCGGGCAGACCGTGGGCGCGCCGCCAGCGCTGCCACCGCAGGTAGTGCTCCGCGGCCCCGGTGCCCGGCTCGCGCACCGGCAGGACGTCCGCGTCCGCGGTCCAGCTGCGCCGGGCGACGACGACGTCCCCGTGCCGGACCCGGGGCCTGCGGGTGACACCGCGGTCGGGCTCGCCCTCGGGCACCCCCGCCCATACGTCGAAGGGGGCCATGGTGCTCGGGGAGAGCAGCAGCAGGGTGCGCGGGATCGCGGGCAGCGCGATCGGCACCAGATAACCGAGGTAGACCGGCACGACCTCGCGGTCCAGGCGGCGCGAGCGCAGCACCAGGCGGCCCGCCCGCTCGTCGTGCACCACGTAGAGGTCGTCGAGGTGGAGCCGGGCCTCCTCGGGCACCTCCGCGGTCTCGCCGGGGCAGACGATGCGGTGCCCGGTGAGCCGGCCGTGCAGGTTCAGGTTGCTGGTGACCGGACCGCCGGTGACCTCGGCGAACACGGCTCCCTCGGGGCGGCGGGCCGCGATCTCCTCGCGCAGGGCGCCGGAGAGGCCGGCCGCGGTGCCGTCCCGGTCCCCGGCCGCAGTTCCGTCCGGGTTCCCCGCCGTGCCGTCGTAGAGGTGCGTGAACCGGCTGAAGGGGAAGGCGAGTCCGCCGTACGACTTGTTGAGGACGACCAGCCGGCGGCCGCCGGGCGGGCGGGACAGCTGGAGGTGATGGCTCTGCGGTGTGAAGTGCCGGGTGACCGGGCCGAGTTCGTCCGCCGTCCCGTCGAGCAGCGTGCCGGGCAGTTCGATCTCACCGGCACCGGCCCCGTGCGCGCCGCCGTCCCGCCACAGGGCGCGCATGCCCTCGTGGAAGTGCCGCCTGGCACGGTCGAGGGCCTTCATCTCGTCCTGCCGGAGCCAGTTCTCCTCGGGCCGGTAGGCGCCGTCCTCGTCGAAGGGGGCGCGCTTGGCGGTGAAGGACACGTACTGGTCGAAGAAGTCCTCGTGGAAGTCGTGGACCAGCCCCAGCAGGTCGTCGCAGCGACCGCCGCGGCCGTAGCGCGCGACGAAGAAGCCCAGCAAGGTGATGCGCTGAGGCAGCGTCAGGTCGAAAAGGGGGAGGATGCTCTCGACCGCCCGCAGCGCTCGGCCGGTCTCCCCGTTCAGCACGGCGGGGCCGAGGGCCGCCTCGCCGCCGGTGTCGACGTCCTCGTAGACGAGGGTCTGCGGAAGCGCCGGGGCGTCCGCGCCCAGCTCCCGCTGCGCGTCGAGCAGTTGGGTGCGCAGCACGCCCAGCAGCGAGCGGCGCTCGTCGACGCCCGCGCCCGGGTAGCGGGCGAGGCAGGCGGCCGGGCCGTCCAGCAGCGCGGCCAGCCGGTCGGCCCAGTCCACCCCCAGGGAGCGCAGGGCCTCCTGGTAGGAGCGCAGCGGGTCCTCGCTGTGCACATCGGCGCGGAGCACCGGCACCTGCACCATGCCGAGGTCCAGCAGGGCCGACGCGTAGCGCTCGCACTCCTGGCGCTCGGCGCCGTGCTCTGCCTCCAGCCAGTCCACCAGCTCCCGGTGCCGGACCGGTGCCGTCTGGCCGCCGAGCCACTCGAGGAGCCGTTCCAGGGTGCCGCTGCTGCGCAGATAGAACAGCCGGTCGCGGACGGCGTCGAAGGTGACGGCGGCGCTGTCGTCGCCCGTGGTCATCACCTGGCGGACATAGCGGATGCGGTCGGCGTCGCGGCCCCATCCGGGGGAGAGCAGTACCGGCAGATCCTGACGGCGGTGCGGGTCGGCCGTGATCAGCTCGGTGAGCCGGGCCAGCACCACCACGTTCAGCCGCACATGGCTCACCCAGTCCTCACCGGTGTGCAGCGCCGCGCCCGCGTCGGCCGGATCGCCCTCGAAGGCGCCGAGGCCGATGCCGGTGAAGGTGCTGAACGGGCTGGTCTTGCAGGCCGTGCGGTACAGGTACGTCAGCGCCGAGCGCTCGATCTTGCGCAGCCGGTTCCCGGGACGCTCACCGCTGTCGCGCAGGTAGGCGTCCAGCCGGCCGTCCAGGGCGGGCGAGGCGAGCAGCAGCCCGAGCCGCAGCCGGTCCTCGCCCAGAGCGGCACGCAACGCGGCCCGGCTGTCGCGGAGTTCGTCGTCGAGCAGGGCCGCACCCGAGGCGCGCAGCTCCTCCAGTGCCGCGTGGTCGCGCAGCCAGTCGGCGGTGCGCCGGCCCGTCTCCGGGTCCAGCCCGGTCACCAGCCGGACCGCGGCCGGCGAGTCGGCGGGCGCCCTGCCGTTGAAGATCTGCCGCCGCAGATTGATCAGGGCGCGGCGGACGGCCGCGTCGCCCGGCTCCTCCTCGGGGCCGGTGGTGGCCTTGACCAGGGTGTGCAGCAGATCGCTGAGCGCCGCCGCCTCCGCGCCCAGCCGCTCCTCCTCGGCCAGTACCGCGTCGGCCCAGCGGCGGGTGCCGGGGCAGCGCAGGGCGTGCACGGTCTCGATCGGCAGGCCCGCCGCGCGGAGCATGAAGCGCCTGCCGGGCTCCCAGCGGGTCGTGCCGGACTCTTGGGGTCTCATGGGGAATCCTCTGCGGCCGTCAGGCGATCTCGTGGCGGAAGTCGGCGGGCTCGGGGCGCTCGTGACCGAGCGCCATGACGAGCAGCGGGGCCTCGTCGCCGTCCGTGAGCCCGAGGCGCTCCACGAACGAGACGTTGTCGAAGCCCAGGGCCACTCCGGCGCCCAGGCCCAGGGCGGAGGCGGCCGTGTAGAAGGTCTGCGCGACCGCCCCGGCCGTGCCGACCGCGAGCCGGTAGCCGCGGTCGCCGAGGGCGTCCAGCACCGCCGTGGTCCGCACGGTGGGCACCAGGACCGCTCCGGACTGCTCCAGGTTGTAGTTGGCGAGGAAGTAGTTCGCCTGGAGGAACGCGCCCTGCGGGCCGGGTGCGACGAGCCGCAGCTCCCCGCGGCCGGGGTCGTAGGCGTACGCCCCCTGTTCGACGCCCTTCACGTGGTTGACGAAGGCGTACAGCTTGGCGAGCCGGACCTCGCCGGCCGGATCGGTGTCCCCGGCCAGCCGGGTCGCGGCGCAGGCCGCCAGGACGGCCGACAGCTCACCGGGTTCGACCCGGCGGCGGGCGTCGAACCGGCCGAAGCTGGACCGACGTTCCCGCAGCGCGCGGCGAACGCCCGTGTCCGGGAAGGCCGGTGCGGGCAGCGCCTTCGCGGGACGCCCGGGGCCGGCCTCGGGGAGGGCCGCCGCGCCGGCCAGCGCGCCGGGGGCGGGCCGGGACGTCGCTCCCTCCAGGGTCGCGGCGTGCATGGCGCTCAGCGCGGTGAAGTCCAGCAGGGTGCGGGAGCGTTCGACGTCCCGGTGCCGTACGGCGGGCCGGTGGCCGGGGTCCGTACGCCGGACGAGCCCCGGGCGGGCCGCGGGCCCGTCCCAGTGCAGCGGCACGACGGCGAACACGGCCTCCTCCTCGCCGGGCACGCCGAGCAGTCCGTTCAGCCGGGGCTCGTCGAACCACAGCACCGGGGAGATCGCCAGCCCCCGGGCGGCCGCCCAGATCTGCCACGTCTGCACGAGGGTGCCGAGGTCGGTGGAGACGACGTGGAACGAGAAGCTGTTGTACTTGAAGGAGTTCTGCCAGTACTTGACGCCCAGGATCAGGTACTGGTCGGCGGCGAGGGCCTCGGCGGGCGCGTCCGGGCCCAGTGCCTCGCGCACCCGGTCGGTGACATCACCGGCCAGCAGCCGTTGCACGGCGTGGCGGTGGACGTCGTAGTAGTGCAGTCCCGGGGTGAGCGGGCCCGAGGCGCCGGACGCCCAGTGGACGCTCACCGGGTAGAGCCCGCCGCCGCCCGCGGTGCCGCGCGACCAGTTCGCGTGCGTGTAGTACGGCAGTCCGGGCAGGTCGGTGTTGGCCTGGACCCCCAGGCGGCGGCCGGTCAGCCCGTAGGAGTCCCTCAGCATCGCCGACAGCAGGGGCAGGGTGAAGCCGGGCGGGCTACCGGCACCGGCGGGGACGTCGCCGCCGGACAGCAGTCCCGGGCCGACCGGGACGTCGGCGAGATCCTCCGTGCCGGGCAGCGCGAACGCCTCGGCGTCCGGGTAGTACTTGCCCTTGCGCGGGCCGTCGGCCCAGTTCACCGAATGGTCGGTGGGCTCCATCGGGACACGGCCGCGATGCAGGATGGCGTGCGCGTACTCATGGGCGTACCCCATGGGATCCCCCTTTCCTGGGTGTCACACGTTTCTCGGGCACTAGGGCTCCGGACCGGCGGCCGGTCATGGGAACGGGTGCGGGCCGGGGTTGAGACCGGCCTCGGTCAGGTCGTCCGGGCGCAGCCCCGCCTCACGCAGCGCGGTGCGCGTCCGGGGCATGTGCCGTGCGCGCTGCCGGGTCCAGCCGAAGTCCAGCGGGAGCAGGCCCGGCACCAGCACCTTCACGGTGTGCAGGCCGAGCGCCTGCTGCTCGGGCGTGGTCTGGTCGACGACGACCACGTCGAACCCGGCGGCCGTGACGGCGTCCACGGCGGCGAGCAGATCGTCCCGGACGTCCGGCCCGGAGCCGTCGGCGCGGGCCCAGCGCAGGTCCGCCACGCTCAGCGGCTCGGCGGTGCCGGTCCCGCGGAGCAGGAAGTCGGCGTGGCGGCCCATCTCCGGCACCGCGTAGACCAGCGGATGGTCGTGCAGGCTGGTGATCCTCGTGAAGTCACCTGCCATGGCACGGTAGTTGTCCTCGTCCCGCCGGAACCGCTGGAGGAGCTGCACCGAGTCGGTGGCGATCTCGCACAGCGCGGCGGCGAGCGCGGCCTCCGGGTCGAGGGAGGCTCCCGCCCCGAAGCACATCCGGGCGACGCCGCCGTCGAACCGTTCGGCCACGCCGGTCACCACGGGGACCGGGAAGGTGATCCGGGTGTCGAAGAACCGTGCCCGGTACCCGTACATGGCCATCCGGTCCACCATGATCCTGGTGCGCGGATCGGCGCTGGTCGCCGGGTCGATCTCGGGCAGCGGCTGCATCCCGTGCCAGGCGAGCAGGAAGGCGTCCCGTTCCAGGACCTCCATCAGCCCGCCGAGCACGGCCTCCTCCAGACTGCCCCCGGAGGCACAGCCGTTGGAGCTCTCCTGGACGAACCGGTGCTCGATGCCGGGCTTGTGGTAGAACGCCAGGATCTCCGGGACGGGCCGGGGACGGGCGTCGCGCAGCGACCAGCCCCACACCCACGGGAGGGGCCGGTCCGGGGCGAACGGCGGCACCCAGGGGTTGGCCCGGTGGAACTCGTCCGTGTAGAGGCCGGTCTCGCGCGGGTCGACGGCGTCCGGCCCGAGGTCGTCCAGGGACGCGGTGAGCGTGACGTCCCGGCCGCGCGCCCGCATCCCCGCGAAGCGCTCCAGCCCTTCCAGTACGCCGATCCGGGTGCTGGCGTGGTAGGTGTCGGCGTGGCCGCCCCAGAACGTCTCCCGCAGATAGTCGCCGGAGCGGCTGGAGAAGCAGCCCACGGTGGCCGAGGTGGTCGGCGAGGTGACGTCGCACACCACCGACGGCCCGACGGCGCCCCAGTGCGGGTTGGCGAACGCGTCCACCTCCAGGCCGTACGCGTCCACCGGCCGGACCCTGCTGACGCCCGGCCGGTACTTGGGCGCGGGCCGCAGCGTCAGGGCGGCCGACCCGGCGGTGACCGGTCGCCGGGTGCCGCAGCCGGGGCAGTCCGGCTCGGGCACCAAAGGATGATGACGGATCGTCATGCTTTCGAGGTCGACCAGCCACACGTCCGGGAACGGTCGCTCGGGTTCGCCGGAGGCGGCCGTGGGACGGCCTCCGGGGCCGCCGGACGCACGCTCGGGTTCGCCGGGAGCGGCCGTACGGCGTCCGGAGCCGCCGGGAGCCGCAGAAGGACGGCCCTCGGCTCGCTCCGGGGCGGCGGGGAGGTTCCCATGAGCGCCGCGCAGGCCGCCCCGGGCGTCTCCCGGGCCGGCCGCGAGGCGGGCTTTCAGCCGGTTCTCGGCAACGCCGGCCAGGCCACCCAGGGCTTCTCCCTGACCGGTCGCGAGGCGGGCGATCAGCGCGGCGACGGCCTGCGCGGCGAACGGCACGCCGTAGGGCCAGGGCCCCGTCTCCCGGGTGCCGCCGCGCAGTTCGAGCCCCTCGCGCAGACCGACCGAGCGCACACCCTGCCAGCGGCGCCGCAGACAGTCCGCGCAGCCGGTCCCTCCCCCGGTCGGCCACGGGCCGACCATCACCTGGCGGCCGTACAGATGCACCGGGAGGGCGGAGCGCCCGGCCGGGCCGGCGGGGGCGGCGTACGCGTCCGTCACACCGAGGGCGAAGACCTCGACCTCGGGCGGGCGGCCCGGCGTGGGGATCAACCCGGCCAGCGCGGACCGCAGTTCACCGGCGAACTCGCGGCACGCGTCGCCCCTGGTCCCCGCGGCGCCGCCCGCGGTGGCGGCGAGGTCAGCGGTCATCGTCGGCCGCCTTGGTGAGCAGGACCCGGACGGTGTGGATGCCGGCGGCGGGCAGGTCGCCCGCGTGCGTCGGCACGACGAACGCGTCGCGCCCCGCGGCCGCCAGCCGCCCCAGGACGTCCGCCCAGGCCACCGGGGCGCGCCCCGACTCCGCCTCGGTGCCGTCGCCGTCGGTCGTGACCGGGATCAGGGCGGCGTCGAGACCGGCCAGCAGCGGGTCCCCGGTGTCGGTGGCGCCGAGCACGCCCTCGGCGGCGAGCTGGACCGCGCCGAGCAGGTCGCGCAGCGCGTCGACGGCCGCGGCCGCCCGGTCCAGCGCGGCGCCGGTGGCCCAGCGCACCGGCTCCCCGGGGCCGGCCGACCGGGTCCTGGCCAGCACCACGGACACCCCGGTGCGGTCCGTCTCCCCGAGGTCGAGAAGCTCGACAGCCTGCCCCAGATGGCCGGCGGAGCGCAGCAGGAACGTCGCCTCGGGGTCGTCGGCGAGCGCCTCCGGGGAGACCGGCGAGGTCCGTCCCCGCGCGCGCACGGACCGCCGCAGCGCGTCGTGGGACAGCGCGGACAGCAGTCCGGCCGCGGCGGCCTCCGGCAGACCGCCGCCCGCCCCTGTGCCCGCCCTCGACGGCTCGAACCGGCGGTCCTGGTTGTCCGGTCCGAACGGCCGTACGGCACCGGCCGGCACCAGCGCCGGCTCCTTGGTCAGCAGCGAGGTGGCCGCGGTCCAGGAGGCGACGGGATCGGCCCCGGCCCCGGCGGCGGTGGTCAGCGCGTCCGGGTCGACCCGGGCCGTCGTCGCCGGGTCCGTCTGGCCGTCCGGCCCGGTGGTGGCGTCGGGAGCGACGGCGGCGGGCACGACATGCTCGGCGTAGACCACGGCGGCGGCGTCGAGGGCGCGCAGTCTGGCGCCCGCGGTGTGCTGGACGTCGAACGCGACCACCGTACGGGTACCTGCCGCGCCCAGCCCGACCTCCACCGCGCCCACCTTCAGCGGGGTCTGCGTCACGGGCTCGTCCGCGAACCGGGTGAAGACGCCGACGGACGGCCGCACCGCGAGGGAGCGGCGGTCGAGATCGGCCAGCGGGCCCTCGGCGGCGCCGTCGTCCGGGGCGGCGGCCACGACCGGCCGGAAGGCGGGACGCCCGGGCGCCGCGGTCAGGTCGACGGGTTCGGCGGCGGGCGCGGACCGGCAGTGCGGACAGCGCGGATGGGGCAGCAGACGTTCCGCGAGGACGTCGAAGGAGGCCATGTCCTGGATCAGCACCTGTCCGCGCGTCTCGGCGGGCAGAGCCTCGGTGACCAGCCGGAACACCTCGTAGCCGAGCAGGTTGCCGAGCATCGCGGCGAGCGGGCCGCGCGGCCCCCGCCCGGTGTCGGAGCCGAGCGCCAGAGCGCTCCACAGCCCCGCCGCGACCGCCGGGTCCCCGGCCGCGCCGAGCCGCAGCGCGGCACAGGCCAGGCAGCCGTCGGAGTCCGGGGTGCTCACCGGCCCGACCACGGCCCGGTCGCCGAAGGTCCAGGCGGGCAGCAGCAGCCGGCCCTCGGGGACGCCCTCGGCGAGCAGGGCGAGCGCCGTGCGGAACGCGTCGCGGCCACACGCGGCGACCACCACGTCGTACCCCTCGAACCCGCTCCAGCCGCCAGGCCCGGGGGCTGTGCGCACCACCACCTCGGCCGGGCTGCCCCCGGCGGTGAGGCGTGCCGCCTCCTCCCGCAGAGCGCCGAACTCCCCGGCGGTGGCCGGGTTCCCGGCGAGTGCGGCCTCCACGGCCACCATCGCGCTGCCGTTGCGGATCAGCGACAGCGCGCACCAGCGGGCCACGGGGCCGTCGCCGAGCACCGCGACCCGGGTGCCGCGGAACGCGGTGAACCGGCGCTCGGCGTCGTCGGCGTAGTGGTCCAGGTAGGCGATCTGAGGGCCGAACCGCTCGGCGACCGCGGGCGTCACCGAGGTACCGGGCTCCCGCTCCGCGGGGTCCGGCACGGGCCGGGCGAAGCCCCGGGCGTAGAGCGCCTTCACCAGGCCGCCCACCATCGCCTTCTGCGGGTCCTTGAAGCCCGCGCAGAGCTCCGCCACGGTCCGGCTCCCGTCCAGGTGCGGGACGACGAGCGTGGCGAACCGGTAGGCGGAGGGGGAGCTGAGCTGGAACCCCCCGTCGGCGTTGTGGAAGACCACACCGCCCGGTGTCTCGGTGAACAGCACGTCACGGCGCACCCTGGGCCGGGTGTCCGCGGTCTCCTCGTACGGCGTCGTGGGCATGCGGGGTCGCACCTCCGGGTCGGGCCTGTCGGCCGCTGTGGTCTGTGCTGGGGAAGGGCGGTGCCGGCGGCGGTGGGCCGGCCCGGTGGGGCTGTCAGGCGGTGCCGGCGCGGTGGGCCGGGCGGGCTGTCAGGCGGCCCCGGACGGCAGGGCACGCCTGGCCGCGGGGACGACGGTCTGCGGCAGGCCGTCGGTCCGGGCGGCCCGGCGCAGCGCGTGCGCCCGGAACAGGGAGTTCATCCGGAACGTCCCCGGCTGCTCCTCCTCCAGGAGCCCGGCGTCGAGGAGCCGCTCCAGCACCTCCTCGGCGTGGCTCTCGGGGACCGCGAGCACGGCCCCCGCCTCGGTGGCGGTGAACGGCCCGGCCGGCCGGGCCAGCCGCAGATAGGTGTCGGCGCGCGGGGCGGGCAGCCTGGCCAGTGCCTCGTCCAGGGCCAGCGGCACCGACATGCGGGGGTCGTCGGGCAGCGCCAGCCGGGCGGGCAGGTCCCGCCGCAGCCAGGCGACGTGGTCCGCCAGGCGCTGCTTCGGCCGGGTCAGCAGCCGCGCCGCGACGATCCGCAGGGCGAGCGGGACATGCCCGCAGAGGTCGGCCAGCAGCCGCGCGTCCTGGGCCTCGGCCGCCACCCGTTCCTCGCCGAGGACGGCGGTGAGCAACGCGTGGGACTCCGGCGGGGACAGGGCGCCCAGTTGGAGTACCGCCGGTCCATGGGTGGCGACCAGGGCGGCCAGACCCATCCGGCTGGTGACGACGACGGCCTCGCAGCCGGTCAGGTCGAGCAGGTCGCGCACCTGGTCCGGGTGCACGACGTCGTCGAGGATCACGAGGCACGCGCCGGAGGCGGCGCCGGAGGGGAGCGCGGAGCGCAGCGCCTCGGCGGTCTCCTCGGCGGGGCGCGGCACACCTCCGGGCCCCGTCGGCGACAACAGCACCCCGCCCGCCGGATAGCGGTCCGCCACCAGCTGCGCGGCATGCAGGGCCAGCGCGGTCTTGCCCATGCCGGGCCCGCCGGAGACCACCGCGACCACCGGTGCGGTGTCCGCGCGCCCGTCGCCGAAGGCGCGGTCCTCGAGGCGGCTCACCAGCTCCGCGGTCTCGCGGGCGCGCCCGGTGAAGCCGGGCACCCGGGGCAGCCGGGGGACCGCCGGGCGGACCGGGCCGGGGGAGGGGGCGGCGGGGAGGGAACCGGCAGGGACGGAGCCGGCAGGGACGGAGCCGGCCGGGGCGGGATGCCCGTGCGTGGGGGCCGGGGACCCGGCAGGGGTGTCACCCGCGGGAAGCGCCGGAAGCACGGGGAGCACCGGGTGCGGTGCGGGGGCGAGCGACACGGTGTCCGGGACCGCGCCGCGCGGTTCGTCGCCACGGAGTATGGCCAGTTCGAGGCCCTGGAGTTCCGCGCCCGGGTCGACGCCGAGCTCGTCACGCAGATGCGCCCTGATCCGCCGGTACTCGGCCAGCGCCTCGTTCTGCCGTCCCACCTGGTACAGCGCGCGCATCAACTGGGCGGCGAGCCCCTCGTGCTGGGGATGGGTCCGGGTGGCCTCCCAGAGGTCCACCAGGACCTCACGACATCGCCCCCGCGCCAGCTGGATCTCGCAGACGCGCTCGACCACCCGCAGCCGCTCCTCGACCAGCCGCGGCACCTCGTCGCGATGCAGCAGCTCGGAGGGGACGTTGGCGAGCAGCGGTCCCCGCCACAGGTCGAGTGCCGAGCGCAGCAGGGGCAGTTCGGACTCGCCGGCGCCGACCGCGTCCCGCAGGAGCCGGCGGAAGTGCAGCAGGTCCAGGGTGTCGCCGTCGGCGGGCAGCCGGTAGCCCCCGGCGACCGCCACCACCGAGTGCTCCACGATGTCGTACTTCGCGAACAGCCGGCGTAACCGCAGGACGCAGCTCTGCAGGGCGGCCTTGGCCGTCGCCGGCTGGCTCTCTCCCCAGACGGCCAGCCGGAGCCGGTCCGTCGGGACCACCTCACCGGGCCGGACCAGCAGGGCCGCGAGCAGTGAGGTGGGCTTGGCCGGAGGAAGGACGACGACGTCGTGTCCGTCGGTGATGCTGAGCGGGCCGAGCAACTGAAATCGCACAGAGTGCCCCCGTTGACCGTCGAACACCTGCCGGATGGGGCCAGCGGCCCGACCGTCAGGCGGTTTTCCGCCACCAGCGCCCGGCTCGGCCGGAGCGGCGGCCGGCGCACGGCCCCGGACTCCGCCGTGGATCGGTCGGGGCGGAGAACCTGTGTAGCCGTCTTCACCCGGGATTCTTGATGCGGCAACGACGGGTGTCCACTTGCGTATATGCCAGGTCAAGGGGTGGTCGAGCGCTTCCCGACCGAAGGATCGGTTTCCGACGGATCGTCAACTCGCCGTGCCAACGGTGTTGTTACTGGTAGCGATGGTTTTCGGACGTGCGAACGCCCGGTCCGCGTCCGCCTCCTGACGGAAGAGGTCGCAGGCCGGGCGTTGTCGCACCGCGCCTGGGATCAGGCGGAGCAGGACGTGGTGCTGCAGGTGCTGCTGGACGTGGAGGTGGAGCTGGTGCTCGTGCAGCCGGCCAGCACGACCTCACTGGCGTCGGAGTAGTCGGAGATCTCGAAGGTCTCGGCCTCCAGCTCCAGGATCTCGTCCGCGAGGGTGCTCAGGTCCTTGTTCATGCTGCCTCCTGGTGGGTCGGGGCGGAACGCCGTGGCCGACGGTCCTCGCCGCGAGGGGTACGGATCCATTGCAGCGCCGCGCGCTCACCGATCGGCATGTCTTCCGCTGCCGTCCCGCTGCCACCTCGCTGACACGCCGCTGACATGCCATCGCGTGGGCGCCTCCCTGACACGCCGCTGACATGCCACCCCGACGGCACCTCGCCGCCACGCCGCTGACGTCTCGTCCCGCCGCCACCTCGCCGCCACCCCCGCCGACGCGCCCCGCGACCCGGGGCGGTGCCGCACCGCCCCGGAGCACGGGGCGCCCGTCACGTCCTTCCGGCCGGGTGGACGCCGACCGTTTCTGACGGGTGCTGACGCGCCCCTGACGCCCCGGCCGCCGACGGGCCGGGGCAGTTGTTCACAGCTCCTTGCGCATACAGGCCCTCGGCCACCGGTCCAGCCCGTGCGCGGCCTCCGCGGCCCTGATCTCCCGCAGTCCGGGCGTCAGTTCCGCCTCGGGGAGAAGCCGGAAGCCGAGCTTCTCGTAGTACGGCCCGTTCCACACGACCTCGGTGAACGTGGTCAGGGTCAGTGCCGGGGCGCCCTGGGCCCTGGCCCAGTCGGCCGCGTGGCCGATGAGGTCACGCCCGATGCGCCGGCCGGCGTGGTCGGGGTGGACCGACACCTGCTCGACATGGCCGTTGCCGTCGACCAGGTCCGCGATCAGGTAGGCCACCGGCAGGTCGTCACCGTCCGCCCAGACCCACGCACGGCCCCCCTGCTGGTACTCACCCAGTACCTTGAGCGACGGCGGTTCGTCCTCGGCGACCGCGACCATGCCGATGTCGGCGAAGCACTTGCCGGCGGCCCGCTCGATGTCCTGCAGGAGCGGCAGCTCCCTGGCTGTGGCTGGTCGGATCATGGCTCTCCTTCGCCGGGTGCACTTGCTCGTCGGACGGCTACGGGTAGTCACCGTAGCCGTTCTCCCAGTCAGGACGGAAAACGGAGCCGCGAGTCCCGGAAAGCTGGGAATGCCTTTCTGCCGGTAAGTCGCCGGGTTCGGCCCAATAGGTGGCCCGGTCTGGCCCAAGATCAAGTTGGACAGTGAACAGGAAAGCGCCCGGCAAATCTTTTCTCTCGCTCTTGGAGTGTGCTCTACTGGGGCCGTCCCGAGGCGCGGAGCATCGACGGGGAAGCTCCGGGAAATCGTTCAGCATTGCGTCATCGCCGCGAAACCGGACCTGACCGGCCGGATTCGCCGCCGACGGGATGGAAATACTCACCGCCATCGCCCGGTGCGCCACGGATCGAGCCGCGATCCGTAGCGATCGCCCGAGGTGACCGGTTGCCCCCGTGTGTGAGAAAGCGAATTCGTACGCCTTGAAAGGCACACCTGTGTCAAATATCGACGAATCGGTGTGAGCGGATCCTCCGGTGAACCGGTGGACGGTCCTACGACACAACGCGGGGGCGGGTGGTTATGGAATCAGTCAAGGGCGGAGCGCGGGGGAAGGGTAATCCGGGCTCGCCGCACTTGCCGTCGATCGTCACCTACGACGGGGTGCGCTGGGTGGACTTCCGTAAGGAGCTGAAGCCGCGCTACGGCGTCGTGTGGCGGGACATCGGGCTCTGCTACGCGTTCCTCGCCCTCGGCGTCCTGGCCGTCGCCGCCACCCCGCGCGGGCCGGCCTGGACGACGGCGGCGCTGGTCGCGGCCGCGGCCTGCTGGACCGGCTACTGGCTGCACTCCTTGTTCCTCTTCGGCCACGAGGCGGCCCACACCAACCTCGCGCCGAAGCGCAGGACGAACGACCGCCTCGGCGACTGGTTCGTCTGGCTCCTCTACGGCTCCACGACCGTCAACTACCGCTTCACGCACATGGCGCACCACGCCCACCTCGGCGACCACGAGGACACGGAGACCACCTATCACCTGTGTCTTTCCGTGCTCAACATGCTGAAGGCCGTGACCGGCGTCCATGTGCTCGAGGTCCTGCTGCGCAAGCGCGAGCAGAGCGAGAAGCGCGACGAGGGCCGAGCGAGGTCCACCCGGACCTCCAGCGGCGTACTGGCGTCCCTGCGCTCGTTCGCCGTCCACGCGGGCCTCGTGGCCGGTCTGTTCCTCGGCGGGGCGGAGCTCGCCGCCCTCACCTGGATCATCGCGGTGGCGACGGTGTTCCCGCTGCTGGCGACCGTGCGGACGATCGTCGAGCACCGCCATCTCGACGCCCCCTGCGACACCGACTTCTCGGTGGAACTGCACGGGCCGGTGAACCGCCTTTTCGGCACCGGGCCGCTGGCGCGCACTTTCGGAGCCGCGGGATTCAACCAGCATCTGCTGCACCACTGGGACCCCGCGATCTCGTACACCCGATTCGCGGAGATGGAGGAGTTCTTCGCCCGCACACCCCTCGCGGCGGAGATGGAGGCCAGTCGTATCGGATACGGAACGGCTGTCAGAGCGCTGATACTGGAGGCTCGTCGTGGCTGAGAAGTTGATGGCCTGCCCCATTTGCGGGGAGACCTCGGTCGAATTGTTCGGCAAGGCGTACGACAAGGAATACTTCACCAGCGACAAGAAATACAGTTACGCCCGCTGCCCGTCCTGCACAGCCGTATATCTGGATTCCCCGCCGGCCGACCGTCTCGACGAGATCTATCCGCCGAACTATTACTCCTATGGCGGTATCGCGGAATCCACCACCTTCACCGAGCGCATCAAGGAGCGGCTCGACGGCCGCATGCTCAGGAAGGTGCTCAAAGGAATTCCGGGAAGAAAGCTCCGGGTTCTCGACGTGGGGGGCGGCTCAGGCTGGCTGCTGACCACCGTGCGCGGCGTGGACCAGCGGGTCACCGAGACCCACGAGGTCGACCTCCAGGAGGCCGCCGCGCCGATCGCCGAGGCCGCCGGGCACGTCTATCACTGCATGCCCATCGAGGAGTTCAAGTCGGACGAGCCGTTCGACCTGATCCTGATGATGAGCATCATCGAGCACGTGCCCGACCCGCGCAGGGTCATGGAGGCGATGAACGGCCTGCTGTCGGAGCACGGTGTCCTGCTGATGAAGACACCGAACACCGACACCGTCGACGCACGGCTGTTCCGCCACCGCAACTGGGGCGGACTGCACTGCCCCCGGCACTTCGTGCTCTTCACCGAGCCCGGACTCGACCGCCTGGGCGCCGAGGTGGGCCTGCGGAAGTCGGACAGCTACTACACCCAGGGCGCACCCCAGTGGGCGATCAGCGTGATGGCGTGGCTGAGCGACCGCGGCTGGATCAAGGTCACCCCGCAGAAGCCCGCCTACATGAACGTCGTGTACGAGCCGCTGACCGCGTTCTTCGCCGTCGTCGACTTCCTGCGGGCCCGGTTCGCCCCCACCGCCCAGATGATGATCAGTTTCAAGCGGGCCCGCTGACGACCGTCCGACTCACGACTGTAGGGACACCATGAGCCACGAACTCAACGCGTACCGAGGCGAGCCGGCCGACCGAGTGGACCTGAGCTTCGTCATCCCCATGTACAACGAGGAGGACATCGCCCGGGAGGCCGTGGAGCGGGCCGTGACCGTCGGCAAGAACTGGGGCCGCTCCTTCGAGGTGCTCGCGGTCGACGACGGCAGCTCGGACTCCACCGCGCGCGTCCTCGCCGAACTGCGGTCCACCACACCGGAGTTCCGCTGGGTGCAGCTGCGCCCCAACTGCGGACAGCCCGCCTCCAGCAAGGCCGGGATGATCGCGGCGCGCGGTGACGTGGTGTGCGTCCTGGACGCCGACATGCAGACCCCGCCGGAGATCGTGCCGCAGCTCGTGGCCGCGCTGGACCAGGCCGGGCCCGAGGTCGCCGCGGTGTTCGGGGTGACCTCGACCCGCAAGCGCGACGACCCGGCACGGCTGCTGGTCGGACAGGCCGTCTTCTACTTCCTGGAGACGACCTTCGGCAAGCACCCCATCCCGCACGGCGCCAGCTCCTTCTTCGTCATGCGCCAGGACGTCGCCCGCAGGCTCGGCCGGCTCACCTTCACCAAGGGCAACGTAGGCGCGATCATGGCCGCCCTCGGGCTCGGCATGCGCACGGTGAACTACGTCAAGCCCAAGAGCTACCGCGACGACTCCCGGCTCGGCCTGCGCGGCCATGTCGAGGAGGCGGTCGGCTCCCTCGCGCTGACGGGTGTACTGACCCGGTTCGGCATCACCGGCGGTGCCGTCGCCGCGCTCACGGCACGGCGCTCACGCTCCCGCCTCGCCAGGACGGCGGCCGGCGTGACCGCGGTGGCGGCGCTGGGCTCCGTGGCCGCGGCCGAATGGTTCAACCGGCGTTCCCTGCGGGTCGCCACCACCGAACTGCCGATCTTCGAAGGGGAAGCGGCGCACGACTGAGCACGGCCGAACACCGACAACGCCCAGTCCATGCCGGACGGTGCCCTCGGCATGCCCCGAGGCGGACGGAAACCACGATGAAAGGGGGGAACATGCGAGTTGCGGCCATCGGTCAGGGCTTTGTGGGTCTGCCGCTCTCCATCGCCATGGCGTCCTCGGGCCACACCCTGTACGGGGTCGAGACGAACCCGGACCG
This sequence comes from Streptomyces sp. NPDC048600, assembly GCF_055587025.1. Classification (NCBI taxonomy): domain Bacteria; kingdom Bacillati; phylum Actinomycetota; class Actinomycetes; order Kitasatosporales; family Streptomycetaceae; genus Streptomyces; species Streptomyces sp. NPDC048600. The sequence continues at coordinate 89,811 of NZ_JBVJGZ010000014.1, read as the reverse complement.
GTTCAAGTCCCTGCGGGCCTGCCGGTCGTACATCGGCGACGTCACCGACGACGAACTGCGCACGGAGACCGGGAACGGGCGCTACCTGCCGGTGCCGGACCTGGCCGAGGTGCCGGAGGTCGACGTCTACGTGATCTCCGTGCCCACGCCGCTGACCGAGGACAAGCTGCCCGATCTCGTCCATGTGGACCGGGCGTTGGCGCAGATCGCCGAGGTCGCCCGGCCCGGCGTCCTGATCGTGATCGAGTCCACGGTCTACCCGAGGGCGACCCGCGACCACATCGCGCCGCTGTTCGAGAAGCTGTCGGGCCTGAAGTCGGGCACGGAGGTGTTCTTCGCCTACAGCCCCGACCGGGTCGACCCGGGCCGCGACATCGAGCTGTGCGACATACCGAAGCTGGTCTCCGGCCTGGACGACAAGGCGCTCGAACTGGTCCGGGACTTCTACGGCTCGGTCTTCAAGGAGGTCGTGCCGGTCACCAGCTGCGAGGTCGCGGAGTTCACCAAGCTCCTGGAGAACACCTTCCGCTACCTCAACATCGCCTTCGTCAACGAACTCAGCAAGGCCACCTCGGAGATGGACATCAGCCTGCGCGAGGTCGTCTCCGCGGCGTCCACCAAGCCGTACGGCTTCATGCCGTTCCACCACGGGCCCGGCGTCGGCGGACACTGCCTGCCCAACAACGTGCACTACCTCAGCCACGCGCTGAACTCCGCAGGACACAAGAGCGAACTGCTCGCCGCCGCCGCCGAGATCAACGAGTCGATGCCGCGCCATGTGATGCGCCGGCTCGCCCTGTCGCTCGAACAGCAGGGCAAGACCCTCCAGGGCGCGACCGTGCTCATCCTCGGCGTCGCGTTCAAGGCCGGGGTCGCCGACTCGCGCAACTCGCCCGCCTTCGCGATCGGCGCCGAACTCGTCAGCATGGGTACCACGGTGAAGGTCACCGACCCCTGGCTCGGCATCGACATGGCTGCCGACACCTTCACCGCGGTCGAGCTGACCGCGGAGGAGTGCCGGGACGCCGACGCCGTCCTGCTGGTCACCGACCACGACGAGATCGACTACGAGACCGTCCTCGCCTCCTCCCGCCTCGTCTTCGACTGCCGCGGCGTGATCGGCGCACCGGAGGTGGAGCAGCTGTGAACGCCGGCCTGCGCCTGACCTTCGACGGCACGCGCCGCAGCCAGATCGACCGGCGCTGGGCCCGCGAACTCGGCGGCCTGGAGGCGTACGTCTTCGACGGCGGCGACCTCGAGCACGAGGACCAGTGGCGTGTGCTCGACGGCAACCTCCGCCACGCCCGCCAGGTCGCCCGCGAACTGACCCTGCACTTCCCGACGGAGAACGCCGACTGGGTCGCCGACCGGGTGGTCTACGACCGGTTGCGCCGGTTCTGCGAGCTGGCCGCCGGCACCGGCGCGCAGGGTGTCGTCCTGCACGCCAACCAGTTCGTGGGACTGGCCGACTGGCCGGGGTTCGACCTCGCGGGCGCCCGTGCGAAGGTCGTCGAGAGGCTCGCCCGGCTCGACGAGGACCTGGCCGGCGTCCCGGTCTGGATCGGCGTCGAGAACCTGCCGGTCATCGGCGCGCAGGGCATCGACTTCGACTCCGTCTTCGTCACACCGGAGGACTTCGGCCCGCTCGCCGAGCTGGGCTCGGAGCGGATCGGCGTCACCTGGGACGTGTGCCACTGGGCCGTGACGTACTCCACGCTGGGCGCGATCGCCCGCCTGGAGCGACGGCCCGTGCCCGTGGGGCCGTACGACCTGCCCCGACTGCCCGTCAAGCACGTCCACTTCGCCTCGTTCGCCGGTCACGCCATGCCCGGCTGGCCGGAGCAGTGCGCCGAGGGTGTACCGCCGCAGGACGGCTCGATCGGCCAGGACCTGCTCGCCGGGATGCTCGCCGCGGCGGTCGAGGCCGCCGTCCGCGCGGCGGGTGCCGAGGGCCGGACACCCGGGGTCGTCCTCGAGGTGCAGGAGGACGACTACGAGGGCCGCAAGAACTGCTGGAAGACCCGTGACTGGCTGGCGGCCGACCCCCGACTCGCCGCGCTCGTCGACTGTTCGGGGAGCGACCGGTGACCGACGCCGACCTCCCCTACGCGCGCCCCTACTGGGACGCCGACGAGGCCTCCGCCCTCATGACGGCCCTGGAGTCCGGCTTCTGGACCAACGGCGGCCAGGTCGCCCGGTTCGAGGAGGCCCTGGCCCGGATCACCGGCGCCCCCACCGTGACCCTGTCGAGCGGCACCGCCGCCCTGCACGCCGTGCTGCACGTCCTCGGACGCCAGGCGACCGGGCCCAGGCTGCTGATCACCCCGGCCCTGAACTTCGCCGCCGCCGCGGCCTCGGCCCGGCTGCTCGGCTGGGACGTCGCCGTGGCCGACGTGACCGAGGACGACCTCACCCTCTGCCCGGTCCGGCTCGGTGAACTCCTCGACCGCGTGCACCGCGACTACGCCCGGATCGTCGTCCTTCCCGTGCACTACGCCGGGCACAGCGCCGACATGCCCGCGCTGTCCTCGCTGTGCGACCGCTACGGCGCCGACCTCGTCGAGGACGCCTGCCACGCCGTCGGCGGCACCTACGACGGCACCCTGCCCATCGGGTCCTGGCCGGGCTCCCGCGCCGCCTGCTTCAGCTTTCACCCGACCAAGCCCGTCGCGGCCGGCGAGGGGGGCGCCGTCAGCACCGCCGACCCCGTGCTGCTGGACGAGCTGCGGCGGCTGCGCAACCACGACATGCGGCCCGTCGACGCCCACGACGACGACCTCGGACCCTGGCCCTACACCATCGAGCAGCCCGGCATGAACCTGCGCCTGTCGGAGTTCAACGCGGCCGTCGGCGTGGCCCAGGCCCACCGGGCCGAGGAGTCCCGGCGTGAACGGGCCAGGCTGGCCGACCGGTACCACGAGGCCCTGGACGGCCTGCCGCACGTCCGCGTCGTACCGCCCCGCAGACGCCCCGGGTCCGCCCACCACCTGTTCCCCGTGGTCTTCGACGTGGCCGCCCTCGGCCTGGCCAAGAAGGACCTGCTGGCCGGCTTCCTCGCCCGCCGCATCCGCTGCCAGGTCCACTACACGCCCCTGCACCGGCTGCCCGCCTTCGCGGACGTCCCGCCCCGGCTCAGGACACCGCTCACCACCGTCGACACCGCCTTCGCGGGGCTGGTCTCGCTCCCGCTGTGGCGTGGCATGACCGACGCCGACTGCGACCGGGTCGTCGACGCGGTGACCGAGACCGTGCACCGATCGACTCGACGAGCAAGGGGAAGGTCATGAGCAATCAGCACACGGCGCCGCGCACGCTGATCACGGGCGGCTTCGGCTTCCTGTCGACCTGGGTCGCCGCGGGCCTGATCCGCTCGGGCCACCGCGTGGTCCTGGTCGACAACCGCGAGCCCGACGGCACACCGGCCTCCCTGTCCGGCCTGCTCGACGACCCCGCCGTCGAGACCGGCACGGCCGACATCACCGAACGCGGCTCGCTCGACCGGTTCGGCGAGGTCGACCATGTCGTCCACGCCGCCGCGCTCCTCGGCGTGAACAAGGTCCGCCAATCACCCCGCGAGACCCTGCGCGTCAACGTCGACGGCACCGCCGTCGCCCTGGACTACGCCGTGCGCCAGCCGGACCTCAGCCGCTTCGTGCTGCTGAGCACCAGCGAGGTGTACGGCGGCGACGCCAAGGGCGCCAAGGAGAGCGAGTGGCTGTCGGTCGCCGTCGGCGACCCGCGCTGGTCCTACGCCGTCAGCAAGGTCACCGCCGAGTCCATGACGGCCGCCTGCGGCACCGAGGACGGCCTCCCCTTCGCGATCGTCCGGCCGTTCAACGTGTACGGCCCGCTGCGGACCGGCTCCTACGCCGTCGGCGCGCTCGCCGCGCGGGCGGTCGCCGGAGAGCCGGTCACCGTGCACGGCGACGGCTCCCAGTCGCGGGCCTGGTGCCACGCCGAGGACTTCGCCTTCGGACTCGTCAGCACCCTGCACACGCCGGCCGCCGCCGGCGAGGCCTTCAACATCGGCGACGACAGCAACGACCTGACCATGAGCGAACTGGGCCGTCTCACCGCCGAGTTGAGCGGTACCGGAGCCGAGGTCCGGTACGTCCCGCACACCGGCCCGGACATCCGGTCGCGCAGGCCCGACCTCACCAAGGCCCGCACCCTGCTCGGCTACGAGCCGCGCCGTGACTTCAAGGCGGGACTGCGGGAGACCGTCGAATGGGTGCGCGGCGGCAGCGGCGTCATGCCCCTGCGCCTGGAGCGCACCGACTGGCCGCGGGGGAACACCGCGCCGGCGGGTGCGGCGGCATCGTGATACTCGACCAGTCGGAGACGTCCGACCTGTGGTACGCGCCCGTGCCGCACCGCCCGGCCGGCTACCTCCACCCGTCCCGTATGACCGCCGGCCGCCTCGTCGCGACGCTGCGCGCGGCGGCCCGGCCGCGACACACCCTGAAGGGCCTGGCCGGCCTGCTGCGTGAACACGCCGGACGCGACCGGTGTCTCCTCGCCGCGACCGGGCGCGCCGCGCTCGCCCACGCCGTGCAGCACACCGGCGCCCGCGAGGTCGTGCTCTCCACGTTCAACTGCCCCGCCGTGGCCGACGCCGTCCTCGCGGCGGGCGCGCGGCCGGTCCTGGTGGACACCGACCCGGTCACGGGCCCGGCGTACACCTCGGCCGACCTCGACGGCCGCGCCGTGATCCTCACCAACGGGCTCGGCCTCGACGAATGGCGTGCCCACGCGGCACGTATCGCCGAACGCGGCGGCGTCGTCCTGCTCGACCTGGCGCAGGCGGGCCTCTCGCCGAGGGTGCTGCGCCGCTTCCGCGGCACCACCTGCCCGGTCGTGCTCAGCTTCGGCGAGGGCAAGCAGCTGGGCGGGCTAGGAGGGGGCGCGCTGCTCACCTCGGCACCGGTCACCGGCGAGAACGGGCTGCGTTCCGGAGGTGGACTCGCCTCCCTGCGCAGAGCGGTGACCTCCCGGCTCGTCTCCCACGCCCCCGGCGCGGTGCGCACGGCGGTGGCGCGCGCCGAGTCCCGTACACCCGGCTGGTCGCACACCAAGGCCGACCATCTGCCCGCCGAGGCGGGCCCGGTGGACTTCGGAGCGCCCTCACGCTGGGAGGCCGCGGCGGCCGCCGCGCTGCTGCGGACCGCGGACCGCGTCGCGGACCGGGCGGCCTCCCTGCACCAGCGGGTACGCGCGGCGGTCACCGCGGAACTGACGACGTGCCGGCCGCTGGACTCCGACCCGGACCTCGGCCCCGGCATCGAGCTCCTCTTCCACCGGCCGGGCCGGCGCTTCCTGTTCGCCAGGGCACTGGCCGAACACGGGGTGCCGAGCACCTGGAACTACTACCCGCTGCACCGGCTCAAGCCGTACGCGCCTTACGCCGCCGGCCCGTTGAGGGGCGCCGACTCGCTGTGGCCGCGCGTGCTGACCGTGCCCAAGCAGCCGCAGCCGCGGCTCACGGCCCCTGTGCTGGTGGCCGCGCTGCTGGCGGCCGACCGCGCGGTCCGGCGGCAGGAGGCCGGCCATGACTGACCTCCGCGAGGGGTACGCCGTGTCGGTCCTGCCGGAGTCCGGCTGGGACGCGCGGCTCGCCGGGGCGCGGGAGACCCTGCCGTTCGCCCGCACGCACTGGCTCGCCCTCGGCCTGAAGGGCTCACCCGGCCTGCGGTTCACGCCGACGGTGGTGGAGTGGGGCCGGTCCGGCGAACTGCTGCTCCCGCTGTGCGTGTCCGGCACCCGCGCGCAGATCGGCTGCTACGGCTACGGCTCGGTGGCCGTGTCGGCGGACTGGCGCGGCGCGCTGCCCGACTTCGCCGACCTCGCCGAAGCGGTCTGCCGGGAGCTGGAGTCGACGGAGCTCACGACCCTGCTGCCGCCCGCCGGCGTCTTCCCGGGCCCGGAGCCGACGGCGCACTGGACGACCCGGCCGGGCCGCGACACCTATCTCCTCGACCTCACCCCGGGCGTGGACGCGCTCTGGCGGGCGGCGCGCGGCAGCTGCCGTACCGCCGTACGACGGGCGGAGGCCCTCGGGCTCGTGGCGGCGGCTGCCGAGCCCGGGCAGGGCACGGAACTGGCCCGCCTGTACGGGCAGACGCTCGGCCGGCACGGCATCGGTTCCGCCCTCGCCGCGGCGGACGTCGAGTTCCTCACGCGGGGCGGCGACACGCTCACCACCGTGGTGAGCGACCGGGACGGGGTCCAGGCGGCGTCCGTGTTCGCGGTGGGCGGGCGGGCCGCATTCCATCTGATGCAGCTGACCTCCGAGCGGGGGCGCACGGCCAACGCCGGTCACCTGGCGTTCTGGACGGCCGTGGCGGAGCTGGCCCGGCGCGGGACCGGTACCGCCGACCTCGGCGCGGCGGCGGGGGAGGGCCAGGCCGCGTTCAAGACGGGCTGGGGCGCCTCGGCCGCGGCGGCCCGGACCGTCCGGTGGCCGCACGGGACCCACCGGACCGGCGAAGGACAGGAGGAGGCCCGGTGATCATCAGCGCGCATCAGCCCGCCTACCTGCCCTGGCTCGGCTACTTCGCCAAGATCGCCCGCTCGGACCTGTTCGTGCTGCACGACCGCAGCCGTATCGGCCGGCGCAACATGCTGAACCGCAACAAGATCGGCGGCCCGGGCGGCGAGCTGCTGCTGACCATCCCCCTGGACCACGAGGACCTGCGGGCCGAGGCCCCCCTCGACGAGGTGCGGCTGGTCGACGACGGCTGGCGGCGCAGGCACTGGAAGGCCGTCCAGATGGCCTACCGGCGCGCACCCCACTTCCGTGCGCACGCGGAGTTCCTGGAGGCGTACTACGCGACCGAGTTCGCCACGCTGGGCGAGGTCTGCCTGCCGTTCATCGACTACTGCCTCGACCAGCTGAAGATCGACTGCCCGGTGCACCGGATCTCGGAGCTGGACCTGCCCGGGTTCGACCGGCGGACGATCATCCCGGTGCTGTGCGAGCGGTTCGGCGCGGACACCTTCATCGCCGGCCCGAACGCCGTCGACTACCTGGACCCCTCGCTGCTCGACGGCATCGAGATCGAGTACTTCCACTACGCGCACCCCGAATACCCGCAGACCACGAAGGAGTTCCGGTCCCATCTGTCGGTGCTGGACCTGCTCATGCACTGCGGACCGGAGAGCGCCGACATCGTCAGGGGGACCACGTCATGAGCACCGTGCTCGCCGTCGTCGCACATCCCGACGACGAAGTCATCGGCCCCGGAGGCACGTTGGCGAAGCACGCAAAGGCCGGCGACGAGGTGCACGTCCTGATCCTCGCCGACGGCAAGACGTCACGCGCCGACGACCCCGCTCCCGAGGCCAGTGCCGCGGCCTCCGCCCAGGAGGCGGCCGACTCCGCCGTGGTCCTCGGAACCGCCGCCGTGCACCGGCTGGACCTCGCCGACAACCAGCTCGACACCTACCCGCTGCTGACCCTCGCGCAGCAGGTGAGCGCGGTCGTCGAGCGCGTCGCCCCGCACACCGTGTACACGCACCACAGCGGCGACCTCAACGTCGACCACGAACTGACCGCCCGGGCCTGCATGATCGCCTGCCGGCCGCATGTCAGCCCGGTGCGCTGGCTGCTCGGATTCTCCACCCTGTCGGCCACCGACGCCGGGTACGCGGGCCGCGACCCCTTCGTGCCGGCCGTCTACAGCGACATCACCGACAGCCTGGACCGCAAGCTCGACGCGATGCGTGCCTACGCGTCCGAGCTGCGGGACTTCCCCCACCCACGCTCCCTGAAGGCCATCACCGCCCAGGCCGAGCTGTTCGGCGCGCACGCGGGCACCGCCGCCGCCGAGGCGTTCAGTGTGCTGCGCGGGACCTGGCAGCCGTAGCGGGCGGAGCCGTGGGAGCAGTCGGAATCACCCATCAGCGATACGAAGGAGGGACGACCGCAGTGACCGGTCACGTGGCGCAGCCCGCGCCGACGCAGGGGCAGGCCCGGACGAAGGTGAAGCCCCACCCGTTCATGGTGTGGGGCGAGCGGGTCGAACCCGGCGCGGAGCCCCGCGTCCTGGAGTTTCCCAACGGGGCCAAGGCGGCGGTACCGCGGCTGACGCCGGCGCTCGTCGACCGGCTGCTGGACCCGCCGACCGACCTCGCCGACACCCCGCTCCAGGAGATCATCGCCTACCTCAACCGCATCGGACACCTGTGGAACAACGAGGAGTACGCCCGCCGCAGGCTCTACATCCGTGAACTCAAGCGGATGCACGGCTACTCCCAGCAGATGGCCGACGCCGAGGCCGACCTGATCTCCGCGACCCTGCGCGCCCACGGGCATCTGCACGACATGGTGGCCGTGGAGCTCGGCCACCGGCAGATCATGGACCGCTGGATTCCCCGCGAGGACGCCGAGGTCCGGGCCTACCCGCGCGGCCGCAGCGTGCACATCCTGCCGGGCAACGTGCCGTACTCCACCACGGTCTCGCTGGTCCGCGCCCTGCTGACCAAGAACACCTCGGTGCTCAAGTACGCCGCCGGCGAGCCCGCCACCGCGGTGGTGCTCGCGCAGTCCTTCACCGACATCGACCCCGGCCACCCGGTGACCCGCTCGGTCAGCGCCGTGTTCTGGGAACGCGACAGCGACCTCGGCAGGCGGATCCTCGGCGAGGCCGACGTGATCTGCGCCTGGGGCGGCGCGGAGGCCGTCGAGGCGGCCTACCGCACCTGCTCGCCCGAGGCGGTCGTCGTGCCCTACGGCCCCCGGCGCAGCTTCACGATCGTCGGCAAGGACGCCGACATGGCGCGGGCCACCCGGGGCGTCGCCCACGACGCCTCGATGTACGAGCAGCGGGCCTGCTTCTCCACTCACCAGGTGTTCACCGACGCCGACCCCGAGGAGTTCGCCGACCGCCTCCAGGAAGAGCTGGTCCGCTACGAGGGCATGCTCCCGCGTACCTCGGTCACCGCCGACGAGGCCGCGCAGGCGTCGATGGAGGTCGCCGCCCAGCAGTTCCTCGGCTCACGCGTACGGTCCGGCTCCTGGGGGTCGGTCATCGTCACCGACCCGTCGAACGTCACCGAACTGCCGCCCGCCCGCACGCTGTTCGTGCATCCGGTCGAGGACCTGTCCGAGGTGGCGCGGTGGGTCGACCCGACCGTGCAGACCATCGGACTCGCGCCCTGGTCCCTGCACGAGGAGCTGCGCCACGAGCTGGCGCGGCGCGGCGCCTGCCGGTTCGTCGAGGCCGGTCTCTCGCCGCTGTTCCGCCTCGGCGGCTCGCACGACGGACTTCAGCCGCTCCAGCTGATGACCCGCATGGTCTCGGTCGAGGCCCCACGGCTCGACCACGGCAAGGGCATGGTCGTCCCGATCGACCAGTCGGAGTTCCTCGAGCACCGTCGCCTGCGCGACCTGCTGATGTGACCCGCCGCGCCCTGCCGGTCCTTCCACCCACACCCACTGAGGAGAATCCCATGGACATGGGCATCATGATCACCACCGCCCACCCCGACCACTGGACCGAGACCGAGGTCTTCGACAATTCCATCGACTTCGCCGTCGAGGCGGACAAGCTGGGGTACCAGTCCGCGTGGCTGCTGGAGCACCACTTCACCCGCTACGGCCTGTGCCCCAACACGCTGACCATGGCCGGCTACGTGCTCGGCAAGACCCGTCAGATCAAGGTCGGTACCGCGGTCGTCATCCTCCCGCTGGACCACCCGATCCGGATCGCCGAGCAGACCAACATGCTCGACCAGCTCAGCCACGGCCGCTTCATCCTCGGCGTCGGCCGCGGCTACTTCCCGAAGGACTTCGAGGCCTTCGGCGTCGACCCCGCCAAGTCGCACACCCTCCAGACCGAGTACGTCGACATCATCCGCAAGATCTGGGAGACCGGCAGCGCCAAGTGGGAGGGCGAGGAGATCACCCTCCCCGACGTCACCCCGTTCCCCACCCAGTACACCAGGCCGAACCCGCCGATGTACGGCGTGGGCCAGTCGCCGACCACGATCGAGTGGGCCGCCTCCCGCGGACTGCCGCTGATCATGCCGGTCATCGGCACCTACGAGGCGATGCGCTCCATCATCGAGCTGTACAACGAGACCGCCGAGAGCCACGGCATCGACCCGACCACCGTCGAGCACGCCATGTGCACCGTCGCGCACGTCGCCGAGACCACCCAGAAGGCGCAGGACGAGATCTGGAAGCACATGTGCTGGTGGGAGCAGGAGCACGACGACGCCGCCTTCACCATGGAGCAGCTCCAGAAGCTCCCCAACTACCGCTTCCAGTACGGCGAGTGGCAGGCCGCCGCGCTGCGCGGCGACCGCACCAACGCCGACTTCACCAACTACATGCTGGACAACAGCATCGTCGGCAGCGTCGAGGAGTGCGTCGACCGCATCGGCCGCACCATGGAGGCCACCGGCGTGAAGAACTTCCAGCTCGGCGTCGAGGCCACCCTCAACCGCGACCGGATCCTCGAGAACATGAACATGTTCGCCGAGGAAGTCCTGCCGCGCGTCGGCTGGAAGCCGAACCTCGCCGAGGACGCCCAGTGACGGACCTGAGCGAAGCCCGGCCGGCTCCGTCCCTCGTGCCGGCTCCGTCCCTCGTGCGCACCGGCACCGAGTTCGCCGAACTCGACCGGCTCGTCTTCGAGGAGGAGAACTGGTGGGCGCTGCCCGCAGCCGAACAGGCCGCGCTGCGGCACCGGTTCGTCGCCGCGGCCGTCGAGCACCACCTGGAGCACAACGCCGACTACCGCAGGTTCGCCGAGGCGCGCGGGTTCACCCTCGCCGACCTCGACGAGCCCGCGGGCCTCGCGCGGGTGCCGCAGTTCCCGACCCGGCTGTTCAAGCGGGCCGAGATCCGCAGCGTGCCCGCCCAGGACTGCGACGTGTTCAAGTCCAGCGGCACCAGCGGCACCCGGAGCATGGTCTGGCGCGACGAGCCCTCGCTGGAGCGCCTGGCCGGCTCGCTGCACCCCGAGGGCGACATCTGGCGCACGCTCTACGGCGACATAGACCTCGACGACGACGGCATGATGATCCACCTGGGTCCCGATCGCCGTGAGGCCGACGGGGTCTGGATCAGCTACATCATGACGCTGGTGGAGATGTTCGCCTCCACCACCTCCTACGTCCGCGACGGCGTCCTCCATCTCAAGGACGTCGTAAGGGACTTGGAGAGCGCGCTGGCCGAGGGCCGGTTCGTGTGCGTGGCGGGTCCGCCGGTGTTCGTGGCGGAACTGCTGCGGTACATGGCGGAGAACAGCATCAAGACGGCCGCCGGCGACCGTATGGCGGTGATCACCGGCGGCGGCTGGAAGAAGAGCGAGTCCACCAGGCTCGACCCGGACGAGCTGCGCGTGCTCGCCATGGACACCTTCGGCCTGGCCGACGCCTCGCAGGTGCGCGACGTGTTCAACCAGGTCGAGCTGAACACGGCGTTCATCGAGTGCGAGCACCACCGCAAGCATGTGCCGCCGTGGGTCGAGGTGATCGTCCGCGACCCCCGCGACCTCGCCCCGCTGCCCGCCGGGGAGACCGGCCTGATGTCGTATCTCGACCCGACCGCGCGCAGCTACCCCTGCTTCCTGCTGGCGGAGGACTTCGGCTCCGCCGTCACCGGCGGCTGCCCGTGCGGCCGCGGCGGCACCACCGTCGAGATCCACCGCCGGATGAGGGCCTCCAGCCACCACGGCTGCGCGCTGCGCCTGGCCGAGACCGTCCGCACCGACTGAACACACCACCGCAGGTACCGCAACAGACGAACCGAAGGGGGAGCCATGTCGACAGAGTGCTTCGACGTGAGGACGAAGAACGGCAGGACCGTCGCGGTCTGGCGGGACAGCCCGCCCGACGGGGACACCGGCGGACCCGTCGTCGTCATGGCGCCGGGATTCGGCCAGCGCATGCGCAGCTCCGGCGTGCTCACGCTGATGCTGACCTACAACGGCGCCACCGTGTACCGCTTCGACGCGCTCGACCACGTCGGTCTCAGCGACGGCGAGATCGTCGACTACTCCGTCACCCAGCTGATGGAGGCGCTGACGGCGGTCGTCGACACCGTCCGCGAACGCGAGGGCGTCGACGCCGTGTCGATGGTCGCCACCAGCCTGTCGGCGCTGCCCGTGCTCCAGTTCGCGGCCGAGCGCGGCTGCGCCGACAACATCGCCCTGATGCTGGGCGTGGTCAACGGCCGGCAGACCCTGGTGAAGGTGCTCGACACCGACTACCTGGACTGGGAGCTGGACGACCTGCCCGAGCGGGTGCAGATCGACAAGCACTCCGTCGACCCGCGGCCGATCGTCGCCGAGACCCGGTCCGTCAACTGGTGGGAGCTGTCCGCCACCGTCGACGCACTGTCCGCGCTGGACGTCCCGGTGCGCAACTTCGTCGCCGCCGACGACGACTGGGTCGACATCGCCGACGTACGCCTCGCCTTCGAGAAGTCCGGCCGCGACCAGGACGACGTCGTCGAGGTCGCGGTGTCCGGACACGCCCTGCTGCGCAACCCGGTCGCCCTCAAGAAGCTCCTGACGGACGTCACCCGGTGTGTGATCCCCGGCGAGGGCGAGCCGCTGATGCCGAGCTTCGAGGAGATCGTCGCGCTGCGCGGCTCGGAGCGGGAGCTGGAGCGCGAGCACCTGGCCCGCCGCAGCGGCGCCCCGGAGAAGGCCGCGGAGCAGGCGCGATGACCCCGGACCCGGCGACCGGCGAGCGGCCCGACCCGCACGGCGATCCGACGGCGGACACGACCCTCATGGACGCCGCGTACAGCGGTGTCTACGGCGAGATCTACCGCACGCACTGGTGGTGGCGCGCCCGCGAGCACCAGGTCCTGCACTACGTCGCCAAGCACGCCCGATGGGGCACGCGCCGGGCCAAGGCACTCGACGTGGGCTGCGGCGACGGGTTCATCTGGCGGCACCTGGAACCCTTCGCCGACGTCGAGGGGATCGAGCCGGACCGGGTCCTCGTGTCACCGCACTCGCCGCGGCGCGACCGCATCGAGGTCGCCGACTTCGTCCAGGGCCGTCCGCGCGACGCCGACCACGACCTGGTGCTCCTCCTCGACGTGCTCGAACACATCGAGGACCAGGGCGCGGCGCTGCGCCGGGTGGCCGCCCTGCTCGGCCCCGACGGCCGGGCGGTCGTCACCGTCCCCGCGCTGACGGCCCTGTGGAGCGAGTTCGACGAACTCAGCGGCCACTTCAGGCGCTACACCCGCGCCTCCCTGCGCGCCGCGCTGGAGAGCGCCGGGCTGCGGGTGCTGGAGGTCCGCTACTACTACGCCTGGACCGTGCTGCCGCTGTTCCTGCGCCGGCTGCTGTTCAAGGCCGAGGCCTCCGAGCACAGCCACTTCGTGAAAGCCCCGGCACGGCCGCTGAACCAGCTGATGTACGGGCTCAGCCGCCTCGACCACTGGCTCACCCGCCGACTGCCCGCGCCCGCGGGCAGCTCGCTGATCGCCGTGGTCGCCGCAAAGCCCTGAAGGCTCCCGACAGTTCCTGACAGTTAAGGAAGAGTGACATGGTGCAACATCGTGCGCGGGTCTCCCGCCGCGTCCGGAGGCTGACGGCCGCGGTCTGCGCCACGGCGGTCGCGGCCGTGGTGCTGCCGGGCATCGCCGGGGCCCAGGAGCCGGGCCCCGCCGGCACGGAGCCGATCGCCTGGGCCGACTGCGGCGAGGGTTCCGTCCCCGGCGCCCAGTGCGCGACGGTCCAGGTGCCCCTCGACTGGTCCAGGCCCCGCGGCGAGAAGATCACGCTGGCCCTGTCCCGGCTGCCCGCCCGGGACCCGGCGAACCGGATCGGGCCGCTGCTGTTCAACCCCGGCGGTCCCGGCGGCTCCGGTACGGCAGCGGTCGCCTACAGCGATCTGCTGTCCGCAGCCCCCGAGTTCGCCGAACTGCGCGACCGGTTCGACCTGATCGGCTTCGACCCGCGCGGAGTCGGCGGGAGCACCCCGGTCACCTGCCCGAAGCCGCTGCACGACCCCGCCGTCGGCGCCTTCCCGCGAACCCCCGCCGAACACGCCGGGCTCAAGCGGTTCAACAAGGCGGCCGGCAGCGCCTGCCGGGCCGCCACCGGCGCGCTGATCGACCACGTCGACACCGGCAGCGTCGTCCGCGACGTCGAGGCCCTGCGCAAGGCCGTCGGCGCGGAGAAGATCTCCTACCTGGGACTGTCCTACGGCACCGAGATCGGCTCGCTCTACGCCCAGCGTCATCCCCACCGGGTGCGGGCCATGGTCCTCGACGGCGTCGTCGACCACAGTCTGCCCACCCGCCGAGCCGCCGCCGACGAGGCCCGCGCCACCGAGAAGGCACTGCACCGGTTCGCCGACTGGTGCGCCGCCGACGACAGTTGCGTGCTGAAGGGCGCGGACGCGCTCGCCGTGTACGACGGTGTCCTCGCGGCCGCCGAGGCGACCGGCATCCACGCCTCGGAGCCGGGCCGCAAGGTGAACGCCGAGGAACTCACCAACGGCGCCTACACGTACCTCACCCAGCCCGCCACCTGGCCGTACCTGGCCGGCGCGCTCGCCGCCGCCGCGGGCCTGGGCGGCTCGGACGCCGACGCCTCCGCGCTGGTGGCGCCCGCCTCCTTCCTCCAGCCCGAGTACGACGCCTACCGGACCGTGGGCTGCCACGACTTCGTCTCCCGCACCCCCGGGTTCCCAGACATGAGCGCGCAGGCCGCCCGGCTGAAGCGGATCGCCCCGCACACCTGGCGCTACTCGGAGTTCTGGGACTGGACCAGCGGCTGCACGGGCTGGCCGGTGGCCCCCGCCAACCCGCCCGCTCCCCTCGCCGTGCACGGCGCCCCGCCGGTCCTGCTCGTCAACACCCGCTACGACGCGGCGACTCCGCATGTGTGGGCCGAGCGGCTCGCGGCGCGGATCGAGGGCAGCAGCCTGCTCACCGTCGAGGGCGACGGCCACACCGGCATCCTCAACTCCGGCTGCGCACGCGGCCACGAGGCCCGCTACCTGCTGAGCGGCAGCGTGCCCGCGGCGGGCACCACCTGCGCGCCCTCGCGCTCGGCCGCCGTCACCGAGGCACTCGCGGGAGGTGGACCGCGGTGACCGGGACCCCCGGCGCACCCACCGCCCAGGACACCGAGGCCCCGCACGGCAGGGCGACCTACGAGGAGTGGCTCGGCCTCGTGGTGATCGTGCTGTGCTGCGTCCTCGTGGCGATGGACATCAGCGTGCTCTTCTACGCGGTGCCCTTCGTCGCGGCCGACCTCACCCCCAGCACCTCCGAGCTGCTGTGGGTGATGGACATCTACGGGTTCCTCCTGGCGGGCCTGCTGATCACCATGGGTGCGCTGGGGGACCGGATCGGCCGGCGGCGGCTGCTGATGCTCGGCGCCGCGGGCTTCGGCGCCGCCTCGGTCCTCGCGGCCTACTCCGACAGCCCCGGCATGCTGATCGCGAGCCGGGCGCTGCTCGGGGTCGCCGGGGCGACCCTCGCCCCGTCGACACTGTCCCTGATCCGCAACATGTTCCACGACGAGGGACAGCGCCGCGCGGCGATCGGCGTGTGGACCGCGGGCTTCGCCGCGGGCGCCATGCTCGGCCCCATCACGGCCGGTGTGCTGCTGGAGCACTTCTGGTGGGGCTCGGTGTTCCTCGTCAACGTCCCCGTCATGCTGCTGGTGCTGGCGCTCGGCCCCTTGCTGCTGCCGGAGTACCGCAGCCCCAGCCCCGAGCGCTTCGACCTGTTCGGCGCGGCGCTGTCCCTCGCCGCCGTGCTGCCGGTCGTCTACGGGGCCAAGCGGTTCGCGGAGGGACACACCGACGCACGGGCCGTGGGTGCCGTCCTCGCGGGAATCGCCGTCGGCGTGCTGTTCGTCCAGCGGCAGCGGCGTTCGGCGGACCCGCTCATCGACACCCGGCTGTTCCGCGACCGGGGGTTCAGCACCGCCATCGTCACCACCACGGTCGTGCAGTTCGCCATGCTCGGCATGATGATGCTCAGCTCGCAGTACGCCCTGTCGGTGCTGGGGCTGCGGCCGTTCGTCGCCTCGCTGTGGCAACTGCCCGCGATCCTCACCCTGTTCGCCGGGCTGGCGACGGCCGGGGTGATCGCGCGGCGGGTCCGGCCCGTGTTCGTGGTGTGCGCCGGTCTCGTCGTCGCGTCCGCCGGCTTCGCGGTGATGAGCCTGGTGGACTCCGACGACGGTCTCGCCGTCGTGGTGACCGGTGCCGCCGTGATGACCTTCGGCGTGGGCATGGTCGTCCTGCTCGCCACGGACGTGGTGGTGGCGACGGCCCCGCCGGAGCGGGCCGGATCGGCGTCGGCGCTGTCGGAGACGAGCAACGAGTTCGGCGGCGCGGTCGGCATCGCGATGCTGGGAAGCATCGCGCTCACCGTCTACCGGCAAAAGGTGGACGCGTCGATCCCTCCCGGACTGCCCGACGCCGCCGGGGACGCGGCCCGAGGCACCCTCCAGGCCGCCCTGGAGGTGGCCCGCACCCTGCCGGGCCCCGCCGGGAAGGCACTCGAACAGGGCGGCATCGACGCCTTCACCGACGGACTGCGCGTCGCGGCGCTCACCGGCTCCGCGATCCTGCTGGCCGTCGCGGTGGTCGCGGCGATCGCCCTGAGACCCGTGCGCATCGCGCCCCAGGGCGGAAAGGAGTGACGGGCATGGCCTCCCCCTCGGTCCGCCGCGACATCCGGAGCCACCCGGCGCCCGGACCGGCCGCCGCGCCGACGCCCTCCACCGCCTCCTCCGCCTCCTCCGCCTCCTCCTCCGCCTCCACGGTCGACGGCACGGCGCTGCGCGGCGCCCTGCGGTGCCACCCCTCGGGCGTCGCCGTCCTCACGGCGGCGGGCCCCGAGGGCCCCGCGGGAGTGACGATCACCTCGATGACGTCGATCAGCGCGGAACCGGCACTGGTCTCCTTCGCCCTGGCCGAGTCCTCCTCGACCTGGCACCGGGTCAGGTCCTGCGACTGGTTCGGCATCCAGATCCTGTCCGCGGACCAGCACGACCTGGCGCAGCGCTTCGCCACCACCGGCATCGACCGCTTCGCCCCGCCCACCCGGTGGCACACCGGCCCGCACGGCGTCCCCCTGCTGGACGGCTGCCTCTCCTGGCTGGTCTGCTCGCTGCACGACCGCTACCGCCTGGGCGACCACCATCTGGTCGTCGGCGCGGTCCGCCACACCGTGTCCGGCGCCCCGGGCGACAGCCTGGTACACGTCCACGGCTCGCTCCGGCCGGTCGCGGCCCCGGCGCTCACGGAGGCCGGAGCGGACTGACCTCCCCGACCGGTGGCCTTGCGGACCGCTTCGGTCCGCAACCCTCGGACCTCTCCGGCGGAAACTATGCTCGCCTCATGCTGAGAGAGGTCGTCGCAACCCGCTACATCGAACCCCTGCGCTCCGGTGGCTCCGTCCCCGCGCTCGTGGAGGCCGACGACCTCGGCACCTATGTCGTGAAGTTCACCGGCTCCGCGCAGGGCCACAAGGCGCTGGTCGCCGAGGTGATCGTCGGGGAACTGGCACGGGCGCTGGGTCTGCGCTTCCCCGAGCTGGTGCTCGTCCACTTCGACCCGTCCGTCGCCGCGCACGAGCCGCACCAGGAGGTGCGCGAGCTGCACGGGGCGAGCGCGGGCGTCAACCTCGGCATGGACTTCCTGCCGGGCGCGAAGGACTTCAGCCCGGAGGTCGCGGAGATCTTCCGGGTGGACCCGCTGGAGGCCGGCCGGATCGTGTGGCTGGACGCGCTGACGGTCAACGTCGACCGTACGGTCCACAGCTCCAACCTGATGGTCTGGCCCACGCTGGGCACCGTGCCGCCCCGGCTGTGGCTCATCGACCACGGCGCCGCCCTCGTCTTCCACCACCGCTGGGACGGCGCGGACCCGGGCAAGGCCTACGACTTCCGCCACCACGCCCTCGGCCACTACGGCCCCGACGTGCGGGCCGCCGACGCCGCGCTCGCGCCGAAGGTGACCGAGGAACTGCTGCGCGCGATCCTCGACGAGGTGCCGGAGGCCTGGCTCGACGACACCGGCTTCGCCACGCCCGACGCGGCGCGCGAGGCGTACGTGGCCCACCTCCACGCGCGCGTGCGGGCGTCGGAGAGCTGGCTGCCCACGGATTTCCCCAGCCCGCAGGAGCTCGCCGCCGAGGACGCCCGGCGTGCCGCGCGGACACGGCAGAGCCGGCCGGACTGGCTGAAGCGGGTCCCCGACCTGCACGGCAAGCCGGCCGCGGAACAGGATTGGTCGGTGCACCTGGGATGAGTGGACGGGTTCAGATCGAGTACTGCACCCAGTGCCGGTGGCTGCCGCGCGCGGCCTGGCTGGCGCAGGAGCTGCTCACGACGTTCGAGGCCGACCTGGACGAGCTGTCCCTCAAGCCCGGCACGGGCGGGGTGTTCGTCGTCCGGGTCGACGACGAGGTGGTCTGGGACCGCCGCGAGCAGGGCTTCCCCGAGCCCACGGCGGTCAAGCGCGTCGTACGCGACCGAGTGGCCCCGGGGAAGTCCCTGGGCCACTCGGACCGTTCCGCGCAGGAGGACGTCAGCCCCTGAGCTGCTCGTACGCGGGCAGGGTGAGGAAGTCGACGTAGTCCTCGTCGAGGGCGACCTCCAGGAGCAGGTCGTGCGCCTGCTGCCAGTGGCCGGCCGCGAAGGCCTCCTCGCCGAGCTCCTCGCGCAGGGCGCCCAGCTCCTCGGCGGCGACCTTGCGGGCCAGCTCCGGCGTGGCCCGCTCGCCGTTCTCGAACTCGACGCCGGCGTTGATCCACTGCCAGATCTGCGAGCGGGAGATCTCGGCGGTGGCCGCGTCCTCCATCAGGTTGAAGATGGCGACCGCGCCGAGCCCGCGCAGCCAGGCCTCGATGTAACGGATGCCGACCTGGACGGCGTTGACGAGCCCCTGGTACGTCGGCTTCGCCTCCAGGGAGTCGACGGCGATCAGGTCGGCGGCCTCGACCCGGACGTCCTCGCGCAGCCGGTCCTTCTGGTGGGGCCGGTCGCCGAGCACCTTGTCGAAGGACTCCATGGCGATCGGGACCAGGTCGGGGTGGGCGACCCAGGAGCCGTCGAAACCGTCGCCCGCCTCACGGTCCTTGTCGGCGCGGACCTTCTCGAACGCGACCTTGTTGACCTCGGCGTCACGGCGGGACGGGATGAACGCCGCCATGCCGCCGATCGCGTGCGCGCCGCGCTTGTGGCAGGTGCGCACGAGGAGTTCGGTGTACGCGCGCATGAACGGGGCCGTCATCGTGACCGCGTTGCGGTCCGGCAGCACGAACTTCGGCCCGCCGTCCCGGAAGTTCTTCACGATGGAGAACAGATAGTCCCAGCGGCCCGCGTTCAGCCCCGAGGCGTGGTCGCGCAGTTCGTAGAGGATCTCCTCCATCTCGTACGCCGCCGTGATCGTCTCGATCAGGACGGTCGCGCGCACGGTGCCCTGCGGGATACCGACGTGGTCCTGGGCGAACACGAACACGTCGTTCCAGAGACGGGCCTCCAGATGCGACTCGGTCTTCGGCAGGTAGAAGTACGGGCCCTTGCCGAGGTCCAGCAGGCGCTGGGCGTTGTGGAAGAAGTACAGGCCGAAGTCGACGAACGCGCCGGGCACGGGCTGTCTGTCGACCAGGAGGTGCCGCTCGTCCAGGTGCCAGCCGCGCGGGCGCATGACGACGGTGGCGAGCTCCTCGGGAGCCTTCAGGGCGTACGACTTGCCGCTGCGCTCGTCCGTGAAGTCGATCGAGCGGGTGTAGGCGTCGATCAGGTTGAGCTGACCGGTGACGACGTTCTCCCAGGTGGGCGCGGAGGCGTCCTCGAAGTCCGCGAGCCACACCCGGGCGCCCGAGTTGAGGGCGTTGATGGTCATCTTGCGGTCGGTCGGGCCGGTGATCTCGACACGGCGGTCGTCCAGCGCGGCGGGGGAGGGGGCCACCTTCCAGGAGTCGTCCGCGCGGACGGCCGCCGTCTCCGGGAGGAAGTCGAGCGTGGAGGTGCGGGCGATCTCGGCGCGGCGTTCCGCCCGTCGGGCGAGGAGTTCGTCGCGGCGCGGCGTGAACCGCCGGTGCAGCTCCGCCACGAAGGCTAGCGCCGCGTCGGTGAGGACCTCTTCCTGCCGGGGCAGGGGCTCGGCGTCGACGACGGCCGACGGAGACGGCGCTGGTGCGGACATGAGCTGTCACTTCCTTCAGCGGTGGCACCGGGTGCCTGGAGGTACGTATAGGGAGATTTCACACCCGCTGTGCGGCCGGGTGCTTCTGATCAGTGGATAGTAGTTTCCTCATCGTGGAACTTCAATGGTTTGTTGATATCGAGATTCTCCGGGTCGAGGGAAGGTGGCGCACGGTGCCACCCCGTTCACTCAAGGTGGCCCAGGTCCGCCTCGGTGTCGATGTCATGGGCCTCGGCCACGTCACCGCACTCCACCAGCGTGACCCCGCCCGCGTGTGCGCGCAGGTAGTCGCGCGCCCCGCGGTCGCCCCGCGCGCTCGCCGCGACGCCCGCCCAGTGGGCCGACCCGAACAGCACGGGATGGCCGCGCACCCCGTCGTAGGAGGCCGCGACCAGGGAGTCCTCGCCGTCCCAGGCGGCCCTCACCCGGCTCATCGCGGCGGCGCCGACGCCCGGCTGGTCGACTAGTGACACGAGCGCGGCCCGCGCCGCGGTCGGCTCCAGGGAGGCGAGCCCGGCGCGCAGCGAGGAGCCCATGCCCTCCTCCCACTCCGGGTTGTCCACCAGTACGCATCCGGCCAGCTCGGCACGTTCACGCACCGTGCCGGCACTGGCGCCCAGCACCACGTGCACCCGTGTGCAGCCGGCCGCGCGCAGCGCCGCGACGGCGTGTTCCACCAGGGGGCGGCCGCGGTGGACCAGCAGGGCCTTGGGCCGCCCGCCGAGCCGCCGCCCGCCGCCCGCCGCGAGCACCAGTCCCGCGACCGGGTCCTCGATCTGTTCGGTCATGGCTCCTGCATACCTGACAGCGCGTCAACCGCGCGTCCCCGCCAGGCGGAATTTCGCGCTGAGTGGTGGCGCATGTGCAGCGGGTGGCGTTTACTGGCCCGCGAGCCGCCGGGCGGCGAGGGGTGGGCGCGACGACAGGCCCTGGGCGGGCCGGGGGAGGATCATGTTGCGGAGCTTGGGGCAGAGGCCGGTGACGGGCAGCGACGAGGATCCCAGAGTGGCGGGCCTGCGGACCGCGGTGTCCCGGCTGCGCCGCGAACTGGCCGCGTATCCGGCCGAGTTCCCCGACCGCGCCGTCGCGGAGGACGAACTCGCCGCGCTCGCCGCCATGGCCACGCACGGCACCCCCGAGATCCCCCGCCTGCGCGGCTCCCTCCTCCTGATAGCAAGCGCCCTGGGCAGCGTGAGCGCCCTGACAGGACCCCTCTCAGAGGTACGCGCAGCGGTAGAAATCTTCGGCAGCCCACAACCCAGACCCTGACCCCCGCGACACCCCGGAACCCAACCGCCCCAGAAGGGGCGCGAGGAACTGCGCGACCGGCCACGATGCACGCGCACCCACCCACGGCCAAGGGGTGCGGGGAACGGCGCAACCACCCACGACGCACCCGCACCCGCCCACGGGAATGGGGGCGCGGGGAACTGCGCGAAAAGCCACGACGCACCCGCACCCGGCCGACGGTTCAGGGGCGCGGGGAACTGCGCAAACCCCCCACGCACCCGCACGGGCACTCCCACTCCCACCCGCAGGGACACTCGCACCCACGCCCGCCGACAAGACCCCCGCCGACAAGCCCCCCACAGACAAGACAAGCTGCCGCGCCCCACCACGCGTCAAAAAGCTACGCCCCAGAACTGACCAGCGCCTGAGACAACTCCCCGGCCACTTCCTGAAGCACCGGCACGATCACATCCGTCGCCCCCTCGGTGACCCGCCCCGCGGGCCCGGAGATGGAAATGGCCGCTGCCGTGGGGGAGTCGGGCACCGGCACCGCGAGACAGCGCACCCCGATCTCCTGCTCGTTGTCGTCGACGGCGTACCCGAGCCGGCGTACCTCCGCGAGCGCGGCGAGGAACCCGTCCGGCGTGGTGATCGTCTTCTCGGTCGCGGCCGGCATACCCGTACGGGCCAGCAGCGCCCGCACCTCGTCGTCCGGGAAACTCGCGAGCAGGGCCTTGCCGACCCCCGTGGAGTGCGGCAGCACCCGACGGCCCACCTCGGTGAACATGCGCATGGAGTGCTTCGAGGGCACCTGCGCGACATACACGATCTCGTCGCCGTCCAGCAGGGCCATGTTCGCCGTCTCCCCGGTCTCCTCGACCAGCCGGGCGAGATAGGGCCGGGCCCAGGTGCCGAGCAGCCGGGAGGCCGACTCGCCGAGGCGGATCAGCCGGGGGCCGAGGGCGTACCGGCGGTTGGGCTGCTGGCGGACGTAACCGCAGGCCACCAGGGTCCGCATCAGGCGGTGGATGGTGGGCAGCGGCAGCCCGCTGCTGGCCGACAGCTCGCTCAGCCCGACCTCGCCCCCGGCGTCCGCCATCCGCTCCAGGAGGTCGAAGGCGCGCTCGAGGGACTGGACCCCGCCCGTGGCGGACTTGGCGGAGCCGTTGGTGCTGGCGCTGGACGTCGGCACGGCGCGTTCCTTTCGGGACTGGCGAGAGGGCTGAAGCCTACCCGGCGGCCGGTCGACTCCCCTGTTGTGCGTAACTACGTTCCACTCAACGGAATTCTACTTCCGTCTTGTGAAAACGTCCAGGAAGTGCGCGCCGGGTGCACTGTGGAGGGGTCCGCTCTTGACGGGGCTCCGGCGGAGGTGAAGACTCCTGAGAAGCTTCAACAGACTGTTGAATTTTGTTACGCGGAAGTAAACGCGGCAGAGAGGGGTCCGGGTGTCCGACGCTGAACTGGTGCTGCGCTCGACGCGCGTCATCACGCCCGAGGGGACGCGCGCCGCGTCGGTGGCGGTCGCCGACGGCACCATCACCGCCGTACTGCCGTACGACGCCCCCGTACCGGCCGGTGCCCGGCTGGAGGACCTCGGCGACCACGTGCTGCTGCCCGGCCTGGTCGACACCCATGTGCACGTCAACGACCCGGGCCGCACGGAGTGGGAGGGCTTCTGGACCGCCACCCGCGCGGCGGCGGCCGGCGGCATCACCACCCTCGTGGACATGCCGCTCAACTCCCTCCCGCCGACCACCACGGTCGACAACCTCCGGGTCAAACAGCAGGTGGCCGCCGACAAGGCGCACATCGACGTCGGATTCTGGGGCGGCGCCCTGCCCGACAACGTCAAGGATCTGCGCCCGCTGCACGACTCGGGTGTCTTCGGCTTCAAGGCCTTCCTGTCGCCGTCCGGCGTGGACGAGTTCCCCCACCTGGACCAGGACCGGCTGGCCCTGTCCCTCGCCGAGATCGCCTCCTTCGACGGCCTGCTGATCGTGCACGCCGAGGACCCGCACCACCTGGCCG
Source organism: Streptomyces sp. NPDC048600 (assembly GCF_055587025.1). Lineage (NCBI taxonomy): Bacteria > Bacillati > Actinomycetota > Actinomycetes > Kitasatosporales > Streptomycetaceae > Streptomyces > Streptomyces sp. NPDC048600. The sequence continues at coordinate 66,399 of NZ_JBVJGZ010000014.1, read as the reverse complement.
CCGCCCCGCAGCAGGGCGGCCCGAAGTACGCCGACTTCCTCGCCAGCCGCCCGCGCGACGCCGAGGACACCGCCGTCGCCCAGCTCATCGCCCAGGCGAAGCGGCTGCGCGCCCGCGTGCACGTCCTGCACCTGTCCTCCGCCGACGCGCTGCCGCTGATCGCCGCGGCCAGGGCCGAGGGCGTCCGCCTCACGGTGGAGACCTGCCCGCACTACCTCACCCTGACCGCCGAGGAAGTCCCGGACGGCGCGAGCGAGTTCAAGTGCTGCCCGCCCATCCGCGAGGCCGCCAACCAGGACCTGCTCTGGCAGGCGCTCGCCGACGGCGTCATCGACTGCGTGGTCACCGACCACTCCCCGTCCACCGCCGACCTGAAGACCGGCGACTTCGCCACCGCCTGGGGTGGCATCTCCGGCCTCCAGCTCAGCCTGGCCGCCGTGTGGACCGAGGCGCGCAGGCGGGGCCACGCCCTGGAGGACGTCGTCCGCTGGATGTCCACGCGCACGGCCGAACTCGCCGGCCTGGCCAGCAAGGGCGCCATCGAGGCCGGCCGCGACGCCGACTTCGCCGTGCTCGCCCCCGACGAGACGTTCACCGTCGACCCCGCCGCTCTCCAGCACCGCAACCGTGTCACCGCGTACGCCGGCAAGACCCTCCACGGAGTCGTGAAGTCCACCTGGCTGCGCGGCGAACGCATCGTCGCCGACGGCGAGTTCACCGAGCCGAAGGGACGACTGCTCACCCGGACCGACTGAATCCCACCCACCGAGCTTCGAAAGGCAGACCTGATCACTGTGACGGCGACACCCCGCTTCACCGGCGACGCGAACCCCTACGGAGGCGGCGACCCGTTCGCGGACTACCGCACCGCCGACTTCCCCTTCACCCAGTACGCCAATCTCGCCGACCGGCAGCTCGGGGCCGGGGTCGTCGCGGCCAACGACGAGTTCTTCGCCCAGCGCGAGAACCTGCTGGTGCCCGAGCGCGCCGAGTTCGACCCGGAGCACTTCGGCCACAAGGGCAAGATCATGGACGGCTGGGAGACGCGGCGCCGGCGCGGCACGTCCGCCGAGCACCCCTGGCCCACGGCCGACGACCACGACTGGGCGCTGATCCGCCTCGGCGCACCCGGCGTGATCCGCGGCATCGTCGTCGACACGGCCCACTTCCGCGGCAACTACCCGCAGGCCGTGTCGGTCGAGGGAACCTCCGTACCGGGCTCGCCCTCCCCGGAGGAACTGCTCGGTGGCGACGTGAAGTGGACGACCCTCGTCCCGCGCACCCCCGTGGGCGGCCACGCGGCGAACGGCTTCACCGTCTCGGCGGAACAGCGCTTCACCCACCTGCGCGTCAACCAGCACCCCGACGGCGGCATAGCCCGCCTCCGGGTCCACGGCGAGGTCGTGCCCGACCCGCGGTGGCTGGCCGTCCTCGGCACCTTCGACGTGGTCGCGCTGGAGAACGGCGGCCAGGTCGAGGACGCCTCGAACCTCTTCTACTCGCCCGCCACCAACACCATCCAGCCCGGTCGCTCCCGCAAGATGGACGACGGCTGGGAGACCCGCCGCCGCCGCGACCAGGGCAACGACTGGATCCGCTACCGCCTCGCCGCCCAGTCGCGGATCCGTGCCATCGAGATCGACACGGCGTACCTGAAGGGCAACAGCGCGGGCTGGGCCTCGGTGTCGGTGAAGGACGGCGAGGACGGGCCGTGGACGGAGGTCCTCCCGCGCACCCGCCTCCAGCCCGACACCAACCACCGCTTCGTCCTGCCCGAACCGGCCGTGGGCAGCCACGCGCGCGTGGACATCTACCCCGACGGCGGCATCTCCCGCCTGCGCCTCCACGGCTCCCTGACCGAACAGGGCACAGCCGCCCTGGCGGCCCGCCACCAGGAACTCGGCGGCTGACCGGCCGGTCGGCCGCGTACGGCGCGGCCCCGACCCACCCACCGCAGCAGGCGCCGCGAATCCGAGGGCGCACCGGCCCCGAAACAACACCGGTGCGCCCCCGCCACACGTCACGCCACACGTCACGCGGGACGTCACGCCGCGTGGCCCCCGTCGACGGAGAACTCCGCGCCCGTGACGTACGCCGCGTCCGGCCCCGCCAGATAGGCGACCATCGCCGCCACCTCGTCGGCCGTGCCGAAGCGCCCGAGGGCCGTCAGGGCCCGCTGTCCGGCCGCGTACGGCCCGTCCGCCGGGTTCATGTCGGTGTCGGTGGGCCCCGGGTGGACGACGTTGACGGTGATCCGGCGCGGACCGAGCTCACGGGCGAGCGCCTTCGACAGACCGTTCAGCGCGGCCTTGCCGGTCGCGTAGAGCGTCCCGCCGGGGCCGGGCACCCGCTGGGTCATACAGGTCCCGATCATGATGATCCGCCCGCCGTCCGCCATGCGCCCCGCCGCCGCCTGCGAGGCCAGGAACACCCCGCGCACGTTCACCGCGAGCAGCCGGTCCACGTCCCCGAGCGCCAGCTCCTCGATCGGCCCCAGCACCCCGATGCCCGCGTTGTTCACCAGCACGTCGAGCCGGCCCAGCGCGTCGGCCGCCGCGTGCACCGCCCCGGCCGCCTCCGCCGCGTCCCCGGCGTCCGCGCGCAGGGCCACCGCGCGGCGCCCCAGCGCCTCCACCGCCCGGGCGACCTCGTGGGCCGCCTCCTTGCCGTTCACATAGCTCAGCGCCACATCGGCCCCCGCCCGCGCCAGCCGCAGCGCGGTCGCCGCGCCGATCCCGCGACTGCCACCGGTGACCAGGGCCACCTTGCCGTGCAGGGGTACGTCCGTAGTGTTCGGCGTCGTCTCGTGCGTCGTCGTCATACGACCATCTCAGCGGCGCGCGCGCCCGGACGCTGGCGGGGAACGGACATCGACCACAAGGGGGACGGGCACCCCCGGCCGGAACTCGGTGCTCCGGCGAGCCGTTCCCCTGGTGTGACTCTTCAGCAAGAGATCGTCGGCAACGCCATGCAGATGGCGGTCGTGAGCCTCGCGCCGGGCCAGACCGTGTACTGCGAGGCGGGCAAGTTCCTGTTCAAGACGTCCGACGTGACGATGGAGACCCGGCTCAGCGGCCCGTCGGCCGGAGGCGGGCAGCAGAGCGGCCAGAGCGGCTCCCCGTCCAGAGGCAGCGGCCTGCTCCGCCAGGCGATGGGCACCGCCATGCAGGTCGGCCAGCGCGTGATGGCGGGCGAGTCGCTGGCCTTCCAGTACTTCACCGCGCGGGGCGGCGAGGGCACGGTCGCCTTCGCGGGAGTGCTCCCCGGGGAGATGCGCGCCCTGGAACTGGACGGCACGCGCGCGTGGTTCGCCGAGAAGGACGCCTTCGTGGCCGCCGAGTCGACCGTCGACTTCGGCATCGCCTTCCAGGGCGGCCGCACGGGCACCAAGGGCGGGGAGGGTTTCGTCCTGGAGAAGTTCACCGGCCGGGGCACCGTGATCATCGCTGGCGCGGGCAACTTCATCGACCTCGACCCGGCCGACTTCGGCGGCCGCGTCGAGGTCGACACCGGCTGCGTGGTCGCCTTCGAGGACGGCATCCGGTACGGCGTCCAGCGCGTCGGCGGCCTCGACCGCCAGGGCATGATGAACGCCGTGTTCGGCGGCGAGGGCCTGTCCCTGGCCACCCTGGAGGGCAACGGCCGGGTCATCCTCCAGTCCCTCACCATCGAGGGCCTGGCCAACGCCCTGCGCAAGGCCCAGGGCGGCGACAAGCAGGGCCCGACCGGGGGACTCTTCTCCACGCACCAGGGCTGAACCGATGAGTTGCGGGGCCCGGCGGGGTCTGACCTGATGAGAACCGACCCCGCACCCCGGAAAGAGGCACCCGCCATGGGCAAGCTCGTCTCCACCGTCTTCGTCACCCTCGACGGCGTCTACCAGGGTCCCGGTGCCCCCCAGGAGGACACCACCGGCGGCTTCGGCCAGGGCGGCTGGGTCGTGCCCTACGCCGACGAGGACTTCGGCGCCTTCATCAACGAGGTGTTCGCCGGGCCGGGCGCGTTCCTGCTCGGCCGCCGCACGTACGACATCTTCGCCTCCTACTGGCCCCGGATCACCGACCCGGCGGACCCGGTCGCCACCAAGCTGAACGCACTGCCGAAGTACGTCGTCTCCACCACCCTCGACACCCCCGGCTGGGCCGGCACCACCGTGATCAGCGGCGACCTCGCCAAGGAGATCGCCGGCCTCAAGGAGCGCACCGACGGCGAGGTGCAGGTCCACGGCAGCGGCGCCCTGGTCGGCAGCCTGCTCGACCTCGGGCTCGTCGACACCCTGCACCTGCTGACCTTCCCCGTGGTCCTCGGCGAGGGCATGCGCCTGTTCCGCGAGGGCGGCGTCCCGACCGCGTTCCGGCACACCGGCGGCCGCGTCACCCCGGCCGGCGTCTCCCTCCAGACGTACGACCTGGCGGGCCGGCCCGAGTTCGGCACCTTCGACCTGCCCCCGGAGGCCTGATCCGCGAGGGCGCCCGCACCCGTCGGACCATGGCACCCGCACCCGTCGGACCGGGGCGCGCGCACGTCCCACCAGGGCACCCGCACCCGTCGAAAAGGGGCTGGTCGAGAGATCATCCGTGCGGGTACGGTGACCGTTCCCGTGCGAGCCGCCGCCGTCTCCACGCCCGTTTGCCCGCTGGAGACCGGGAGCCGCATCCGCCGTGTCGACGATCGCCGTACCCTCCGCCCTCGCACCCCGCCGAGCCTGGCTCGTCGACCTGCCCCTGCTGCTGGTCGCCGTCGTCTGGGGCGCGAGCTATCTCGCCGCCAAGGACGTCACCACCGCCCGCACGGTCCTCGCCGTGCTGGTGCTGCGCTTCGCCCTCGTCCTGCCGGTGCTGCTGCTCGCCTCCTGGCGGTCGCTGCGCGCGCTGACGGCCGCTCAGTGGCGGGGCGCCGGTCTGCTGGGGCTGATCCTGAGCGGCATCTTCCTGCTGGAGACGTACGGGGTGGTGCACACCTCGGCGACCAACGCGGGCCTGATCATCAGCCTCACCATGATCTTCACGCCGCTCGCCGAGGCGGCCGTCACCCGGGAGCGCCCGTCCCGGGCCTTCCTCGGCGCGGCAGCCCTGTCGGTGCTCGGCGTCGTGCTGCTCACCCAGGGCGGCGGCTTCACCCGGCCCGCGGCGGGCGATGTGCTGATGCTGCTGGCCGCGCTCGCCCGGACGGTGCACGTCCTGGTGATGGCCCGGCTGAAGTCGGTGCGGGGCGCCGGTGCGCTGGAGCTGACCACCGTTCAGCTGGGCACCGCCGTGGTGGTGTTCGCGCTGCTGTCCACCGGCTCCGACGCGACGCCGTGGGGCACCGCGGCGGACTTCGGGCCGCGTGAGTGGGCCGCGCTGCTGTTCCTGGCCGTCCTGTGCACGCTGTTCGCCTTCTTCGTGCAGATGTGGGCCGTCCGCCGCACCTCCCCCTCGCGGGTCAGCCTGCTGCTGGGCACCGAGCCGCTGTGGGCGGCCGCGGCCGGTATCGCGGTGGGCGGGGAACGGCTGGGCGCGGCGGGGCTGCTGGGCGGGGCGCTGGTGCTGATGGGAACGGCGTGGGGGCGCAGGGCTGCGGGCTGACTCCCCGGAGCGGCGGGGGCGGCGGGTCAACTCCCAAGAACGGCAGGCCCGTGGGTTAACTCCCTGAAAACTCAGGGGACGGGACGGGAAACTCCTCCTCCTTGTCATTGACATGCCACTGTCTACGCGCGTCATCATGAACCCATGAGATTCCCCCCACGGATCACTCGTACCGGAGCCGTCGCAGTGCTGCTGGGCGATCGGGCCGGGCGCGTCACGGTCCCCTGAGGAACGGCGCGCACGAGCGCCGGAGGCCCGGGCCGCGTTCACCCGGACCTCCGGCACCCCACCGTCCCGCCCCGCGGCCGCCCCCCACCGGCCGCGGGGCGGAGCCGTGTCGCACGAGGCAGTAGCCTGCGGCCCTGTGTCGCACAAGGCAGGCGCCGCCGGCCCTGTCAGCGGTCGCGGTACGCCACCTGCTCCGCCAGCTTGCTCAGGCGCTGCTGCCAGTCGCCCTCCAGCGGGGTCCCCTCCAGGGCGGTGCGGGCCATCGCGACGAGCCGGTCGATGTGGTCCTCCACGTCCTGGCGCACACCGGAGGCGAGCAGCGCCTCCCGCAGCGCGGCCGGGTCCCAGTCGCCGTCCCGGCCCTCCTTGACCAGCCGGGCCACCCGGTCGTCCTTGGCCGCCCCGAGGGCGAGCAGCAGGGTCATCTTGTGCTCGCTGACGTCGAGACCGACCGGCTTGCCGGTCGCCGCCGAGTCGCCGAAGGCGTCCAGCAGATCGTCGCGCAGCTGGAACGCCTCGCCGGCCGTGACGCCGTACTCCTCGAACGGGGCCTGGAGTTCGGGGCGTCCCGCGATGGCCGCGCCGAGGGCGAGCGGCCGGTGGATGGTGTAGCGGCCGGACTTGCAGACCGCGACCCAGCGGGCGAGGCCCGGGTCCGGCGACAGCTCGGCGGCCAGCCGGATGTCCAGCTGCTGGCCGATGATGATCTCGGTGACCAGCTCCGTCCACACCTCCATGGCCGGACCGCTCAGGTCCCGGGTCAGCCGGCCCGCGTAGCTGAGCGCCAGGTCGCCGGCCAGGATGGCGAATGCGTCGCCGTAGCGGCGGTGCTCGCCGACCCATCCGTTGCGGGCGTGCAGGTCGGCGTGCTTGACGTGCACGGTCGGAGATCCGCGCCGGGCGGGGGAGTTGTCCATGATGTCGTCGTGGATCAGGGCGAAGACCTGGAGCAGTTCCAGTCCGGCGGACGCGGCGACGACGGCGTCCTCCTGCGCCGGGGCGCCGCCCGCCGCCAGGAAGCCGCTGATGCAGAAGGTGGGGCGCAGCAGCTTGCCGCCCGCGGCGACCAGTTCCGCCACGGCCTCGACCGGAGCCGCGGCCCGCGCGTCGACCGCACCCCAGCGCGCGCACTCCTCGGCCAGCAGGTCCTCGATGCGCGCCTGGGTGCGGGCGAGCAGCCGGTCGCAGGAGTCGCCGGCGTCGAAGGCGGCGCGGGCCGGCCGCGGTTCGGTCACGACGGCGCCGGTCCCGGCGGTCTCGGACACGTCCCGCGCGAGATCGGAGAACCCGAGGGACCCGAGCCGTTCGACGACGTCCTCCAGCAGCGCGCCGGGCGCGTCGGCGGCGGCGCTCAGCCGCACCGACCGCACCCCGGCCAGCCACTCGGGGTCCAGCTGGTCCGCGCGCGGCAGCAGCCGGGCGGCGGCCCCGGAGGCCTGCGCGGCCTCCACCAGGCGGGCCGCCTCGCCCGGGTCGGCGGCACCGACCACGAGGACCAGCGCCTGTTCGTCGGGAGAGATCTCCTTGCGTACGTACACCGGCGCGCCGTGGGACGCGGACGCGCGCTCCACGGTGTCGACGGCCCTGTGCACTCCGGCGCGGTGGCCGTGCGGCTCGGCGAGCAGGACTCGGCGTGGGACAGACGACATGTCTCCCTCTCAGGTTCGATCAGTGCCTCGGCGGTCTTCGGTCCAGGGACGGAGGCTCGGCCTGAAACGGCCTCCCACTTCGGTTGCCGCGGTCGCCGGGAAATCGGTGCGATCATTCCGGGGAATTTCCCCGTGAGGGGCCGGCTGTTCCGCGGGGACTTGCCGAGCTGAGGCAATCAGTATCGGCTGAATGACTTGCCCCGGACTGATCAGTGAATTGGTATCGGCTTGGCGGCTGCCACGACGGTTGTCGGGATGTCCGTGGCGAGCCGATAGATGTGCTGGACGGGTGCTTGAATGCGCCTACACCTTCGATCGAGTCGAAGCGTGGTATTGATCGCGTCCCGCTGGCGCGGCCGGACACTATTCGCTCCCTCCGGAACGGACCGGCGATTTTCGGCCGAGAGCCGCCGTGACCAGCGCCTCGCGACGGTCATGGCGTGACAGTGACTGTCGGTTCGGTCGCCGCCCCGACTGTCGGCCGGACGGCAATGGCAGCTCAGAAGGGGTTCGGAGCCTGCGGAATCAGAGGCTCCGATCTGTGGGCCGCGCGGGGTTCGCGGCGCGGCGACCTTGACGATCAACCCGGTTCCTCCCGTCCGGCCGTGGTCGCACCAGCAAACCGGAGTCGCCGGCGAGGGGGAAACGGAATGACCGCAGCGCTATCGCCGGAAGATACGCCTTGACGGGGGTCTCGGCCGCGACGAATCCTTCCGCGACGGGCTCTACAGGGTTCTACACGCGGGGGGCGCGTGGCCGCACGCCAAGGGGAGAAACTGTGTCACGTCAACGGGCATGCAGTGCTGTGTCGTGCAGGAATTCACACAGCCGTGGCGTCAAGGAGAAGTCGGAAACCGTCGACCGTGGGGAGTTCCTGTGCCGTGACTGTAACGACGGGCTGCGGAATGCCCTGCTGAATCTTCCGGCTCTTCATCACCACTGCGCCGGGAATTCCGGATCGGCGGGTCCGCGTGTGATCCGGCGGACCGCCCGGTGGAACCCCGCCACGGACGCGATGAGTCCGGCCGCGGCCGAGATCCGCTTCGCGATCCGCTCGGTGCTGTCGTCCTGGGCCGGCCTGGTCGCCGAGCAGCGCCGCCTCCCTGCCCCCGGCCGGGACATCGCGGAGCTCACGCGCTTCCTGAACCGCCATCTCGACTGGCTGGCCGGGCACCCGGCCGCCGGGGAGCTGGTGGACGAGGTCCGCGCGCTCGTGCGGACCGCCCATGGAATCGCCTACCCGGACACCGGGCGCCGCGTGCGGATCGGCCACTGTCCGCACCGCGACTGCGACGGCGACCTGACGGCGCTCATCCGCCGTCGCGGTGAGTCCCATCCGCCCAGGATCGTGTGCACCACGACGCCCGGCCACACCTGGCCGGTCACCTGGTGGAGCACGCTCGCCCGTCAGATGCGGACCAAGGAGGGGGAACATGAGACAGGAATCCGCGCCGGCCGGGCTGACGGCCGATGACATCGCCGGCCTGCTGAGCGTCGCCAAGGGCTCCGTCTACCGCTACGCCCATCAGTACGGCTGGCGCCGCTACACCCACGCCGGACGCGCCTACTACCACCCCGGCGACGTCGCCGACACGCTCGACCGGCTGGGCCGCCCGGGCGGCTGAGCCGGCACCGGGACACCCGCCCCGCGGGCCGCCGCACTCTCGCGGCGGCCCGCTTCTTACTGAACTGCCGTTCCGTACAAGGGACTTGACGAAGTATCTGCGAAGAGGCTAAGAATATACTTGTAACCAAGGACTCCGCCCACCTCGCACCCGGCGCAGCGCTCCGCACGCCGTAGGGATCCGGCCACACGGCCCGGGACGAAGAAGAGGGGGCCGCCCGAGTCCGGTCGCCCCCTCCACCCGCCTCAGCGCGCGAAGATCAGCGTGCTCGGGGACGGTGTGCGCTGGAACGTGATCTCCTCGAACCCGGCCTTGACCAGCCACTCGTGGTACTCGGCCCGGCTCCAGCTGTTGCCGTGGCGGCTCTTGAGCAGCATCTCCGCGGCGAAGGTCAGCGGGAAGGGCGGGCCGCTGCGGTCGTCGTCGGCGACGTACTCCGAGATCACCAGCGTGCCACCGGGCTTCAGCGCGCTCCGGATCCTGGCGAAGATCGCCACGTTGTCGTCCGGGCCCTCCTGGTGGGCGATGTTGGCGAAGGTCACGATGTCGTGGGCCGCCTCGCCGAAGTCGGCGGAGTGCAGGTCGCCCTCGGCGAAGGTGACGCGGTCCGCCACGCCCCGCGCGGTCAGCAGCCGCTTGGCGATGGCGTTGATCGGTGCCCAGTCGAGCTGGGTCGAACGTGCGTCCGGGTTGCGTTCGAGCCATGTCGCCGAGTAGATGCCCGAGCCGCCGCCGATGTCGAGAATCGAGATCTCGCCGGCCTCCGCCAGGTTCAGCGTGTCCGCGGCGATCTCGGCCACCGGGGCCGACTGCGCGGCGAGCGCCTGGACCAGTCCGGCCCAGTGCGGGTTGTCGGCCACCTCCACCACCGGGTCCGTCAGCGGCCCGCCGACCCGGACGACCTCCGGCAGGCCGGCCAGCGCGGCCATGTGGCCCATCTTGAGCTTCGCGAAGCCGGTCAGCGACGAGGACCGGCCCTCCACCAGGTAGGCGGACGCCTCGGCCGTGTTGCGGTAGCGGCCGTCGTACGGCTCGACCAGGCCGATGCTGGTCAGCCCGTCGAGCATGGCCTGTGCGCCGCGCGGTGAGATCCCGGCGCGCACGGCCAGTTCCTCCGCGGTGGCCGCGCCGTCCTCGAGATGGGTGAACACCGAGTAGCCGGCCGCCGTGCCCAGAATTCCCGTGGCCCAGTAGCCGTTGATGAGCTGCATGATCCGGTCCGACGTCGGTTGGGCGCTGTTCATGCTGTTCCTCCCAGATACGGCGGCGAAGCGCCGGCCGAATTCACCTTTCCGGCTCACCTGCGAATGCCGAGGTCTCTCCCGATTCCCCGGGCGGAGACAGTTCCGCTGATCGCACGGTGTGTACGGCTCCCAATGTCCTGCACCGCTCTTGCCGCCTGCTTGTGCTCGGCTTGTCCGGCGGTGCTCGTATCAAGTCCCTTTGAATAAAGAGGAGTTCACGGATGATGAATCAGCGGGGGACCCAGATATCGCTGGAGCGACGACCGGGGGAAAGGCCGGGCGACACACGGCGTATCGCCGAACTGGAGCGTGAGGTGAGGGAACTGAGGCGGGTGAACGAAACGCTGAAGATGTACTTCGCGAAGGCGCTCGAACTCGACCTCGATCTCCCCCTCCTGGAACCCGGTGCCCGGGCGGTCGGTGACCGGGAGGTCACGAACTTCGCGGCACCCGCGCGGCGGACCCTGCCCGGTCCCGGCCGGCCCGCCGAGGCCCCGCGCCTCCAGGTCGTGGAGACACCCGCGGCCGGGGTGGAACTGCGGGTGCTCGGCCCCGTGGAGGCCGACGTGGCCGGACGGCGGGTGGAGCTGGGCGCGCCCAAGCAGCGGGCCGCCCTCGTCCTGCTGGTCAGCCAGGTGGGACAGACCGTGTCGGTCGACGTGATGCTGGAGGAGCTCTGGGAGGGCGCGCCGCCGCCCTCGGCCATCACCTCGCTGCATGCCTATGTGGCCAACCTGCGGCGGGCGCTGGAGCCGGACCGGGCGCCCCGGCAGCCGGCCAGCGTGCTGCGCACCCGCGGCCGGGGCTATCTGCTGGACAGCCGGGCCGTCGAGGTCGACGTCCAGCACTTCGGCGCCCACGCGACGGCCGGCTGGAAGGCCCTGGACCGCGGTGACCCGCAGCGGGCCCTGCGCGCGTTCGAGACGGGGCTCTCGCTGTGGCGGGGCCAGGCCTACGCGGAGGTGGCCGCGGCCGCGCATGTGGCGCCGGAGGTGGTGCGGCTGGACGAGCTGCGGCTGTCCGTGATGGAGGGCCGCTGCGCCGGCCTGATCGCCGTAGGGGCGTACGAGGTGGCCGTGTCCGAGCTGGCCGCCTTCACCCAGGCCCATCCGCTCAGGGAGTACGGCTGCGAGCTGTTCGGCCTGGCGCTGTACCGGTCGGGACGGCAGGCGGACGCGCTCGCGGTCCTGAGGGCGCATCAGCAGCGCATGGCGGAGGAACTGGGCATCGACCCCAGCCCGGCCCTGCGGCGCCTGGAGAGCGAGATCCTGCGCCAGGCCCCGGCCCTGGACTGACCCCCGGACGACCGCCGGGGCCGTGCGAGCGGCCCCGGTACGCCCGCGGGGCCGTCGGCAGGGGCGTTCGCTCCGGCCGGGCGGCCTCGGCGTCGACGTCGCCCGTGACGGTGTCGTGGTGCTGCTGCCATGGGCGCACCGCACACCGCCGTGCACGGGTGGGGCACGATCGCCCCGGAGTTTCGGTCCGGCCCGGCGAGGCAGCCCGCCCCCGCCAGAGGCTCTCAGCGCCCAGGAGACGCCCTGAGCGCCGTCGCGGGGCACGCGGGTGGCGCACAACGCCGCGAGGGCGGTGACGACCCGTACGGGGTCGTCACCGCCCTCGGAAGGCGCGGCGCGGGCGAAGGGTCAGGCCCGCGCGGTCTCGCGCTCCGGCTCGGCCGCCACCGGCTGCGCGGGCTCCTGCTGCCGGAACAGCTTGCTGGGCCACCACATCCACCGGCCCACGTCCAGGGTCAGCGCGGTGACCAGCACCGAGCGGACCACGAGCGTGTCCAGCAGCACGCCGAACGCCACGGCGAAGCCGAGTTCGGCGGCGAACACCAGCGGCAGCGAGGCCATCGCCGCGAAGGTGCCGGCCAGCACCACACCCGCCGAGGTGATCACGCTTCCGGTGGCGGACAGACCCATCAGCGCCGCCGGCTTCGTGCCGTGCACCGGGGCGATCTCGCGCACCCGGGTGACCAGGAAGATGTTGTAGTCGATGCCCAGGGCCACCAGGAACACGAACGACAGCAGCGGGAAGGACGCCTCCTCGCCGGCGAAGCCGAAGACGTGCTCGAACACCAGGCTGCTCACGCCGAGGGCCGCGCCGAACGACAGCACCACCGTGCCCATGAGCAGCAGCGGCGCCACGATGGCCCGCAGCAGCGCCGCCAGGATGAGGAACACCACCACCAGGACGATGGGGATGATCACCACGGAGTCACGGGTGGCCGCCTCCTGGGTGTCCAGCAGGATCGCCGCGTTGCCGCCGACCTGGGCGTCCGCCCCGTCGACCTGGTGGACCGCGGTGCGGGCCTGCTCCACCGTGCGCATCGCGGCGTCGCCGGTGGGGCTGTCCTCCAGCTCACCGAGCAGAACGGCGTCCTCGCCCTTGACGATCGGCGGCGAGACCTCGGCGACGCCCGGCACATCGGCCAGCGCGGCGCTGACGGCCTGCGCGGAGGCGGCCTTGGTGACGACGTAGATCGGGTCGCCGGAGCCGGCCGGGAAGTGCTCGGCCTGGATCTCCTCGCCGATCGCCGTCTGGGGCTTGTCGGTGAACTGGTCCTTGCTGGCCAGCCCGTCGGCCTTCAGGTTGAACATGCCCAGGCACATCACGCCGAGCGCGAGCGCGGTGCCGATCCACACCAGCCGCGGCCTGCCGGAGACGGCCTTGCCGACCTTGGTCCAGATGCCCTCCTTGGCGGAGGGCTCGGAGCCGTACGCCGGCTTGACCGGCCAGAAGACCCAGCGGCCGCAGATGACCAGCAGGGCCGGCATCAGGGTGACCATGGCGAGCAGACCGACCAGGACGCCGACCGCGCAGGCCGGGCCCAGTCCCTGGGTGGAGTTGAGGGTGGCCAGCATCAGCAGCATCAGGCTGATGGCGACGGTCGCGGCGCTGGCGATGATCGCGGGGCTGGAGCGGTGCAGCGCCTCCGCCATCGCCTCGTGCCGGTCCTCGTGCCGCCGCAGTTCCTCGCGGTACCGGGAGATGAGCAGCAGCGCGTAGTCGGTGGCCGCGCCGAACACCAGCACGGTCAGGGTGAAACTGGTCTGCGCGTTGACGACCAGGCCGGCGTGTTTGGCCAGCAGATAGATCACGGCCTCCGAGGCGACCAGGGCACCGCCCACGGTCACCAGCGACACCAGGGGCAGCCAGGGGCTGCGATAGGTGAGCAGCAGGATCAGGACCACCACCAGCGCGGTGATCGTGGTCAGACTGCCGCCTCCGCTGAACGCCTTGATCGAGTCCGACGCCTGGCCGGCCGGTCCGGTGACGTGGAAGCCGAGTCCGTCGGTGTCCTTCTCGCCGACGTCGGTCATCGCGTCGACGACCTTGCCGAGCCCCTCCCAGCCCGACTTGTCCTTCTCGATCTGGACGACGGTCTGGATCGCCTTGCCGTCCTGGGACTTGACCGGCCCCTGGGGTTGGCCCACGACGTTGTCCAGGCCCTGGAAGGCCTTGGCGTCGGCGGCGGCCTTCGCCATGTCGGCGTCGGTGACACCGTCGCCACGGTCGTAGACGACGATCGCGGGGACCGTCTTGGTCAGGCCGAACTTGTCAGCCCGCTCGACCACCTTCGTCGACTCGGCATTGCTGGGCAGCCACGCCGAGTTGTCGTTCTCCTCGACGTCGCCGAGCTTGCCGGCCAGCATCACGGCGGGCACCAACAGGACGACCCAGAAGGCGAGGACGACCCATTTCGCCACCCTCCCACTGGGCAAGGACGCCAATTTTCGCAACACGTGGATTCCTCAGTTATCGGTCGACACGGCAGAGTTCTGCGGCGGCGGCGAGTCCGTCGCCGGAGGCGGGGGAGTGACGGCGGCGGTCGGGCGGGCCCGTCCGTACGGGCCGTACGGCGGCCGCCGGCCCGTTGTCCGGAGACGCTGGACCGTCGGGGGACGCTGTCCACGGAACCGGCGGGAGACGGTGCATGGTGCGGCCTCCCCGTCGCGGATACGTTCCGGCCGGAAAACTGTCCGGACTACCGGAGTGTGACAGCATCCCCCTCGAGATCCGGTCAAGATCTCCTCGATGTCCCCGGGGAGAGCGACGCGTCAGCGCGCCGCCTCGATCAGGGCCGGCGTGCCCGAGACCCGCGAACGGACATGGCCGAACGCCAGCAGCACCGGAATGTCCGTCAGCACCGGGAACTTGTACGGGAACGGACGCGGGCCGACCATGTCGGGCGGTCCGCCGAACCCCCCGTCCGCGTTCTGGTGCTCGAGCAGCCAGGCCAGCGCGCGGCCGACGGGCTGTTCGTCGTTGCCGCAGGTCAGCGTGATCACACCGTAGGCGGTGCTGATGTCGTCGCTGGGGTCGCCGGGCTGCATGCCCCAGCCGCCGTCGTCGTTCTGCGTGGCGCGCACCGTACGCTCGATCCGCTCGGCCATGGCCGCCGAACGACGGTCCTGCGGGCCGGCGGTGGCCGCCGCGAGGCGGGCCCGGAACAGGGTGTGCAGACGGCTGCTGCTCCAGCCCGGCTCCCAGCCGCCGTCCGCCAGCTGGCTGTCGGCGAGGAAGCCCAGCGCGCGGTCGCGGTCCGCGGCGGTGGCGGCGTGCGGCGCCAGCGCGCAGATCGCGGCGGCCGTCATGCACGGCTCGGAGGAGGCGCCCGCGACATACGTCGGGAAGCCGCCGTCCTCGCCCTGCACGGCCAGCAGCGCGTCCACCCCGCGCCGGATCCCGGCGCCGTACGCGACCGGGTCGACGGCCTGGAGGAACTCCAGGGCGCAGGAGGTGTCGTCGACGTCGTTCTGCGCGACGGCGGGGGACATGGACCAGCCGCCGCTCAGCGTGGCGCCGCGGGAGAGCGCGGCGTGCGAGGCGCCGCCCTGGTGGGCGACGAGCATCCCCGCCATCTGGCGCTGGAGACCGAAGGGCGCGCCGGCCGCGGCCATGGCGATGCCGCCCGTGGCGGTGCACCAGTTGTGCATCTCCGCCACGAACGGGAAGCCGCCGTCCGCGCGTTGGTGCCGGAGCACCGCCCGCACGCCCCGGCGCACGGTCTCCTCCTGCCCGGGGACACCGGCGAGCGCGTGCAGGGTGAGCAGGTGCATCAGCACATAGCCCTCCCACACCGTGTCCGCCGGGTCGGTGGCGAGCAGCGTGCGCAGTGCGTCCTCGGTGACCTGGTTGCCGACGCCCGCGGCGTTGGCGAGGATCAGGGCCACGGAGGCCTGCTGGACCGCGGCCCAGGAGTGCAGCGGGTCGGTGGGCGACTGCTCGTCGGCCGTCGGCGTGACATCGGCGGGCAGCGGACAGCCGAGCACCGACAGCACCGCGGAGACCATCTTGCGGCGACGCGTGGAGATGAAGCCCGGCGCGGCGCCCAGCACCCCCTCGGTGACCTTGCCGACCAGCTCGGCGTCCCCCGCGGCCGCCTTCCCGGTGGCGCGCTGGACGGCGAGCGTGGCGAGCACGCGCTCCAGTCGCTGCGGAGCGTGCTGCTGGACCTGGAGATAGCCGAGCAGGCGGTCCCGCTCGGGGGAGGCCGTGCCGACGCGCGTCATCAGCGACAGCGCGAGGGCCGACTCCAGTACCCGGCTGTCGCACAGCCCGCGGATCGCGCCGTCGGACTCGACCTTGTCGCTGACATGGGCGAGCAGCCGCGAAGTGGCCTGGCGAACGTGATTCCGGTCGACGTCGACCGGCCACGGTATCGGGGCCGAACGGGTCAACTGCGGTTTCATTCCTGGCTCCTCGGAAGAAGGGGACACCCGGAACCGGCACCGGACACACGGCGGCCCCGGAGGGGTGTCGATGGGAGTACGGCGGTACGGAGAGGCACGGCCGCCGCCGGGCGTGCCGGAAGGGCACACCGCAGCGGCGGCCGGCGGGAAGCGCCGGATCACCTGGACCGGCGCCGAGTCGTCCGACCCGGCGCCCGGCCGCCGGGATCAGCGGATGCTCTGCGCGAACTCGAACACGTTGTACGGGTCGTACTTGCCCTTGATCCGGGCCAGTCGCGGGTAGTTCTCCGCGTAGTAGGACCGCTTCCAGTCCGGCAGCCGCGGGTCGATGAAGTTCTGGTACGTCTCGCCGTTGGAGTGCGGGTCGAGCGCGGCGAAGCCGTTGTCGACGAAGCGCAGGGCCGAGGCCTTGGCCTCGTCGGCGACCGGTGAGTCGACGTTCGCCGTCAGGAAGCTCGCGGAGAACAGCGTGTCGCGGTGCACATACGCGGTCGATGTGCGTGACACCGTGTTGACCTGGCCGCCCAGCGCGGACACCTGGAGCTGACGGGCCTGGCCCGCCATCCGGTCCGACTCGAGCACGGACAGCGCCTGCGCCCAGCCGTCACGCGGCATCGCGTCGCTGAACAGGCGGCTGCGCCAGGCGCCGAACGCCGGCCGGGGCACCTTGCCGCCCTCGGTGGTGTCGCCGCGGTGGCACTCGTTCACCGTGAGGTCCGCACACCGGTAGAGGTTCATCATCACCGACTGGTACGGCGCCGTGAACGCCTGCTTGTACAGCGGCGCCTGGCCGACCAGGGAGATCAGCCGGTCCACCTCGGGGGCGAAGCCGGGGCCGAGGTCCACGGAGGCCAGGAAGACGGTGGCGACCGGGACCTTGCCGGGCGCGGCGTCCTCCAGCGTGACGTTCAGACCGCTGCCGATCGTCCACGGGGCGTCCACCAGCCACTTCGCCCAGCCGTCCAGCATGTCCAGCGACTGGTCGAAGCGCCAGGTGAGGGCGGTGACCGCGAGGTTGGTGAGCGGGGTCGGCTCGACCTCGTACGACGTCACGATGCCGTAGTTGCCGCCACCGCCGCCGCGCAGTGCCCAGAACAGGTCGCTGTGCTCCTGCGGGGAGGCCGTCACACAACGGCCGTTGGCGAGGACCACCCGGGCGGACTTCACCTTGTCCGACGCCATGCCGATGCTGCGGGTGAACAGGCCGAAGCCGCCGCCCTGGAGGAAACCGCCGACCGCCACGGTCGGGCAGTAGCCGCCGGATATCGTCAGGCCCTGCGGCGCGAGCGTGTTGGTGACGTCGACGAGCTGCGCGCCCGCACCGATCCGCGTGCTCTCGCTGCCGACGCTGATGCCGTTGAGCTTCGACACGTCGATGACCAGGCCCGGCGTGGTGGAGAACCCGCCCGCGCTGTGGCCGCCGCTGCGCGCGGCGACGGGCAGCGCGTTGTCCTGGGCGAAGCGCAGGGCCAGCGCCACGTCGGAGGCGCAGGCCGCGTAGAGGACACCGCGCGGAGAGGTCGTGTCGAACTGGACCTGGTAGAGCTGCTTGGCGCGCTGGTAGTCGGCGTCCGACGGCAGGACGAGACGGCCCTTGAGGTAGCGGCTCAGCTGGTCCCACCTGACCCCGGAGGCGCGGGCGGTGGTGAAGCCGGACAGCGCAGTCGCGGCCAGCGCGGTCCCTCCCGCACCGACGAGGAACGATCTGCGGTTGATCATGTGCTGACTCTTTCGTCGAGGAATCTTGCAGGCCGGATGGAGCGGGAGCGGAGCGCGCGAACGGCCCCTGGGGCGGGGCAGCCGCGCGCTCCGTCGGGTCAGACGGCGGAGCGGTCCAGCACCTGGGAGAGGGCGTCGGCCAGGGCGGCGGCCGGGTCCTCGGCGGCGTCCACGCTGCGGAAGGCCACGTGGTTGTCGGGGCGGACCAGGACGGCACCGCCGTCGGTGATCTCCCGTACGCCGGCCCAGCGGCCGTCGGCGTCCGTGTACTCGGCGCCGTCACCGACGCGCGCCGTGACGATCGGGACGGAGAACTTCTCCGCCACCTGCGCGGCCGCCTCCGCCCACGCCGAGCCGTCCGCGCCGGTGATCAGCACGAAGCCGGTCTCGGTGCCGGCCAGGTCCAGGGTGGACACCCGCTGACCGGCGCGCTCGAGCCAGGCGTGCGGCAGCCGGTGACCCGGGCGCGTGGTGGCCCGGTAGACGTCGCCGAGCGGGGCGCGGGCCGGCGGGTTGCTGCCGTCCGCGACGACGGCACCGGCCTCGTAGGCGAAGCCGATCTCCACGTCGTGGGCCTGGCACTCGCCGCGGTGGGTGGCGAAGATCTCCGCGGCCCGCGCCCGCTGGGCCACACCCGTCGGGGTCGGCGCGAAGTACCCGAAGAACACCGGCACCCGGCGCTCCGGCGGCACATGCTGGCCGAGACCGACGGCGGCGTCGATGACGACCGTGTGGTTCGACGCGGCGGACATCGCCCAGCCCAGGTTGAACTGGCCGACCGGGCGGCGCTCCGCCTCGTAGGTGTCCAGGAGGCTGTCGGGCGCGCTGCCCTTGACCACGGCGGCGAGCTTCCAGGCGAGGTTGTGCGCGTCCTGGATGCCGGTGTTGAGGCCGAGGCCGACGGCGGGCGGCTGGCGGTGCGCGGCGTCACCGGCCAGCAGCACGCGGCCGTAGCGGTAGTGCTCGGCGAGCACGGCCTCCACGGTCCAGCTGGTGACCTGATGCAGCGTCAGTTCCAGCTCGGGCAGCCCGAGCACCTCGCGGATTCGGGCCGCGACGGCCTGCTCGTCCTCGCGGTCCACGCCCGCCAGGGAGAGGTGGATGCCCCACTCCTCGCAGTGCTTGCCCCAGGTCGGGCCCATCTCGATGAGGGCGCTGGAGAAATCCTGGCGGTAGGGGTTGAGGAACCAGGTGATCAGCGAGCCGCCGTTCCACACCTCGGACAGATCGGCCGAGAAGTAGACCGTCGTTGCGTCGAACAGTGCGGGCAGGCCCTGGAGTTGGGCGCCCACCGCGTCACCGACCGTACGGCCGCCGTCCGCGCCGATCACGTACTGGGCCTCGACCGTGGTGATCTCACCGGTCACGGTGTCACGGATCTCGGCGACGACCTTGTCGCCCTGGTCCGTCAGCGTGGTCAGCTCGTGCCCGAACAGCACCCGCCCGGGGTTGCGCTCCTCGGCGTGCCTGCGCAGGATCGGCTCCAGCCGCAGCTGCGGCAGCTTCGCCGGCAGGGCCGGACCGGCCGCCTCGTACGACTCGCGCAGCGCGCCGCCGCCGAAGCCGTCCATCTCGTGGATCACCCGCGCGTCCAGCGGCTGCCCGCCGGTCAGCGTGGTCTGCCAGCGCACCTTGCCGAACTGCTCGGGCGTGGCGGCCTGTTCGGCCACCGACTCCTCGAGGCCGTGCTGACGGAAAATCTCCATCGTGCGCTGGTTGACGTAGTGCGCCTTCGGCAGCTTCGACGTGTCCGGGCGCCGTTCCACCAGCAGATGCCCGACGCCGTGGTCGGAAAGGAACACCGAGGCGGACAGGCCGCACCCGCCCCCGCCCACGATCAGTACCGGGACTTCGATGGCTCCCATTTCTGTCCTTCCAGAGAGCAGCGGATTGTCAGAGAGCGGTATTTCTGAGGGCTGTTGAGAGCGGCGTCGCTACACCGGGTCCTCGATGGCCGCGTCGGACAGCTGCATGATGTCCATGACCTCGTCGGCCCAGCGGTAGTAGGACTGGAGCTTGTAGTACTCACCGTCGGGCTGGGAGGCGACGGCGTAGACGAACTTCCGGTTCGTCTGCGAGGCACGGACGTGCTCCACGAACCGCTCGATGCGCGGGTCGATCGGCACCCCGAGCTCCAGCGGGTTCGCGGTCGCCACGGCGAAGCAGATGCGCTCCAGCCGCGGGGCGTCCCAGCTGACCGTCACATAGATGCCGAACGCCTTGCGGCCCAGCGCGATCATGCGCTCGGTCGGGGCCGCCTGGCCGGCCTCGGCCAGCATCGAGCGGATGGCCTCCGGCTCGAAGCACTCGGCGGGCTGCTCGCCGAAGTAGATGTTGACCGTCTTGTTGCGGTAGTCGATGCCGAGCAGGCCGGCGGTGTCGCCGAGGCCGTGCCGCTGGAAGAAGTCGATGCTCGCGCCCAGACCGCGCGGCATGGAGGGGATCTCGGCGAGCTTCGCCACGCTCTGGAGGTCTGTCCGGGGCAGGACGATCCAGATCTTCTTGAGGCCCCCGACGATCCCGAAGTCGATACCGTAGCTGTCGACGGGGCAGTGCGCCCGGATGTCCCCGAGCAGTTCCCCGACGGGGTGGTCGGTCTTCGGAAGCAGGCCCTTCTCGACGGCCCGCTGGTACGGATCGACCTCGCGCGGCACCGTGAACCGGGTGTCGAGGTCCCCGGCACGGCGTTCCCCGGTCGCCACCCGGAACGCGACCACGGCCTCCGCGAGACCGTCGCCGTACGCGTTCAGCAGGGGCAGTACCTTGTCCGGCTCGCACGGCACTTCCAGCGTCCGAGCCGATTCCTCGATCGCCGCGTAGAGGCCTCGCACCGCGTCTTCCGGGCCGGCCCAGGCCGCTTCACTGATGGTGGTGTCCTGATGTTGGCGCTCCATGCGCCCAGGTTGGGACACCGTTCTTGGCCGGCACTGTTCCGTGACTTGCCGCCCGCTTGGCGGGGTGTCCGGGCGGGCGCCGGGCCCGCCGCGTCAGTTCTCCTCCCGGCTCCCGGCCCTCGCGAACAACGCGATCCCCAGCACGACGAGCGCGACGCTCGCGTGGACCTCGTAGCCGTCGAGGACACCGAGCCGCCGCACCAGGCCGATGTCCCAGTGGACCCACTCGTGCAGCAGACCGAGGACGCCCTGCGCCAGGGCGAGGAATCCGAGCACTTCCAGCACAGGCTTCATGCCCACGACTCTCGCGCCGCCGCCCCGCCCCGCGCATCGGCCGCCGGGCGGCAGGGCGGCGACCGAAGTCGCCGGTCACGGCGGGGCCGCGGTCCGAAGGATGACGATCGCGCGACTTAAGTAGCCGGTCGTCCGCGCGGGGAGGCGTCGGGGCGCCCACCTGCGTAGATTGGTCGACCGTGAGGACCGAGGGCAGTCAGTCGACGGGGCCGGCGTTCGAGGGGCGCCGGTGGCTGTTCCCGTCCGCCGTGATCCACGAGCTCGACCCCGGTGCCGTGCGGCCCGGCCACCGCCCGCGGCGCACCGCGCGCGACTGGCTCGTCGACTGCACCTTCTTCCTCGTGGCGGTCGGCTTCGCCGTGCTGGCTGCCGAAGCCGTGTCGCGCGAGGAGGACCTGCCGGACAGCCTCGTCCTGCTCGACCAGTGGCTGGGCGCCCTGGCCTGCGCCGCGGTGTGGCTGCGCCGCCGATGGCCGGTCGGGCTGGCCATCGCCATGATCCCGGTCGGGCTCCTGTCGATGACCTCGGGCGGCGCCGGGCTGATCGCCGTCTTCACGCTCGCCGTGCACCGGCCCTTCCGCTACGTGGCGTGGATCGGCGGCGTCTGGCTCGCGGTCCAGCCCTTCTACTACTGGCTGCGGCCCGACCCCGATCTGCCCTATCCGGTGGCGGTCGCGTTCAGCGTCCTGTTCACCGTCGCGGTGATCAGCTGCGGTCTGCTCGTACGGTCCAAGCGGCAGCTGGTGGTGACCCTCCAGGACCGGGCGCGCCGGGCCGAGACCGAGGCGGGGCTGCGGGCCGAGCGGGCTCAGCGACTGGCCCGCGAGGCCATCGCCCGGGAGATGCACGACGTGCTGGCGCACCGGCTGACCCTGCTCAGCGTGCATGCCGGGGCGCTGGAGTTCCGGCCGGACGCGCCCCGCGACGAGATCGCCCGGGCGGCCGGTGTCATCCGGGAGAGCGCGCACGACGCCCTCCAGGACCTGCGGGAGATCATCGGCGTGCTGCGGGCGGGCGAGTCCGACGACACGGGTCGGCCGCAGCCGACGCTGGGCGCGCTGGACACGCTCGTCGCCGAGTCCCGCGAGGCGGGCATGAAGGTCACCCTCGCCCAGCAGATCACCGACCCCGCCGACGTGCCCGCCTCCGTCGGCCGCACCGCCTACCGGATCGCGCAGGAGTGCCTGACCAACGCCCGCAAGCACGCGCCCGGCGCCGAGGTCACCGTCACGGTCACCGGCACCCCGGGCGACGGCCTCACCGTGACCGTCCGCAACCCCGCCCCCGACGGCGAGGTCCCACCCGTCCCCGGCTCCGGCCAGGGCCTCATCGGCCTCACCGAACGGGCCACGCTGACCGGCGGCGACCTGCATCACGGACCGACCCCGGAGGGCGGCTTCGAGGTACGGGCGTGGCTGCCGTGGGGGTAGACGGGGCGGGCGTGGCCGGCGGGGGCCGGGCTGAGGCTTCCTCGAACGCGGCTGCGGCTGTGGCTTCACGGGCGGTCGGTTGCCCCCGCGCTCACCGTCCCCTCGGCACCACCCTGCGCCCCGCGTCCCCGTACACCCACGGCGCGGTCTGCTCGATGAACTCGGCGGGGAATCCCGGCCGGAAGCCGGTCGCCTCCTCCAGCGCGGCGCGGATCCCGGCGGGCAGTTCGAGGCCGGCCGCGCCGAGGTTGTCGCGCAGCTGCTCCACGCGGCCGGCACCGACGATCGGGTGCACCGCGGGGGAGCGGGACATGGTCCACGCGAGCGCCACCTGCGCGGCGGACACACCGAGTGCCTCGGCGGCCGACCCCACCGCCCGCGCCACGGCGTGCTCGTGCTCGCCCAGCGCGTCGGCCGACAGCCGGGTCACGTCGCCCGCGCCGACGCCCCCGGGCCTGCTGTACTTCCCCGACAGGATGCCGCTCTGCAACGGCCCCCAGGCCGCCACCGACAGCCCCAACTCCTCCGCCATCGGCAGCAGTTCCCGCTCGATGTCCCGCTTCAGCAGGCTGTACGGCACCTGGATCGCCGCGAACTGGGTCCAACCCCGCAGCTCCGCCAGCGTGTTGGCCCGTGCCACCACCCACGCCGGGGCGTCCGAGATCCCGACGTAGAGCACCTTCCCCGAGCGGACCGCGTCGTCGAGTGCCCGCATGGTCTCCTCGACCGGCGTGTTGCGGTCCCAGATGTGCACCCAGTACACGTCGATGTAGTCCGTGTTCAGCCGCCGCAGGCTCGTCTCCAGCGACAGGGTGAGGTTCTTGCGGTGGTTGCCCGACGCGTTCGGGTCCTCGCCGTCCCGCGACAGCGTGTACTTGGTCGACAGCACGAACCGGTCCCGCCGCCCCTTGAGCAGCCCGCCCACGATCGACTCGCTCTGCCCGCCGCGGTAGTTGACGGCGGTGTCGACGACATTGCCGCCCGCCTCGGCGTAGGCGTCGAGCATCCGCGCGCACTCCGCCTCGGGCACCCCCTTGCCGTTCTCCTCGCCGAAGGTCATGGCGCCGAGGAACAGCTCGGACACCCGCAGACCGGTCCGGCCCAGCAGTCGGTAACGCACGGAACCCCCTTCGTGGACACCCGCCGAGCACTCTAGGGCCTGTGATCGGGATCGTGTCGGCGACGACCGGAGGGCAGCCCCCGGCCCGAGTGTGTGCGCACCGGCCCGGCACCCCCGGCCCGGCCGTGCGCGCACCGGCCCGGCAGCCGTGATTACGTTGGCCCCATGACCGCAATCAAGGTGCTGCTCGTCGACGACGACCCCCTGGTGCGCGCCGGGCTGTCCTTCATGATGGGCGGCTCGGCGGACATCGAGATCGTGGGCGAGGCCGCCGACGGCGCCGAGGTCGAGGCCCTCGTGGAGCGCACCCGCCCCGACGTGGTGCTGATGGACATCCGGATGCCGGCCGTGGACGGCCTCACCGCGACCGAGCGGCTGCGCGGCCGCGCCGACGCCCCGCAGGTCGTCGTGCTGACCACCTTCCACGCCGACGAACAGGTGCTGCGCGCGCTGCGGGCGGGCGCCGCCGGGTTCGTCCTCAAGGA
Organism: Streptomyces sp. NPDC048600; assembly: GCF_055587025.1. Classification (NCBI taxonomy): domain Bacteria; kingdom Bacillati; phylum Actinomycetota; class Actinomycetes; order Kitasatosporales; family Streptomycetaceae; genus Streptomyces; species Streptomyces sp. NPDC048600. The sequence continues at coordinate 42,445 of NZ_JBVJGZ010000014.1, read as the reverse complement.
CACCCCGCCCGCGGAGATCGTGGACGCGGTCCGCCGGGTCGCCGCCGGCGACCCCGTCCTGTCGCCCACCGTGACCCGGCAGTTGATGGCGCACGCGGCGGGTGGCGCCACCGGCACCCGCCGCACGCGCGCGCGGGAGCGCGTCTCCGTCCTCAACGACCGCGAGCGCGAGGTCGCCGTCGCGGTCGGCCGGGGCCAGTCCAACGCGGAGATCGCCGCCGCCCTGTTCATGAGCGTCGCCACCGTCAAGACCCACGTCTCCCGCGTCCTCGCCAAGCTCGGCCTCAACAACCGCGTCCAGATCGCGCTCCTGGCCTACGACGCCGGACTCACGGAAGAGGATCACGGACCCGGGCACTAGCGGCACGGCCCGTCCGTTGGGACGGGTGAGGGCACACCGCAGGGGCCGGGTGCCATGAGGGGGAGACCATGACCGAGGTCATCGACCTGGGCCGGTACGGCGACGCGTTCCGCACCGACCCGCATCCGGTCTACGCCGAGCTGCGCGAGCGCGGCCCGGTGCACCGGGTGCGCCCGCCCGGCGCGGAGGCCGAGCACGAGAGTTGGCTCGTCGTCGGGTACGAGGAGGCGCGTGAGGCGCTCGCCGACCCGCGTCTGGCCAAGGACCCCGCGAAGCTCGGGATGACCTTCCTGGACGAGGAGCACATCGGCAAGTACCTGCTGAGCGTCGACCCGCCCGACCACACCCGGCTGCGCTCCCTGGTCTCCCGCGCCTTCACCGTGCGCCGGGTGGAGCAACTGCGCCCGCGCGTGCAGCAGATCACCGACGACCTGCTCGACGCGATGCTGCCGCGGGCCGGCGCCGACCTCGTCGAGTCCTTCGCCTTCCCGCTGCCCATCACCGTCATCTGCGAGCTGCTCGGCATCCCCGAGATGGACCGCGCCGAGTTCCGCAAGATCTCCACGGAGGTGGTCGCGCCCAGCAGCCCCGGCAGCGAGTACGACGCCGTGCTGAGTCTCGCCGCCTACCTCACCGAGCTGATCGAGGACAAGCGCAGCGGCGGGCCGAGCGACGACATGCTCAGCGACCTGATCCGCACCACCGCCGAGGACGGCGACCGGCTCTCCGCGAGCGAACTGCGCGGCATGGCCTACCTGCTGCTCATCGCCGGCCACGAGACCACCGTCAACCTCATCACCAACGGGGTCCACGCGCTGCTCACCCACCCCGGCCAACTGGCCGACCTGCGCGCCGACATGGGCCTGCTGGACGGCGCGGTCGAGGAGATGCTGCGCTGGGAGGGCCCGGTGGAGAACGCCACGTTCAGGTTCGCCGCCGAGCCCCTGGAGATCGCCGGGGTGCCGATCGCCCAGGGCGAGTCCGTGCTGGTCGGCCTGACCGCCGCCGACCGTGACCCGGCCCGCTATCCCGACGCCGACCGCTTCGACATCCGCCGCGACCCGCGCGGCCATGTCGCCTTCGGCCACGGCATCCACTACTGCCTGGGCGCCCCGCTGGCCCGGCTGGAGGGCCGTATCGCGGTCCGTACGCTGCTGGAGCGCGCTCCCGGTCTCGCCCTGGACGGACCGGCCGGTGAGTGGCTGCCGGGCATGCTGATACGCGGTGTGCGCACCCTGCCGGTGCGCTGGTGACCGGCAGATCCGGCAGATCCGGCAGATCCGGCCGCCCGCCCGCCCGACAGTCCACTGACCGACAGCCCGCCGACCGTCCGTACGCCCCGGAGGCCGCCCGCAGATGACCCACCCCTCCGACCCCGCCGCCGAGCCCTCCCGCCGCGAGACGTCCGCCGGCCCCGCCGCCGGGTCCGCCCGTCCCGAGGCGTCCGCCGCGCTCGACCTCCGCACGGCCGAACAGGCCCTGCACGCCCAGCCCTTCAGCAAGCTCCTCGGCACCCGCCTGCGCTCCTTCGGCGACGGCGAGTCCACCCTGGAGCTCGACATCCGTGAGGACCTGCTCCAGCAGAACGGCTTCGTGCACGGCGGGGTGCTCTCCTACGCCGCGGACAACGCCATCACCTTCGCCGCCGGCACCGCGCTCGGCGCCGCCGTCCTGACCTCGGGGTACTCCATCCAGTACATCCGCCCGGCGGTCGGCAGCCTGCTGCGTGCTCGGGCCGAGGTGGTGCACGCCGGGCGCCGCCAGGCCGTGGTCCGCTGCGAGGTGCTCACCGTCGCCGAGGACGGCACGCAGACCCTCTGCGCGGTCGCGCAGGGCACGGTCCTGTCGGCGGGCAGACCCTGAGAACCCGGGCGCCGGCCTCGCGGCCCGAGGCTCAGGCGCCGGTGTCGCGCCCGCCGGCGATCTCGGCGAGCCGCACGGACCGGCGCTCGCGCCGGGACACGTCACAGGCCTCCGCGATCCGCAGGGCCTGTAGCGCCTCACGTCCGTCGCAGGGGTTGGCCCGCTCGCCGCGCACCACCTCGATGAACGCCGAGAGCTCGGCCTCGTACGCGGGCCCGAAGCGTTCCAGGAATCCGGTCCAGGGCTTGGTGGCGGCCGGCGGCCCGGTCGGCTCGGTGGACGCGATCGGTGTGCGGTCGTCGAGGCCGACGGTGATCTGGTCCAGCTCCCCGGCCAGTTCCATGCGCACGTCGTAGCCGGCGCCGTTCAGCCGGGTCGCGGTCGCGGTGGCGAGGGTGCCGTCGTCGAGGGTGAGCACGGCCGCGGCCGTGTCCACGTCACCGGCGTCCCGGAACATGGCGGGACCGGCATCGGACCCGGCGGCGTACACGTCGACCACCTCGTGGCCGGTCACCCAGCGCAGCGCGTCGAAGTCATGGATCAGGGTGTCCCGGTACAGCCCGCCCGACAGCGGCAGATACGCGGCCGGGGGCGGCGCCTGGTCGGAGGTGATGGCCCGTACGGTGTGCAGCCTGCCGAGGCGCCCGGAGCGGATCGCGTCCCGCGCGCCGGTGTAGCCGGTGTCGAAGCGGCGCTGGAACCCCATGTGCAGCACGGTCCCGGCCGTCTCCACCTCCGCGATGGCCTGAAGCGTGCCCGGCAGGTCCAGCGCGATGGGCTTCTCGCAGAACACCGGCAGCCCCGAGCGGGCCGCCCGGCCGATCAGTTCGGCGTGCGCCGAGGTCGCCGTCGTGATCACCACGGCGTCCACGCCCCACTTGAAGATCTCGTCCACACCGGGCGCCGCGGTCTCGCCCAGCCGGTGCGCCACCTCCTGCGCCCGCACGGGGTCCACGTCCGTCACGATCAGGGATCCGACCTCCCGATGACGGCTCAGTGTGTTGGCATGGAAGGTGCCGATGCGGCCCGTACCGATGACCCCGATGCGCATGGAATCAAGGTGAGGGCCGACCGGGCATCTGTCAACGTGTATGTCCGGACAATCTGACTACACAACTTCCCGTCATCCCGTCACGGAGCTACGCTCGGGCCGTGCCGAAACCTGAAGTGGATCCGACCGTGCGGCTCGGGCTGAGCGTCGACCGGAGTTCGCCGGTCCCGTTGTACTTCCAGCTGTCCCAGCAGCTGGAGGCCGCGATCGAGCACGGCACCCTCACCCCCGGCAGCCTCCTGGGCAACGAGATCGACCTCGCCGCCCGTCTCGGACTGTCCCGCCCCACCGTCCGGCAGGCCATCCAGTCCCTCGTCGACAAGGGTCTGCTGGTGCGCCGCCGGGGCGTCGGCACCCAGGTCGTGCACAGCCAGGTCAAGCGCCCGCTGGAGCTCAGCAGCCTCTACGACGACCTGGAGGCGGCGGGCCAGCGCCCCGGGACGAAGGTGCTGGTCAACACGGTGGTCCCGGCCTCCCCCGAGATCGCGGCGGCGCTCGGTGTCCCCGAGGGCAGCGACGTCCACCGCGTCGAGCGGCTCCGGCTCGCGCACGCCGAGCCGATGGCGTACCTCTGCAACCACCTGCCGCCCGGACTGCTCGACCTGGACTCCGCCCAGCTGGAGGCCACCGGCCTGTACCGGCTGTTGCGCGGCGCCGGGATCACCCTGCACAGCGCCCGGCAGTCGATCGGCGCCCGCGCCGCCACCGCCGTCGAGGCCGAACGGCTCGCCGAGAGCGAGGGCGCGCCGCTGCTCACCATGGTGCGCACCACCTTCGACGACACCGGCCGCGCGGTCGAGCACGGCAGCCACACGTACCGCGCCTCCCGCTACTCCTTCGAGTTCCAGCTCCTCGTACGTCCCTGAGGGCGCCCCTCCGCTGTCTCCCGGCCTTCGCGCCATCGCCGAGTTCGTCGCAATGTCCGGACAATCCAGCCGACGCGCGCTCCCCGGTCACAAGGTCCCTTAAGTATGTGGCCGCGGCACAGGACGAGGATCTGGGTGTTGTTCTCATCACCCACACCCCCCACCACGTCTGCCTGGTCGGCGACCGCTTCGTGCTGCTGAAGCGGTGCACGATGGTGGCCCGGGGGCGCGAGGAACTGCGCGACGAGCCACGTACGGCCTCAGGACGGCGTACAACCTCAACCACCCCACTGTTTCGCCGTACGGCACCCCTACCGACGGTGAGGCACAATCAACCCCGATGAGCACCTACGGCACCTTCAACGCCCCCATCGGCTCCCGCCGCGCGCCGGCGCTCCGCACGGTGGGCACACGGGAGCGGCGGTCCCACCTGACCGCACCCCGCGTGCCGACCGTCGGCATCGACATCGGCGGCACCAAGGTGATGGCGGGTGTGGTCGACGCCGACGGCACCATCCTGGAGAAGGTCCGCGCGGAGACGCCGGACAAGTCCAAGAGCCCCAAGGTCGTCGAGGACACCATCGTCGAACTGGTCCTGGACCTGTCCGACCGGCACGACGTGCACGCGGTCGGCATCGGCGCCGCGGGCTGGGTCGACGCCGACCGCAACCGCGTCCTGTTCGCCCCGCACCTGTCCTGGCGCAACGAGCCGCTCAGGGACCGCCTGTCAGGCCGTCTCTCGGTGCCCGTCCTCGTCGACAACGACGCCAACACCGCCGCGTGGGCGGAGTGGCGCTTCGGCGCCGGACGCGGCGAGGACCACCTGGTGATGATCACCCTCGGCACCGGCATCGGCGGTGCGATCCTGGAGGACGGCCAGGTCAAGCGCGGCAAGTACGGCGTCGCGGGCGAGTTCGGCCATATGCAGGTCGTGCCCGGCGGCCACCGCTGCCCGTGCGGCAACCGCGGCTGCTGGGAGCAGTACAGCTCCGGCAACGCCCTGGTGCGCGAGGCGAGGGAACTGGCCGCCGCCGACTCCCCGGTGGCGTACGGGATCGTCGAGCACGTCAAGGGACAGGTCGCCGACATCACCGGCCCGATGATCACCGAGCTCGCCCGCGAGGGCGACGCCATGTGCATCGAACTGCTCCAGGACATCGGCCAGTGGCTCGGTGTCGGCATCGCCAACCTCGCCGCCGCCCTCGACCCGTCCTGCTTCGTGATCGGCGGGGGCGTCTCGGCCGCCGACGACCTGCTGATCGGCCCCGCGCGCGACGCGTTCAAACGCCATCTGACCGGCCGCGGCTACCGCCCCGAGGCCCGGATCGTCCGCGCCCAGCTCGGCCCCGAGGCCGGCATGGTGGGCGCCGCCGACCTGGCCCGACTCGTCGCCCGCCGCTTCCGGCGTGCCAAGCGTCGCCGCGTGGAACGCCACGAGCGCTACGAACGCCTCGCCGCCCGTCGTACGGAGGACTCGCTGTGACCGGGTCGCTGCCCCACCAGTCCGGTCCGCCCGACGAGCCGGCCCACGACGCCGAGGACCGCCGGCACCGCAACCGCCGCCGGGCGCTCACCCTGCTGATCATCGTGCTGCTCATCGGTGTGCCGGCCGGCTATCTGGCGATCTCCGCCGAGCAGAGCCGCGACAGCGGCAAGGACAAGGAAGCGCGTTACTCGGCGCGCGGCCTGACCGAGGACTGGCCGTCCAAGGTCCAGCGCCGTCTCTACCAGGTGCCCGTCCCGCACCCGTCCGGCAAGGTCGCCTACTACGAGACCAACAACTGGCGGACCAGCAGGCTCTACGTCCAGTTCCAGACGCCGAACGCGAACCTGGACGAGTTCCTGCGGAACATGGGCACCGACCGCACCGCCCTCAAGCGCGACGACATCACCATCGGCGCCCGCGACCAGCGGATCACCGGCTGGGACTTCAGCGGGCCGGGCCCCTGGTACGGCCTGGTCCACGAACAGGACAAGCCCGCGCCCACCCAGGACGTGGTCGTGAACATGTCCGAGCCGAACAACCCGTTCGTGTACGTCGTCTCCCGCACGGTCCCGTGACGGAGCGGCCCCGGCCGTTCCCCGGGGCCCGATGTCAGACCCCGCCCGTAGAGTCGAAGACGTCGATCCGACGTGCGGAGGGGAGGTGGCGGGACCGATGAGCGGCACGGCGACGGCGACAGCCGCGCAGGCACCCGTCGAGCCCCATGTCCCCGTGCGTCTCGCGGCCGTGTTCCTGCCCGCGCCACTGCCGCGCGACAGCCGCGTCGCGTTCTGGGACCCCGAGGGCGAGGCCGCGCCCTTCGACGGCCCCACCGAGCTGACCGTGGTCCGCCCGCACGGCAAGGGTGTCCGCCGGGTGCGGACCACCGCGCTCACCCTGTCCCTCGCCGAGGCCCTGCCCGTCCTGGTCCGGGCACGGCGCGACCCCGCCGCCCACCCGGCCACCGCCTGCTGGGGCGCGGCCGCGCTGCACGCGCTGCGGATCGCCGCCCGGGGACGGCTGCTGCCCGGTCTCACGCCCTCGGGGCACGACGCCTGGCGGGCCGGACCCCTCGATCCGGACGACATCGCGCATCTGCGCGCGGTGGCCGCCGCCCTGCCCCCCGAGGGACACGCCGTCCCGCTGCCCGGACCCGGCCCCGTCCGGCTGCCCGAGCCCGAGCCGCTGGTGCGCGCCTTCCTCGACGCCGTCGCCGACACCCTGCCCCGCACCCCGGCCGCCCCGCACGCCGTCGGCAGGCCCTTCGCCGACCACCGCCCCCAGCGCCTGCCCGACGCCGAGGCCTGGGCCGCGGAGGTCGCCGCGGGCATGGACGCGGGCGTGCGCGTCTCGCTGCGCCTGGACCTCTCGGCGTACGAGGTGTTCGACACGGACGGGGCGGACGCCGAGGGCGGTTCCGGCCGCGGCCTGCGGCGCGCTGGCGCGGCGCTCGTCCAGGTGCACAGCCTGGCCGACCCCACCCTCGTCACCGACGCCGCCGCGCTGTGGGCGGGGGAGGCCGACACCGCGTTCGGGCCCCGCGCGCGGGTCGACGCCGCGCTCGCCGTCCGCCGCGCCGCCCGCGTCTGGCCGCCGCTGGAGCGACTCGCCGAACAGGACGTGCCGGACGTCCTGGCCCTGTCCGAGGAGGAACTGGCCGACCTGCTCGGCGTCGCCGCCTCCCGGCTCGCGGCGGCGGGCGTCGCCGTCCACTGGCCCCGCGACCTCGCCCGCGACCTCACCGCGGCCGCGGTGGTACGTCCCGCGCCCGGCTCGGCGACCGACGGCACCGGCTTCTTCGAGGGCGAGGAACTGCTCAGCTTCCGCTGGCAGCTGGCCCTCGGCGGCGACCCCCTCACCGAGGGCGAGATGGACGCCCTGGCCGAGGCCCACCGCCCCGTCGTCCGGCTGCGCGACCAGTGGGTGCTCGTCGATCCCGCGCTGGTCCGCAAGGCCCGCAGGCGCGAACTGGGCCTGCTCGACCCGGTCGACGCGCTCTCGGCCGCGCTCACCGGCAGCGCGGAGATCGACGGGGAGACCGTGGAGGCGGTGCCCGTCGGCGCGCTCGCCACCCTGCGCGACCGCCTCACGGCCGGGGTGCTCCCGGCCCGGCCGCCCGCCGGACTCGCCGCCACCCTGCGCGACTACCAACTCCGCGGCCTGGCCTGGCTGGACCTGATGACCTCCCTCGGCCTCGGCGGCTGCCTCGCCGACGACATGGGCCTCGGCAAGACCGTCACGGTCATCGCCCTGCATCTGCGCCGCGCCCGTACCGAACCGACCCTGGTGGTCTGCCCGGCCTCGCTGCTCGGCAACTGGCAGCGGGAGATCAACCGCTTCGCGCCCGGCGTCCCCGTCCGCCGCTTCCACGGCCCCGAGCGCAGCCTCACCGACCTCGACGGCGGCTTCGTCCTCACCACCTACGGCACCATGCGCTCCGCCGCGGCCACCCTGGCCGAGCAGAAGTGGGGCATGGTCGTCGCCGACGAGGCACAGCACGTGAAGAACCCGTACTCCGCCACCGCCAAGGCGCTGCGCACCATCCCGACGCCCGCGCGCGTGGCCCTGACGGGCACCCCCGTGGAGAACAACCTCTCCGAGCTGTGGGCCCTGCTCGACTGGACCACCCCGGGCCTGCTCGGCCCCCTGAAGTCCTTCCGCGCCCGGCACGCGCGCGCCGTGGAGAACGGCGAGGACGCGGAGGCGGTGACCCGGCTGGCCCGGCTCGTGCGGCCGTTCCTCCTGCGCCGCAAGAAGTCCGACCCGGGCATCGTGCCCGAACTGCCGCCCAAGACCGAGACCGACCACCCGGTCCCGCTCACCCGCGAACAGGCCGCGCTGTACGAGGCGGTGGTCCGTGAGTCGATGCTCGCCATCGAGACCTCCGAGGGCATTGCCCGGCGTGGACTGGTCCTCAAACTGCTCGGCGCGCTCAAGCAGATCTGCGACCACCCGGCGCTCTACCTCAAGGAGGAGCACAGCCCCTCCGGCACCGACCGGCTCGCCGCCCGTTCCGGCAAACTCGCCCTGCTGGACGAGCTGTTGGACACCTTGCTCTCCGAGGACGGCTCGGCACTCGTCTTCACCCAGTACGTCGGCATGGCCCGGCTCATCACCGCGCACCTCGAGGCCCGCGCGATCCCGGTGGACCTGCTGCACGGCGGCACACCGGTGGCGGAGCGGGAGCGCATGGTCGACCGCTTCCAGAGCGGCGCCACCCCGGTGCTCGTCCTCTCGCTGAAGGCCGCGGGCACCGGCCTCAACCTCACCCGTGCGGGCCATGTCGTCCACTTCGACCGCTGGTGGAACCCGGCCGTCGAGGAGCAGGCCACCGACCGTGCCTACCGCATCGGGCAGACCCAGCCGGTGCAGGTCCACCGGCTCATCACCGAGGGCACCGTGGAGGACCGTATCGCCGAGATGCTCGCCGCCAAGCGCGCCCTCGCCGACGCGATCCTCGGCTCCGGCGAGTCGGCCCTCACCGAGCTCTCCGACCGGGAACTGTCCGACCTGGTCTCCCTGCGGAGGCCGGCATGACGGACGAACGCCCCGCCGACGAGGCCCGCCGCGCACTGCGCGCCGCGTTGCAACGGGCCACCCCGGACCCGGACACCGAGCAGGCCGCGGCCGGTTCGCGCCAGGCCGCCCCGGCACGACGCGGGGACGGCCGTCCGCGTCCCGGCGACGCCGCCCGCGCGGCACTGAGGGCCGCCAGGGCCGCCCACCGCACCGAGGAGGCGGCCCGGCGCGATGCCGAGCAGACCGGCGGGCACCGCGAGCAGGGCGACAGGCACCCCGAGCAGGACGACACCACTCCGGCGCCCACCGACTCCGCACCTGCACCCGGCCCCGGTCCCGCCGCCGAGCGCCGGCCGTCCGCCCGGACGTCCGTCTCACCCGCCTCGCCCGCGAAGGACCCGCTCCCCGGCCCCTCCGCCGAAGCGCCCGCGCCGCCCGCCGGCGAAACACCCGCCTCGGCCGCCAAGAACCGCCTCCGCGAAGCCCTCGCCGCCCACCGGCAGTCCCGCGCCACCGGCGAGACCGCCCCGCACCCGAAAACCCTCACCCGCCCCCCGGCCTCGAAAGCCCCCGTCGCCACCCCGACCCGAAAAACCCCCACAGCCACCCCCGCTGCGGAAGCCACTACACCGGCGGCCCCCCACTCCGCGCACCCGGCCCCCCGGACCATGGCCACCCCCCAACGCGACGGCGATCTCCGCCGCACCTTCCCCGCCCTCGCCCCGACCACCGGCACCGCCGCCTTCGCCACGACCTGGTGGGGCAACGCCTGGGTCACGGCCCTGGAGGAGGGCGCGCTGGACGCCAAGCGGCTGGCGCGCGGGCGCGGTTACGCCGAGCAGGGACATGTCGACGCGATCACCGTCACCCCCGGACTGGTGCTGGCGTACGTACAGGGCAGCCGCCCCCGCCCGTACCGGGTGCAGGTCCGGCTGCGCACGCTCGACGACGCCGACTGGGAGCGGTTCCTGGACACGGCGGCCGAACGGCCCGCGCACATCGCCGCGCTGCTCGACAAGGAGCTGCCCCCGGCCCTCGCGGAGGGCGGCACCCCGCTGCTCCCCGGCCCGGGAGATCTGGCGCCTCAGTGCAGCTGCCCGGACCGCGGCCACCCCTGCAAGCACGCCGCCGCCCTGTGCTACCAGACCGCCCGGCTGCTGGACGCCGACCCGTTCGTGCTGCTCCTGCTGCGCGGCCGGGGCGAACGGACGCTGCTGGACGCCCTGTCACGGCGCAACGCGGCCCGCGCGGCCCGGGCCGCCCGCGAGCGGGAACCGGCGGCGCTGCCCGCCGTCCGGGCGAGCGAGGTGCTCGCACGGCGCGAACGGCCGCCGCTGCCCGACCCGTTGCCCGTCCCCGCGCACCCCGAGCAGCCCCCCGCCTACCCGGCGGCCCCCGGCGGCCCGGACCCCCTCGCGCTGGACCAGCTGGCCACCGACGCCGCCGCGCGGGCCCACGCGCTGCTCGCCACCGGCCACGACCCGGTCGCCGAACTGACCCTGTGGCAGGACGCGGTGCGCCTCGCCGCGGCCCGGCCGGGTTCCGGGCTGACCGCGGGTACGCGCGCGTTGTACGCCTCGCTCGCCGCCGCGGCCGGACGCACACCGGCCGAACTGGCGCGAGCCGTCGCCGCCTGGCGCCAGGGCGGCCCGGACGGGCTCGCCGTACTGGAGGAGTCCTGGGACCCGCCGGCGGGGCGCTTCGACCGTGCGCGCCCCCTGCTCCTCGCCGCCGATCTGCCCGCCTTCCGCCCCACCCGCAACCGCCTCACCCACCCCGGCGGCCATGTCCAGCTCCGCCTCGGCCGCGACGGCCTGTGGTACGCCTACGAGTCGGAGCCCGGCGCCGACGACTGGTGGCCGCGCGGCACCCCCGACCACGACCCGGTGGGCGCCCTCACCGGCCTCGGCACCGCGTCCGGCCTCTGACCGGGCACCGGGCCCCGGCCGGCCGCGCGACGCCTGGACACCTGCCCGCAGCGACGGGCCGGCCGCGCGCCGCCAGGGCACCTGCCCACGCACCCGGCCACGCACCGGCCCGTCCCCGCATGCCACTACTGCGCGGGGAGTACCGCAACCGTGGTACCGGCCACGCGATAGTGCCTGCGTACGCACATCGACGCCGTGAGGCGGCCTCACCAGGATTGAGGGCAACGCTCAGCCACTCGATCGAGGAGAGATGATGCCAACCGAGACTCGGCGCGCGGAAGGGGCCCTGGCGGGGCTGGCGCGGTTCTGTTACCGGCGCCGCCGTCTGGTCCTCGTGACCTGGATCATCGGCGTGATCGCCCTGGCCTTCGTCGGCTTCCGCTTCGGCGCCGCGACGGACAACGACTTCACCGGTGGTGACTCGGACTCGGCCAAGGCCCAGTCTCTGATCGAGAAGCACTTCCCCGAGCAGCAGGGCGACACCCTGACGCTCGCGATCAAGGCGGACAAGGGCATCGACGACCCCGCGTCCCGGGAGAAGATCGAGCGGGTCGTCGCCGCACTGGACGCGTCCGGCATCACCGGCCCGGTCGTCTCGCCCTACGACGACGCCCAGTTGGTGACGAAGGACCGCCGGATCGCCCGGACGACGATCCCGCTGACGTCCGTGGACGTCGACAAGACCGCGGTCAAGCCGCTGGTGACGACGGTCAAGGACGCCTCGGGCGACGGTGTGACACTGGGCCTCGCGGGCGACAAGGCGGAGAAGGCCGAGACGCCCAAGCAGGGTCCGGCCGAGAGCATCGGTGTGCTGGCGGCGGCGGTGATCCTGTTCATCGCCTTCGGGTCGCTGGTGGCGATGGGTCTGCCGATCGTGACCGCGCTGGTGGCGATCCTCGGCGGCATCGCCCTGATCAAGCTCATCGGACACGTCGTTCCCGCCCCGGACTTCACCGTGCTGGTGGCGGCGCTGATCGGTCTCGGCGTGGGCATCGACTACGCGCTGTTCATCGTGACGCGCTACCGCGAGAGCCTGGAGTCCGGTGACGAGCCGGAGACCGCCACGGTCAACGCCATCACCACCGCGGGACACGCGGTGCTGTTCGCCGGCACGACCGTGGTGATCGCGCTGCTCGGCCTGATCGCCATGGGGCAGCGGCTGATGACGGGCGTGGCCGTCGGCGCGTCCGTGACCGTGCTCGTGACGATGGTCGCCGCCGTGACCCTGCTCCCGGCCTTCCTCGGCTTCACCGGCCACAAGATCAACTCGCTGCGGCTGCCCCGCCGTACCCCGCGCGGACGGCGCGCCGACGGTGTCCCGGCCCGTGAGCGCCGTTCCCTCGCCGAGCGCTGGGCGGGCGCGGTGCAGCGCAGGCCGCTGGTCGCCGCCGTGCTGGCGACGGCCGGGCTGCTGGTGCTGGCCGCCCCCGCGCTGTCGATGCGGCTGAGCCTGCCCGACGCGAGTGTCCAGCCGCGCGACCGGAGCAGCTACACCTCGTACGAGATCCTCTCCGAGGGCTTCGGCCCCGGTTACGGCGCGCCCCTGATCTTCGCCACCGAGTCCGGCTCCGGCGATCTCGACTCCGTGATCGAGGCGGTCCGCGGGACCGAGGGCGTCGCCTACGCCACCCCGGCGCGGGTCAGCGAGGACCAGCGGGCCGCCACCTTCATGGCGTTCCCCGAGACGGGCTTCCAGGACGAGGCGACCACGGACCTGGTGCACCGGCTGCGTGACGACGTGCTGCCGAAGGCGGCCGGCGACCAGGAGGTCTTCATCGGCGGCCCGAACGCCGGTGCCATCGACTTCGCCGACGAGACGGGGACGCGGCTGCCCTGGATGGTCGCGGTCGTGATCCTGCTCTCCCTGGTGCTGCTGATCGCCCTGGTCCGGTCGGTCACCATCGCCCTCCAGGCCGCCGTGATGAACCTGCTGTCGATCGGCGCCGCCTACGGTGTGCTCGTCGCGGTCGTCCAGTGGGGCTGGCTCGGCTCCGCCCTCGGGTTCCCGACGGAGATGCCTGTCACGACCTGGGTCCCGATGATGATGTTCCCGGTGCTGTTCGGTCTGTCGATGGACTACGAGGTCTTCCTGATCTCGCGGGTCCGTGAGGAGTACGAGCGCACCAACGACACGCGGACGGCCGTCACCGCCGGTCTGGCGCGGACCGCCAAGGTCATCACGGCCGCCGCCGCCATCATGGTCGCCGTCTTCACGACCTCCCTGCTCGGGCCGGACGTCTCGGTCAAGCAGATCGGTCTGGGCATGGCCGTCGCCGTGCTCGTCGACGCCACCGTCATCCGGATGATCCTCGTCCCCGCGGTGATGGAGCTGTGCGGCAAGGCCAACTGGTGGATGCCCGGCAGCCGGAGGACGAAGACCGGCCCGGCCCCCGTGGCGGGAGTCGAGGAGAAGGCCCGCGTCTGACCCCCTCTTCGGGCCGAGAGCCCCCGTCCCGTCAGGGGACGGGGGCTCTCGGCCGTTCTGTGCGCGAATAACCCATGACAATTGTCATGGCTCACACCATGACACAAATTCCATGTGAACGCTTATGGATATCGATTAAGCTGGTGCTTTGCCCTGCCTTTATTCAAAATCAGGGAACGCGCCGAAAAACAAAGCGGGCGCACAGATTTTTCTCATTCCTCTCTTACGTCGGCCGGAAGAACTAGTTAACATCGAGCCACGCGGGCTGCTTTCTGCCCGAAAAGAGGTTGTGTCATTTCGGATGATTACGGGGGTGATCCGAGGTTATGGCTTCTGGTCCGACAATGGGAAGCCGCATGTCGAAATCCACAGTCGACGACGCGCGAGCCCGACATCTTCTCCAGGTCCCCTCCGGCAGCGAGGCCACCGAGGACGAGGTCCTGCGGAAGCTTCTCGGGGGCGTGCCGGACGGCGAGCTGCTCGACTTCGCGGCCGGCGCCGGCGGCAGCCTGCGGCTGCTGACCGAGTTCGCGCTCGGCCTGGTCGAGGAGGACCTCGTCGAGGAGTGCGACGGCGTGGTCCGCCTGGTGGAGCGCCGCATACCGCGCCGAGTGGCGCTGTTCGTCAGGCGCCGGCTGGACGAGCTGAGTCTCGACTGCCGGCACTTCCTCAAGATCGCGGCAGTGCTGGGCAGGTCCTTCCTGCTGGAGGACGTGTCCAGAATGCTCGACCGCTCCTCGGCCGGGCTGCTCTCGGTGCTGGACGAGGCGATCGACTCGGGCTTCGTCGTCACCAACGAGCACCGGCTCGCGTTCCCGAGCGGCTTTCTCCTGCACGGGATCACCGAGTCCATCCCCGCCCCGGCGCGGGGTGCGCTCAGGCGCGAGGCCGCGGGACGCAGGGGCGGCGACACCGGGTCGAGCGAGCTCTGGGGCCCCGGGCGGGAAGAAGTCGCCCAGCCGCCGTCCGGTCCTTCGCGCGTGCCCCGCCCGGACACGGCCGACGGCGCCGCCGAGCCGTTCTCGCGGGCTCACGGTCTCGTCGTGCTGGGCAGGGCCGAGGCCGGGGTCAGGCTGGCCGAGAGCATCCTCGCCGATCCCGGAATCTCCAGCGCCGCTCGACTGGACGCCGAGGCGTCGATGATTCTCGGCTATTCCGTGCTGGACATGGACCGGGCCGAGGAACATGCGGAACGTGTGTTGCGGGAGCGGCGCGGCGGACAGGGCGACGTGGCTTCCCTGATGGCGATGGCATCCCTTTCCAACGTCCGCTGGCGCGCGGGTGAGCTGGCCGAAGGGCTGAGCCTCGGACGTATCGCGGCACGGTACAGCGACGACATCGATCCGCTCTGGCGGGTGCATTTCCAGCTCGCCCTCGCCGGGAAGCTGGCGAATCTGCGGGAGTTCGACAAGGCCGAGAAGCTGATCGGCGCGTCGGAAGCCGGCCTTCAGGCCCTGCCCGTGCCCGTCTGGCGGTCCGGGCCCGCCGCGGTGCGCGCCCGGATGCTCCTCCAGGCCGGACGGTTCGGAGAGGCGCGGGTACAGGCGGAGCTGGTGACCGCCGCGACGGGGGCGGACGCCGTTCCCACCCTTCTGCCGGTCACGCACTGCGTGCTCGCGGCCGTCTCCCTGTACGTGGGCGACGTGTCCACCGCGGTCGAGCACATGCAGCGAGCCGAGCGCGAGCTCGGCGCGGACCGGACCGTGGCCTACTCCCCGCAGTACGCCTGGACGGACGTACGCGTCGCCGTGAAGAGGGAGGGGCCCCGGGCGGCCGTGGAACTCTTCGCCGGCAAGTACAGCCACCTGCCAGCCCTGCGGAGCCTGTACATCGAGGACCCGGCCGCCGCACCCTTCCTGGTCCGGCTCGCGCGCGACGTGGGCGACAGCGAGCTGAAGCGCAGCGTGCTGGAGACGGTGGACGGGCTCGCCGCGGACAACCCCGGTATCTCCGTCGTCGTCCTCGGTGCGCTGCACGCCAACGCGCTGGCGAACGGCGACGCCGCCGGGCTGTCCCGGGTGGTCGCGCAGTCGCCGGACCCGATCTCCGTCGCCCTGGCGACCGAGGAACTCGCCAGGCTGTACGGCGCCAGGGTCCCGCACCAGCGAAGAAGCCCGGCCTCCCCACCCTCGGCCCCGACGGGGCCGAGACCCGGAGAGGCCCCCCATACGGCCGGTCCCGCCGAGGCCCTCTCGCCCGCCGCACCGCCGAACAGCCTGTGCTGGGCCGGTCTCTCCGACATGGAGCGGCGCATCTCCTACCTGGTGAGCACGGGCATGACGAACCGTCAGATCGCCAAGCGGGTCCATCTGTCGGCCCACACGGTCAACTACCACCTCAGGAAGATCTACCGGAAGCTGGACATCAACACCCGGGTGGAACTGGCCCGCGGTGCCGCCACCTACGCGAGCAGCGCGGCGATCTACTCGGTCGAGGACGAAGGCAGTACCGGAGCGGAGAACGCAGGCGGCGGAGCTCTCTGACACGGAGGGCGGGCCCCGCGGCCCACGCCCCCGTCACTCTCACCCCGCACCCCCCACGCTCACCCCGCACCCCCCACCCTCGCTCCACCGCCACCCCCCACCTCGCTCCGTCACCACCCCCACCGCACTCCACCGCCACCCCCGCCCTCGCTCCGCCGTCCTCGTACGCCGCCCTCATCCGACCGAGCCGGGGCGCTGAGCCGCGGCCAGGCCGGAGACGGGAACCTCGTGGGCGAGGAAGTGCCGGGTCAGCTCGACGCGGCTGTTGATGTCGAGCTTCGAGAACACCCGCCGCAGATGACTGTCGACGGTGTGCGGCGACAGGAACAGACTGCTCGCGGCCTCCCGGTTGGTCTTGCCGTCCACGACGGCCCGTACGACGCGCAGTTCGGCGCCCGTCAGGCTCTCCCAGCCGGACTTCGGCCGTTCGGCACCCGGCCCCCGCTCGTGGTGCACACCGAGGCGGCGCAGCTTCTTCTGCACGCGGACCGTGTCGCGCTGCGCCCCGCAGTCGGCGTAGAGGCCGAGCGCGGACTCCAGCAGCCGGACCGTACGGGGCGTGTTGCCCATGCCCTGCTCGACCTTGGCCGCGTCCTCCAGCGCGCTGCCCGCCGCGAGCGGTCGGGCGGCGTGCCGGTGGAGCTCGACGGCGCGGTGCAGCGCCACCACGTCGTCGCGCAGCACTCCCTCGGCGTGCTCGGCGGCGCCCGTGAGCGAACGCACCGCCGGGTGGCGGTCCGCGAGCCGCCGGGCGAACCCGGCCGCCCCCTCGGCCTCCGCGCCGAGCCCTGCCTGCCGGGCCAGCCTGACGAGCATGGCCGCCGCCTGCGGAGCCTCGCCGAAGAGAAGCGGGTCGGGCGCGCCGCGCCCGTCGGCGTCGAGGAGCGTCCGCACGGTCATCGCCGGGCGACCGCTCGCCGCGTGGAACAGGGCGAGCGCCCAGTCCAGCCGGGCCCGGTCGGCGCCCGGGCCGTCGGTCACCAGGCGTTCGGTCATGCGCAACTGGTCGCTGGCGGTGGCCAGATCACCGCGGTGCAGACTGAGCCGGGCCAGGACCAGGCGCGCGGGCACGGAGTCCGCCGGGGCCCCACGGTCCGCCGACCGCAGTGCCGTCTCGGCCGCGACCCGGGCCTCCTCCATCCGGCCCTCCGCCACGAGGAGTTCGGCGTGGTGGCCGTACCAGAGGGTCTGCGGCCAGGTCTCGCCGAACGTCTCGGCCTCGCGCTTCACGGCCTCGCCGACCGCCCGCGCCGCGTCGAACCGGTCGGCCGCGACCAGGGCCCGGACCAGCCAGGTCCACAGCGGGCGTTCGCACACCTCGCAGCCGGTGGGGGACAGCGCCTGCCGCGCAGGCTCGACGGCGGGGACGTCCGCCGGGGCGCCGGGCCCCGCGTCTCCCCGTTCGTCGCCCCACGGCGCGGTGGCCGCGGGGGTGGAGTCGTCCGTGTGTCCGGACTCGGTGAGCGCCTCACGCAGCGCGGCGTGCTCCGGCTCGGCGAGGTCCTGCCGGGTCAGGGTGCGCCGCACGAGTCCGGCCGACAGTCCGGGGTGGCCGGCGTCCCGCAGTCCCCGGCTCAGTTCGAGGACCAGCTGTGTCTCGGCCGCGGGCTCCGCTCCTGGGCGCAGGGCGGCCTTCGCGAGCCGGACGGCCTCGGCGGCGCGGCCCGACCCGGCGAGCAGCCGCAGGGCACCGGCCAGCGTGCGCGGCACCTCGTCGAACACGTTCCCCAGGGCCGACAGGGCCCGCGTCGCCAGATCGTCGCAGCCGCACCGGGGGGTGCGCGGGGCCTTCGCCGCCGGGGGCGTCGCGAGGGGCGCGGCGGCCGGCGGCGGGGTGGGGGCCTCGGCGGCCCGGACGGGGAGTTCACGGCCGGTGCGGGCGAACGAAGGGTGCGCGAGCGCCTCCCCGAGCACCTCCTGAGCGAACGTCAGCTCCGGCCCGTGCGCCCGGACGAAGCCCTCCGTCAGCGCCTCCTCGACGCTCGCGGACAGCTCCGAGGCCGGTTCGCCGAGCGCCGCCGCCACGTCCTCGACCGTGAACGTGCCGCCGGTCCTGCCGCCCGTCACGAGCAGCCGCCGTACCGCGGGGGACATCTCGTCGAGCAGACGGCGGACCGGGCCGAGGACCGTCTCGGGCAGCCGTTCCGCCACCACCGAGGCCCGGCCGTCCACCACGAGCACCTGTCCCGCCTCCCGGAACGCGTGCAGCAGTTCCTCCACCAGCCAGGGGTTGCCGCCGCAGCGGTCCGCCCAGCGCAGCACCGACGCGCCCGGCTCGGCTCCCAGGACACGGCCGCACAGCTCGGCCACGGCCGCGCGGTCCAGCGTGCCCAGCGGACACCGCACCGCGGCGTGCTCGATCAGCCAGCCGAGCGCCTGCTGGCCGAGCGACCGGGCGGGCAGCGGCCGCCGGGCGAGCAGCCACAGCACCGGCGACGAGGCCAGGCTCTGCACGAGCCCGCGCAGGACCAGACCGCCGGCGTCGTCGAGACGCTGGGCATCGTCCAGCACCAGCACCAGGGGGCGCCGGCGGGCCGCGTTCCCGACCAGTTCGCCCACCCGGTCCGTCAGCCAGAAGGGGTTGGTGTCAGGGCGCAGCAGTTCGCCGGGATCGACGTCCTCGGGCATGAGGTGCCGCAGCAGGTTGACCAGCAGGGCGATGGGGGCCGGAGCGTCGCTCTCGCCCGCCCGGCCCGCGGCCACGGTCAGCCCGCGTTCCGCCGCCTGCCGGGACATCGCCGTCAGCAGGTGCGTCTTTCCGGCGCCGACCGGCCCCTCGACGACGAGACAGCCGCCGGTGCCCTGCGCGACCGCGTCCAGAAGGCCGCCCAGCACGGGCCGAGCGTCTTCGCGGCCTGTCAACGGATTCATGATTACCCCCGGATTCGTCCCGACGATCGAACAACGCCCGTCCGGTGCCCGGCAATGAAGGGGGAGTCCAACTACCAGGACTGGTCGGTCGAACTCCCCGGACGAGCAGCCGACCGCACCGGGCACTACCCGCGCGAGTAGTGGGCCGGGGCGCCGCACCATGGTTAGCATCGAGCCATTCCGAAAACCGCGCCGATGGACGCGGGTGCGTGAAACCTCTCTCGATCGACGGCGCTTTTCCCGTGTGCCGTATTTCCGCAGCCGTACGCGCGATGACGTGATGCCGGCGAATTCCCGGGGGTGGTCGATGAATACGTACGCGAGTGATCGCGCGGGACCGGACCGGCGCACCAGCCCAGCCACCAGCCGTGCCAGAGCGGCTGAACGAACAGGAGGAGACATGTCCGAACGGACCGGTGCGGCGGAACTGCGCGCCGTCATCGAGGAGTCGGCCAGGCTGCTGGACGGCCCGGCCCCCTCGGCCGACGCGGTGGGACCCGTCCTGGCCACGTACGCGGACGCGTTCGAGCACGACGCGACCGTGGTCGCCTTCCGGGTCGCCACCGGCACGCGCCACGTCGGCGAGCTCGACTGCCGCTTCACGACCCACCCCGAGGACCGCGACCCCTACAGCCGGGCGCTGGCGGGCGGCCTCGTCCCGCGCACGGACCACCCGGTCGGCACCCTGCTCACCGAGGTCCGGCGGAGCCTGCCCGTCGACAGCTACGGCATCGACTTCGGCGTCGTCGGCGGCTTCAAGAAGATCTACTGCTTCTTCCGGCCGGACGCCCTCCAGGAGCTGTCGGCGCTCACCGCCCTGCCGTCCATGCCGGACGGCCTCGCCGCAAACGCCGGCTTCTTCACCGACCACGGCCTGGGCGACCGGGTCGGGGTGATCGGCATCGACTACGCGAGCCGCACGGTGAACGTGTACTTCAACGACGTTCCCCCGGAGGTCCTCGAACCGGCCACCGTCCGCTCGATGCTGAGCGCGTCCGGGTTCGTGGAACCGAGCGAACAGATGCTCCGGCTCGGCGAGTCGGCCTTCGGTCTGTACGTCACGCTGCGCTGGGACACCCCGAAGATCGAACGCATCTGCTACGCCGTGGCCACCGAGGATCTCGCGACACTTCCGGTGCGCATCGAACCGCAGATCGAGAAGTTCGTGAACGGCGTTCCGCTCAGCGGCGACCGGAAGTTCGTCTACGGCGTCGCGCTCGCGCCGGAGGGCGAGTACTACAAGCTCGAATCGCATTACCAATGGACGCCGGGAGCGATGGATTTCATCTGAGCGGCGCGACGCGGAAAAGCGTGCTCTCCGTGCGGCCATGACGAAAGGGCCTGTTTCACGGCGGAGTTCGGCGGATCACCGGACCACGACATCAGCCGGGTGGGGGCAAGTCGCCCCCACCCGGCTGATGTCGTGGTCCGACGAGGGCCCGCGCGGGGCTCATCGGCCCTGCGGGGTCACCAGGCCCGACTCGTACGCGAAGACGACCAGTTGGGCGCGGTCCCGGGCCTGGAGTTTCATCATCGCCCGGTTGATATGGGTCTTGGCGGTCAGCGGACTGATCACCATGCGGTCGGCGATCTCGTCGTTGGACAGCCCCTGCGCGGCCAGCGCCACCGCCTCGCGCTCGCGGTTGGTCAGCTCGTCCAGCCCCTGACCGTCCTGGTGCAGCGGCTGGGAGACGTACCGGCCGATCAGCATCTTGGTGATCGACGGCGCCAGCAGGGCGTCACCGCGCGCGGCGACCCGCACCGAGTGCAGCAGGTCGTCGGGCTGGATGTCCTTGACGAGGAACCCGGCGGCGCCGGCCCGCAGCGCGTTGAACACGTACTCGTCGATGCCGTAGTTGGTCAGGATGACCACGTGCACCCCGGCCAGGGCGGGGTCCGCGGCGATCTGCCGGGTCGTCTCGATGCCGTCCATCACGGGCATCTGGATGTCGACGAGCGCGATGTCGGGCAGGTGCTCCCGGGCGAGGGCGAGGCCCTCCTTGCCGTTGGCGCCCTCGGCCACCACCTCGATGTCGTCCTCGGCGTCGAGCAGCGCGCGGAAACCGCTGCGCAGAAGGGGCTGGTCGTCGAGCAGCATTACTCGGATCATGAGATACGGGCCACCGGGAGTTCGGCATGGACGGTGAATCCGCCCTCGCTGCGCGGTTCCGCCCTGAGGCGGCCGCCGAGGGCGGTGACGCGCTCCCGCATCCCGAGCAGCCCGACACCGGGTACCAGGGCGGAGTCCGCCGCGGCCGTGCCGTCGTCGTCGACCTGGATGGCGAGCGCGTCCGGAAGGTAGGCGATACGGATCGAGGCGGTCGCGGCCGCGGCATGGCGGGCGACGTTGGTCAGGGACTCCTGGACGATCCGGTAGGCGGTCCGGTCGACCGCGTCGGGCACGTCATGGCGTTCGCCCTCGATCGTCAGCGTCGTCCGCAGCCCGATCCCATGGGCGCGCTGCACCAGTTCGGGCACCCGGTCGAGGCCGTGCGAGGGCGACTTGGTGTCGTCGCGCAGGGTCTCCAGGGTCGCGCGCAGCTCCCGCGTCGCCTCGCGGCCCGCCTCCTGGATGGCCAGCAGCGTCTCCGGGACCTCCTCGCCCCGCTTGCGGGCCAGATGGACGGCGACCTCGGACTGCACCTTGACGATCGAGATCTGATGGGTGAGGGAGTCGTGCAACTCCCGTGCGATGTGCAGCCGTTCCTCGCTCGCGCGCAGCCGTGCCGTCTCCTCGCGGGTGCGCTCCGCCTCGTCCGCGCGCCGTTCGGCCTGGCGCAGGGCCTCGCCCGCCGCGCCCGCGGCGATCAGCCAGGCAAGTTCGAGCACACCGCGGGCCTGCGCGAAAGCGTCCGCGGAGGGGCCGTCCGTGGGAGCGGCCATCACCGCGTACGGGAGGACCACCAGCATCACCACGGAGGTCAGCACGGTGGCCAGGCCGTAGCCCGACCGTGCGGCGAAGTAGACCGCGAACAGGTAGGCCACCGCCGGGACTTCGAACCCGATCGCGTTGTAGCCGAGGACGCACAGCCCGGTGACGATCAGGACCGGCACGGGTGCGCGGCGGCCGGCGGCCAGGGCCAGACCGCTCGCCACCACGAGGGCGAGTCCGAGCGGTTCGAGGTCCATGGCGGGGTCGGTCTTGGAGAGTGCCGTCATCAGCAGGGCCGCCGCCAGACCGAGTGCCACCACCCAGTCCCTGACCTGGGCCCAGACACGGGTCAGTACTGTGGTCATGTCCGCACCTTAGCCGGATCTTGCCGGGGAGGAGTCCTCCCTGTGGAGGAAGGGTCCGCTACCGCCCGTGCAGTACTTCCCTACGCCCGCCGCGGGCGACGCTGTGACCCGCCTCCCGCAGCAGGGAGGTGAGCAGACCGCCCAGGATCTGCGGGCCGTGCTGGGTGAGGACGGACTCCAGATGGAACTGCACGGACCGGAAGCCCGCACCGCGCAGTGCGTGCACCTGGCCGGTGGCCGGGTCCCGGCTGACCTCGGCCGGCTTGCGCAGGCCGCTGCCGGGCACGTAGTCCTGCTCACAGTGCGCGGCGTAGGTGTTGTAGAAGCCGACGAGCTCGTGCCGACCGAACAGGTCGATCCGCCGCTGCACGCCCTGGTGGGGCACCGGGAGCCGGAGGATGTCCAGGCCCAGTTCGGCGGCGAGGACCTGGTGGCTCAGACAGATGGAAAGGAACGGGACGTGGCCGTCCAGCAGGCCACGGGTGAGGGCGCGCAGCGAGCCGATGCGCGGGTCGCCCGGGTCGCGGGGGTCGCCGGGACCGGGTCCGACGACGACGAGATCGAAGTCCTCGGGGGAGAGGGGACGGTCGAACCGTGTCAGCGTGGTCCGCAGCCCGAGGGCGCGCAGCTGATGGCCGAGCATCCCCGTGAAGGTGTCCTCGTGGTCGACGATCAGGGTGTGCCGGCCGGCCAGCAGCGGGTCGGGCGCGCCGGTCGGGCCCCCGTCCAGCCAGAACCGCGACAGCGTCGTGTTGCGGGACCGCAGGGCCCGGCGGACCCGGGGGTCGGCGGCAGGTGACGGCCGCCCGGCCGCCCCGGCGCCCGTGCGGGCGCCGTCGCCGTCGTCCCTCGGCAGGAGGCCGAGCGCGCTCAGCATGCCCGCGGCCTTGGCCCGGGTCTCGGCCACCTCGGAGGCCGGGTCGGAGTCCCGCACGAGAGTTGCGCCGACACCGAGGCGCAGCCCTCCCTCACGGTCGATCTCCGCGGTACGGATCATGATCGCCGAATCGAGGGTACGGCTGCCCTCCGCGTCCCGGCCGATCAGCGCGAGCACCCCGCCGTAGTAGCCCCGGCCGGTGCGCTCATGACGGGCGATGACCCGGAAGGCGTTCTCCAGTGGACTGCCCGTGACGGTGGGCGCGAGCAGTGTCTCGCGCAGCAGATCGCGCACATCGAGCTCGCTGCGCCCCGTCAGGATGTATTCGGAATGCGTCAGCCGGGCCATTTCCTTGAGAAAAGGACCGTGCACACGGCCGCCGGACACGCACATCCGCGCCATCATTTTCAGTTCCTCGTCGACGACCATATAGAGCTCGTTGGCCTCCTTTCGGTCGTTCAGGAACTCCAGGATCCCGGTTATGTCAGGACCCGACGCGGGGTGCCGGTACGTCCCGCTGATGGGGTTCATCGAGACCGTGCCGTCGTCCAGGGTCACGTGCCGCTCGGGCGAGGCGCCGACGAACGTGCCCTCGCCGGTGTGGAACACGAACGTCCAGTACGAGCCCGCCTCGCCGGCCAGCAGCCGGCGGAAGACGCCCAGCGCCGTGCCCGCCGAACCGTCCTCCAGCCGTGCGACGAAGGAGCGCCGGACGACGAAGTTGGAGCCGGCGCCCTGTCCGATCTCGTCCCGTACGACCCGCTCGACGATCGCCGCGTAGTCCTCGTCGCCGAGGTCGAACCCGGCGTCCGACACCCGCGTGTCCGGCTCGGGCAGCGCGGCCAGGGCCTGGTCGCGGCCGACCTCGCGCTGCTCCCGGACCCGCAGGGCGAGCAGCGGCGCGTGGTCGTCGAGGCAGGCGAAGCCGCGCTCGGTGATCTGCCGGTAGGGCACCGCCACGAGCAGGTCGTGCCGGGCGCGGCCCGGCGGCCCGTCGGGCAGGGGCAGTCCGGCGAGCGAGCCGACCTCGCACATCTCGCCGGTGAGGACCTCCACCTGGGCGTCCGGCACCGCGCCCGGCCGGTACAGCAGGGCGAAGGCACGCCCGTCCCGGCCCAGGCCGGCCAGCGCACCCGCGGGGCCCGCGGGGCCCGAATCCGTCCCGGACATATCGCTCCTTTTAGTGTTCGGAAGACGCCTCTCGATATTGCGGAGGAGAAAGGCGCCGCACAATGGCGTGCCGCGTCAATGGCGTGTTTCCGGTACGGGCGCGCCGGTATGGCGTGAACGGCTGAAGGGGTCGGCACTACTCGGGCGGGTAGTGGGCGGGCCGCCGTATCGCGATTACTGTCGTGGCATACCAGTTCGACGAAAGCGGTGAATTCCACTGTGGATGTGCTGGTTCAAAAATACGGCGGTACTTCTTTACAGACGCTCGATCTCGTCCGCCGTGCCGCCCTGCGTACGGCGGCGGCACGGCGCGGCGGACAGGCGGTGGCCGTGGTCGTCTCCGCACGGGGCGGCACGACCGACCAACTGCTCCGGCTGGCCGCCGACATCGGCGCCACCGGGCCGTCCAGGGAACTGGACCAGCTCCTCGCCACCGGCGAGCAGGAGTCGGCCGCGCTCATGGCCCTCACGCTCGACAGGCTGGGAGTGCCGGCGGTCTCGCTGACCGGCCGGCAGGCCGGGATCCGGACCACGGACCGGCACGGCGAGGCGCTCATCTCGCGGATCGGCGCGGGACGGGTGCACAGCGCCCTGGCGGCCGGCCGGGTGGCCGTCGTCACCGGCTTCCAGGGGGTGGGCCCCACCGGGGACGTCGTGACGCTCGGCCGGGGAGGCTCGGACACCACCGCGGTCGCGCTGGCGGCCCGGCTGAACGCCTCGGCGTGCGAGATCTACACCGACGTGGACGGCGTGTTCAGCGCCGACCCGCGCATCCTGCCCGCCGCCCGCTGCCTGCCCCGCGTCGACCCCGGCGTCATGGCGGAGATGGCGTTCGCGGGCGCCAGGGTCCTGCACACCCGGTGCATCGAACTGGCCGCAATGGAAGGAGTCGAGGTGCGAGTCCGCAACGCGTCGTCGCAGGCGCCCGGGACCGTGGTCGTGGAACGGCCGGACGACCGGCCGCTGGAGACGCGGCGGGCCGTCGTGGCGGTGACCCACGACACCGATGTGGCCCGTGTGCTCGTGCACTGCGGTGCCGGCCAACGGGACCTGGCCCCCGACGTGTTCCGGGTGCTGGCCGCCCAGGGCGCCGTGGTGGACCTGGTGGCCCGGTCCGGCGCCCACGAGAGCGAGTTCCGGATGGGGTTCACCGTCCGCCGCAGCCAGGCCGGCGCCGTACGGGACGACCTGCACGAACTGACGGCCGCGCACGGCGGCGGCGTGCACTTCGACGAGAACGTCGGCAAGGTCTCGGTCGTCGGGATGGGGCTGCTCAGCCGCCCCGAGTACACGGCCCGGTTCATGGCGGCGCTGGCCTCGGCCGGCATCCCCACGAGCTGGATCTCCACCTCCCAGTCGCGGCTGTCCGTGATCGTGCCGCGCGAGCGCACCGTGCACGCCGTCGAGACCCTGCACCGCGAGTTCCGGCTCGACGGACCCGTGCCGCAGGACGTCACCGATCCCGGCCGCCCCGCCACCGTTTGAGAGAGGCAGGACCTCATGCCAGTACAGAACGGCTCATTCGCTCGAAGCCTCCGCCTGCGGCGGCTGTTCCGGCACGACGACGGGCGGCTGCTCGTCGTGCCGATGGACCACTCGGTCACCGACGGCCCGCTGCGGCCCGGCGACCTGGACTCCCTGGTCGGCGAGCTGTCCGGGACCGGCGTCGACGCCGTCGTCCTGCACAAGGGCAGCCTCCGGCAGGTCGACCCCCGCCGGTTCGGCGACATGTCGCTGATCCTGCATCTGAACGCGAGCACCCGGCACGCCCCCGACCCGGACGCCAAGTACCTCGTCGCCCACGTCGAGGAGGCGCTGCGGATGGGCGCCGACGCGGTCAGCGTCCACGTCAACCTCGGCTCCCGGCAGGAGGCCCGGCAGGTCTCCGACCTCGCGGCCGTCGCCGAGGAGTGCGACCGCTGGAACGTACCGCTGCTGGCCATGGTGTACGCCCGCGGACCGCAGATCGTCGACGGCAGAACGCCCGAACTGGTCGCGCACGCCGCCACGTTGGCCGCCGATCTCGGCGCCGACATCGTCAAGACCGACTACGCGGGCACCCCGGAGCGCATGGCCCAGGTCGTACGGGCCTGTCCGATCCCGCTCATCGTGGCCGGCGGCCCCCGCGCGGCCGACACCGACACCGTCCTGTCCTATGTGTCCGACGCCCTGAGCGGCGGCGCCGCCGGAGTGGCCATGGGACGCAACGTCTTCCAGGCCGAGCGGCCCGGCCGGACGGCGGCCGCCGTCGCCCGGCTGGTGCACGGCCTCCCGCGCACCACGGACCGGGCGGTCGTCGACGACCGCCTCGCGGTCCTGTCCTGAAGACCCCCGCCGACCTCGACACGCATTCGAACCCAACGCCAAGGAGATACCCCGTGAAGCTGTGCTGGCTGGACATCCGCAAGGCCGACGGCGCCAAGGAGGCCATCGTCGAGGAAGCCGTCCACCAGAGGGTGGACGCCATCGTGGCGGCCGACCCGGCCGACCTGGAACTGCTGCCCCCGACCGTGAAGAAGGTGCTGTTCCCGACGGGCGGCGAGCTGCCGGAGAAGCTGGAGCTCGCCGACCTGGTCATCGTCGACCCGGCCCGCCACGGGGAGCCTGCCGAACTGGCGGGACGTCACCCCGGCGTGGAGTTCGGCCGCTACGTCGAGATCGTGGACGCCGACAGCCTGGAGGACGCCTGCCGGGCGGCCCGCCTGGACAAGTGGAGCCTGCTGTACTTCCGCGACCCCACCAAGATCCCCCTGGAGATCGTCCTGGCCGCGGCGGCCGGGGCGAGCGGCAGCATCATCACCCAGGTCGCCGACGTCGAGGAGGCCGAGATCGTCTTCGGCGTCCTGGAGCACGGCTCCGACGGCGTGATGCTCGCCCCCCGTGTCCCCGGCGACGCCACCGCGCTGAAGACCGCGGCGGTCAGCCGGGCGGCGGACGTGCCGCTGGTGGAACTGGAGATCACCGGCATCCGCCGGGTCGGCATGGGCGAGCGCGCCTGCGTCGACACCTGCACCAACTTCCGCCTCGACGAGGGCATCCTGGTCGGCTCGCACTCCACCGGCATGATCCTCAGCTGCAGCGAGACCCACCCCCTGCCCTACATGCCGACCCGGCCCTTCCGGGTCAACGCCGGCGCCCTGCACTCGTACACGCTGTCCGCCGAGGGACGCACCAACTACCTCAGCGAACTCGTCTCCGGCGGCCGCGTCCTCGCCGTCGACTCGCAGGGAAAGTCCCGGGTCGTCACGGTCGGCCGGGTCAAGATCGAGACGCGTCCGCTGCTCGCGATCGACGCGGTCTCGCCCTCGGGCGTCAAGGTCAACCTCATCGTCCAGGACGACTGGCACGTGCGGGTGCTCGGCCCCGGCGGTGTCGTCCTCAACGTCACCGAGCTGACGCCGGGGACGAAGGTCCTCGGGTGCCTGCCGGTCGAGAAGCGGCACGTCGGCTACCCGATCGACGAGTTCTGCATCGAGAAGTGAGCGCCGCCGCGACGACCGCGCGGCCCGTGCTGGACTTCCACGTCCGGCTCGCTCCCCGCCCGGGAGCGGCCGAGCGGCTCTTGGCGGCGATGGACGAGAACGGTCTGGCCAGGGCGGTGGTGTGCGCGGGCGGCACCATCGACCTGGACCGGCTCGCCCGCCAGCTGACCGAGGGCGGGCACGTCGAGACCGACGCCGACAACGACGCGGTGCTCCGGGCCTGCGCGGACACCGACGGGCGGCTGGTGCCGTTCTGGTTCGCCAACCCGCACCGCCCGCCCGAGGTCTACCGGGCCAGGGCGGCCGAGTTCCGCGGCCTGGAGATCTCGCCCGCGGTGCACGGCGTGGCCCTGACCGACCCCCGCACCGCGGCCCTCGTCGAGGTGGCCGCCGAGCACCGCCACCCGGTGTACGTGGTGTGCCTGGACCGCCCCGGCGCGGGCGTGGCCGACCTCGTCGGCCTCGCCCGCCGGTTCCCTGAGGTGGACTTCGTGCTCGGGCACAGCGGCATCGGCAACATCGACTTCCACGCCCTCAACCTCGTCCGGCACGAACCCACCGTCTCCCTGGAGACCTCCGGCGGCTACACCTGCGTGGCCCGGGCCGCCGTGGAACGCCTCGGCCCGCGACGGGTGGTGTTCGGCTCCGAGTACCCGTTGCAGCAACCGGCCGTGGAACTCGCCAAGTTCCATGCCCTGCGCCTGCCGCCCGAGCAGTGGCGGCAGATCGCCTGGGACAACGCCCACCGACTGTTAGGAGAGGAGAAACGGTGAACCAGCCGCCTTCCCGACTGCCGCGCATCGGCCAGTGGAACGGGCCGGAGGACCTGCGGACCCTTCAGGAGAAGCAGCTTCAGCAGACCGTCACCTGGGCCGCCCGCTCGCCGTTCTACCGGGGGCGGCTGGACGGGGCGCCGCTGCCCGCCACCGCCGCCGATCTCGCCGCGCTGCCGCTGACCACCAAACAGGACCTGCGCGACAACTATCCCTTCGGGATGCTCGCCGTCCCCAAGGGGCGCCTCGCCACCTACCACGAGTCCAGCGGCACCGCTGGACATCCCACCCCCTCCTACTACACGGCGGAGGACTGGGTCGACCTGGCGGAACGCTTCGCCCGCAAATGGATCGGCATCTCCGCCGAGGACGTCTTCCTCGTCCGCACCCCGTACGCGCTGCTGCTGACGGGCCATCTGGCCCACGCCGCCGGCCGGCTGCACGGCGCCACCGTGGTCCCCGGCGACAACCGCTCGCTGGCCATGCCGTACGCCCGTGTGGTCCGGGTCATGCACGACCTGGAGGTCAGCCTGACCTGGTCGGTGCCGACCGAGTGCCTCATCTGGGCGGCGGCCGCGAAGGCCGCCGGGCACCGGCCGGACAAGGACTTCCCCGGACTGCGCGCCCTGTTCGTCGGCGGCGAGCCGCTCACCGCCGCCCGCCGCCGCCGGATCAGCCGGCTGTGGGGCGTGCCGGTGATCGAGGAGTACGGCTCCACCGAGACCGGCAGCCTCGCCGGCGAATGCCCGCACGGCCGTATGCATCTGTGGGCCGACCGCGCCCTGTTCGAGGTGTACGACCCGCGCACCGGTGACGTCCGCGCGGACGGCGAGGGCCAGCTGGTGGTGACGCCGCTCTACCGCGAGGCGATGCCGCTGCTGCGCTACAACCTCGAGGACAACGTCTCGGTGTCCTACGACGACTGCGACTGCGGCTGGAACCTGCCGACGGTCCAGGTGCTCGGCCGGGCCGCGTTCGGCCACCGCGTCGGCGCCGCGACCGTCACCCAGCACCGGCTGGAGGAGCTGGTCTTCTCCCTCCCGGACGCCTACGACGTGATGTTCTGGCGGGCCCGCGCCGAACCCGAGCTACTGCGCCTCGAGTTCGAGGTGGAAGGGCAGCACCGGGCTGCCGCCGAGGCGGAGTTGGCGGCCTCCGTGCGCGCCGCGCTCGGCGTCGACTGCGAGGTGACCGGGCTGGCCCCGGGGACCCTGATCCCGCACAGGGCGCTGACGGCCATGCCCGACGTGGTCAAGCCGCGCAGCCTGTTCGGACCCGACGAGGACTGGGGCAAAGCGCTCCTCTACTACTGAGAGGCACGACATGCCGCAGCTGACAGTGGCCGTCGTCGGCGCCGGAATCGCCGGACTCGCCTTCGCGGCCGCCCTGCGCCGCGCGGGCGTCGCCTGCGACCTCTACGAGCGGACGGGCCGGCTGGCCGAAGTCGGGGCGGGAGTCCAACTCGCCCCCAACGCAACCCGCTTGCTGCGCAGGCTGGGACTTCGGGACAGCCTGCGCGACTTCGCCGTCACCCCCCGGGCCATCGAGATGCGCCGCTGGGACGACGGCACCCTGCTGCACCGCACTCCGCTCGGCGACGACTGCGACCGCCGCTTCGGGGCGCCGTACTACACCGTGCACCGCGCGGACCTGCACAGCGCACTGCTCTCCCTCGTCCCGCCCGGACAGGTGCACCTCGGCGCACGCTGTGTCTCCGTCACCCAGGACGCCGACCGGGCACGACTGCACCTGTCCGACGGTACGACGGTGACGGCGGACCTGGTCGTCGGGGCCGACGGCATACGCTCCGTCGTCCGCGAGGAGATCGCGGCCGACGAGCCGCGCCACTCCGGGCAGACGATCTACCGGGGCCTGGTCCCCGCCGACCGGGTGCCCCGGGCGCTCGCCGAGCCGGGCGTGCGGCTGTGGTTCGGACCGGATCAGCACTGTGTGTGCTACCCGGTGTCGGCCGGCCGGCAGGTGAGCTTCGGCGCCACCGTCACCGCCGCCGACCGGGGGGAGGAGTCCTGGTCGGCGCGCGGCGACACCGCGGAACTCGCGGCCGCGTACAAGGGCTGGCACGAGGACGTCGTGGCCCTGATCGACGCGGCGGACACCGTCGGCCGCTGGGCCCTGTACGACCGTGACCCCGTCGCCCGGCTGAGCGCCGGGCGGGTGGCCGTCATCGGTGACGCGGCGCATCCGATGCTGCCCTTCCAGGCGCAGGGCGCGAACCAGGCGATCGAGGACGCCGTCGTCCTCGCGGCATGTCTGGCCCGCGCCCGCCCGGACCGGCCCGGCGCGGCCCTGCGCCGCTACGAGCAGGCCCGGCTGCCCCGTACCGCGCGGATCCAGCAGCAGTCCCGCGCCAACGCCAGGACCTTCCATCTGGCCGACGGCGACGCCCAGCGCGAGCGCGACGCCACCGACCGGACCGCCCCGGGCCTGGACCGGCACGCCTGGCTGTTCGGCTACGACGCCGAGCAGGCCGTCACGACCTCCTGGAGTCCCTCATGGAACTGACCGGCATCGAGTCGACGGTCGCCCTGGTCACCGGAGCGGCCCAGGGCATCGGCGCCGCCGTCGCGGCCACCCTGGCCGGGGCGGGAGCCCATGTCGCCGTCATGGACCGCAACGCCGAGGCGCTCGCCACGGTCGCGGAGAAGCTCCGCGCCGAGGGCCGCTCGGCCCGCGCCTACCCCGCCGACGTGTGCGACAGCGTGGCCGTCGGGGAACAAGTACACCGCGTCGAGAAGGAGTTGGGGCCGATCGGCATCCTCGTCAACGCGGCGGGCGTGCTGCATCTGGGCAGGGCGCTGGAGCTGTCGGAACGGCAGTGGCACGAGACGTTCTCGGTCAACGCGGACGGCGTGTTCCATGTGTCCCGTGCGGTGGCCCGGCTGATGGCGCGCCGCCGCCGCGGGGCGATCGTGACGGTGGCGTCCAACGCCGCCGGCACACCCCGCACGGAGATGGCCGCCTACGCCGCGTCGAAAGCCGCCTCCGCCCAGTTCACCCGGTGTCTGGGCCTGGAGCTCGCCGAGCACGGCATCCGCTGCAACATCGTCTCGCCCGGCTCGACCGACACCCCCATGCTGCACGCGATGCTCGGCGACGCCGGCCCGGGCCGGGTGATCGAGGGAACGCCGTCCGAGTACCGCGTCGGCATTCCGCTGCGCAAGCTGGCCCAGCCCGGCGACGTGGCCGAGGCGGTCGCCTACCTCGTGTCCGACCAGGCGGGACACGTGACCATGCACGACCTCTACGTGGACGGCGGCGCCGCCCTGCACGTATGACGCCGTCGGACAACAGGAGACCCATCATGGCCATGTCCCCGATCGAGCCGTACCGCATGCCCGGCCCGGACGATCTGCCCGCCGCGGCGGTGCCCTGGCGCCCGCACCCGGACCGGGCGGTCGTGCTGGTGCACGACATGCAGCGCTACTTCCTGCGGCCGTTCCCGGCGGGGGACTCTCCGCGCATCGAACTGCTCGCCAACGTCGCGAAGCTGCTCTCCGCGGCGCGTACCGCCGGGGTACCGGTGATGTACACGGCCCAGCCCGGCGGGATGACCCCGCGGGACCGCGGGCTGCTGCACGACTTCTGGGGCCCCGGCATGAGCGCCGGCGAGACCGACCGGGCCGTCGCCGACGACGTGGCCCCCGAACCCGGCGACACGGTGCTGACCAAGTGGCGCTACAGCGCCTTCCACCGCAGCGACCTGGAGGAACGGCTCCGCCGGTCCGGCCGCGACCAGCTCCTCGTCTGCGGTGTCTACGCCCACATGGGCTGTCTGATCACCGCCTGCGACGCGTTCAGCCGCGACATCCAGCCGTTCCTGGTGGCGGACGCGCTGGCCGACCTCACGCTCGACGACCACCTCATGGCCCTGCGCTACGCGGCCGACCGCTGCGCGGTGCCGCTGACCACGGCCGACGTCCTGGCCGAGCTGGACGGATGAACGGCCGGCGACCGCCGGCCCTCCGCCCCGTCCCGAGCACCACCACGAGCACAGACAGAGGAAAGGAACCTCCCCATGTCCGATCGGACCCAGGTCGTCGTCATCGGCGGAACATCGGGAATCGGGCTGCACTTCGCCCGTACCTGCGCCGAGCGGGGACACGATGTGGTCGTCACCGGCCGCTCCGAGGACCGCACCAAGGCCGTGGCACACGACCTGGGCGGGCGCACGCGAGGTCTCGCGCTGGACCTCGCCGAGACCGAGCGCATCGGGGACGCGCTGGCCGACGTGGAGCGCGTCGACTGGCTGGTGCTCTCCGCGCTGGACCGGGACTTCAACACCGTACGGGAGTACCGTCCGGCGGACGCCGCGCGGCTGCTCACCGTGAAGCTCATCGGCTACACGGCCGTGCTGCACGCCCTCGCCCCGCGGATGACCGACGACAGCGCGGCCGTGCTGCTCGGCGGCCTGGCCAGCCACCGCCCCTACCCCGGCTCCACCACCGTGACGACCGCCAACGGCGGTGTCGGCGCCCTGGTCAGAACGCTGGCGGTGGAGCTCTCGCCGGTCCGGGTCAACGCCCTGCACCCGAGCATCGTCGCGGACACGCCGTTCTGGAGCGACAAGCCCGGGGCCAGGGAGGCCGCCGTCGGCCGGGCGCTCACCAAGCGCCCGGTGACGAGCGAGGACTGCACGGACGCGCTGCTGTTCCTGCTGCGCAACCGCTCGGTCAACGGAGTCAACCTCAGCATCGACGGCGGCGACGTGCTCCTCTAGACGTGCTCCTCCGGACGTCGCTCAGCCGCTCAGTCGCTCGTGGGGCCCGCCCGCCCGGTCGTCCGCCGTGACCCGCCAGGGCCCCCACGAGCCGGTCGCGCCCTGCCCGTGCTCCCGCTCCGCGCGGGAGTAGCGGGTGAGGTCGCGGGCGGAGAACAGGGCCATGCCCGCCGTGAAGGCGGTCACCGGCACCGGCAGCCGGGCCCAGTAGACGAGCAGTCCGTCCACGTACCAGCGCGCCTCGCGGGTCCCGGCCCGGTAGGTGAGCGTGTACCGGTGCGGCTGCCCCGGCTCCGTCGGCACCTGGGTGAGGACCCGGTGGGTGTAGTGCCCGCCCGGCCCGCTCACCCCCGGCAGCGGCAGCCGCTCCACCAGCGCGTACACGCTGTCGTTGGTCGCCGAGGCGTTGAGCACGACGCCGCTGTCCAGGTCGAACAGGGCCACGGTGCCGAAGGCGTCGAGCAGGTCGTGCGGGATCTGGCCGTAGGTCCGCACCGCCATCTCGACCTCGAACGTCAGCAGTCCCGACTCCGGAACGGCAAAGCTCCGTACGGACCGGTACATCTGCTTGGCGTTGTTGCGCCGCGGGTCACTGTCGTGGAAGCGGCTGAACGGGTCGACGGTCAGCTCGAAGCGTCCGTCGCCGGTACGCGTCCGGGCGTTGCGGTCCTCGTACCGCACCGGCCGGCCGTCGGCGCCGGGCACCTCCAGAACACTCCAGCGCGCGGGATCGAGCCCGCCGCCGGTGAAGTCGTCGTACGTCCGTGTGGCCGATCTCGTCATCGGGGTCATCCACCCACCATCGGCCGGGCCTCGCGTGGCGGGATATCACCTGTTCACGCGGTTCCGCCGGGGGCACGCCAATGCGGCACGGTACGCCGCGGTTCCCGTGAATGAGCCATGACCGCACAGGAGCCGGCGGCCGAGACTGCCGTACAGACCACCACGCCACGCCGTCGTCCACACGGCGTCATCACACGAGGAGGTGTCATGGCCACGGCGAACGCACCCGCGGGTGACAACCGCTATGTCGCCATGCACGAGAGCGCCCCGTTCAGGGCGCTGCGACGCCGATCCAACGCCTTCACCCTGTGGGCGATCGTCGCGTACATGGGGTGGTGGATGCTCACCACCCTGCTCGCCGCCTTCGCTCCGGGCTTCTTCCGGCAGCACATCGGCGGCCCGGTGAACGTGGGCCTGCTGTTCGTGATGCTCACGTTCGTCCTGATGGGGGCGACCGCCGCACTGTATCTGCGTTTCGCCCGTACCCGGCTGGATCCCCTGAGCGAGCGGCTCCGGGCGGACCTGGAAGGAGAAGTCCGATGACCGGCGTTCTCGCGGTGGCTCCACCGCCCCCGGTGAACAACACATGGGCCGCCCCCGCGACGGCCACCCTCTTCGCCCTCGTCCTCGCGGCGGTGGCGGTCGCCTTCGTCAGATCCGCGCGCGGCGACGTGCGCGACACCGACGGCTTCCTGCTGGCCGGCCGCAAGGTCGGCGTCGGGGTGAACGCCCTCGCGATGGTCGGCGGCGCCATCATGTACTCGACCGTCATCATCATCACCGGGCATGTCGCCCTGAACGGCTTCGACGCCATCCTGCTGCTGACCGCCTTCACGGTCTCCACGCTGCTGGCGGTGCTGCTCTACGCCTCACCGGCCCGCAACATCGGCGGCCACACCCTGGGCGACCTGTTCGCGCTCCGCGCCGCCGAACGGCCCGCGCGCATCGCTTCGGCGGTCGTCACGCTGCTCATCTACGGCATGTTCATGGTCGTCACGCTGACCGCGATCGGGTTCGTCGCCAGCCGGATGTTCGACACCAGCTCCACGATCAACAAGCCGCTCGTGGCCGGCGTGGTCGCCGTCGTCAGCGTGCTCGCCGTGGTGTTCGTGTACCTGGGCGGCATGCCGGCCGTCACCCGTGTGCTGGCGTTCAAGGTCGTGCTGATGGCCGGCCTGGTCCTGCTGCTGACCCTGCTCGTGCTCGTCGAGTACAAGCTGAACCTCTTCAACCTGCTCGAGGACGCCGAGGCCAAGGCGGCACCGAACAAGAACGGTCACGCCCTGCTCGACCCGGGCCGCCTGTTCGACAAGAACTCCACCCCCAACTCCGGCCAGGACCCCTGGGTCCATCTGTCGAAGACCTTCTCCATCGCCGTCGGCGTGATGGGGATGCCCTTCCTCTTCATGCGCAACTTCGTGGCGGCCAGCGGCCGGGACGCGCGACGGTCGGCCGGCTGGGCCTCGATGATCATCGTCGTCTTCTACTCCTGCATGGTCCTCCTCGGCATCGGCGCCGTCGCGATCCTCGGCAAGGACGGCATCGGCGTCATCTCCGCCCACCGGGACATCTCCCTGCCCAAGCTCGCCGACGAACTCGGCGGCCCCTGGATGTCCGGCGCGCTGGGCGCCGTCGCCCTGCTGTCGGTGGCCGCGATCTTCGCCTCGCTGCTGATCAACGCGGTGACGGCCGTCACCAAGGACCTCAACGCCGGACGCCGGCTGACCCCGGAGGCCGAACTGAAGCAGGTACGGCGCACCGTGCTCGTCGTCGGCGCCGTGTCCCTGGTCGTCGGGTTCGCGATGCTGGGCCAGCGCACCCACATCTTCATCCCCACCTCCATCGACCTCGGCGCGGCCACCGTCCTGCCGGCCGTCGTCTACTCACTGTTCTGGCGGCGCTTCAACACCCGGGGCCTGCTGTGGACGGTCTACGGAGGCCTGGCCGCGACCATGTTCATGGTCGTGTTCTCCAACGGCATCTCGGGTGACGAGTTCGCCCTGTTCCCCGACTCCGATTTCAAGTTCGTCGACTTCGAACCGGCCCTGCTCGGCACGCCGATCGGCTTCCTGCTCGGCTTCCTCGGCACCCTGACCAGCGGCGAGCGCGACGACGCCGCCTTCGCCGAGACGCAGGTGAGGGCCCTGACCGGGGCGGTCGTCCCGGCCCCGAAGCCGGCGCCCGGGCCCGTCGCGGTCCGCGTCGGCGCGGACACCCAGGCCCACAGCGAAGCGCACTGACATCTCGTGAACGGTGTGGGGCGGGCCGACCGCCCCACACCCCTGTGAAGGGGCAATCGTGGATCCGGTACCGGTTCTGGTCGTGGGCGCGGGCCCAGTCGGCATGGTCGCCGCGCTGGAACTCGCCCGCCAGGGCGTCCCCTGCGTTCTCGCGGACCAGGCGTTCGAGACTTCCGTTCATCCCAAGCTGGACTACGTCAACGGCCGCAGCATGGAGTTCCTGCGGCGGCTCGGCATCGCCGAAGACGTCCGGGCCGCAGGGGTCGCGCCCGAGCACCGGGCCGACGTGATCTGGTCCACCGGCCTGGCCGGCGAACCGATCACCACCTGGGAACTCCCCTCCGTCGACGAGGAGTTCCGGCGCATCGCCGAGTCGGACGACGGCACCCGGCCCACCGAGCCAGGCCGGCGCATCTCCCAGATCGACCTGGAGCCGGTGCTGCTGGCCCACTGTCTGCGCAGCCCGCTGATCGAGCTGCGCCGCGGTCTGCGCCTCGACTCCCTCGTCCAGGACGACGACGGCGTGACCAGCCACCTCGCCGACGTGCTCACCGGCGAGGAGGTCCGCCTGCGCTCCCGGTACATGATCGGCTGCGACGGCGCCTCGAGCCGGGTCCGCGAGGTCCTCGGCATCGGCGAGGAGGGCTTCGGCGTCCCCGGTCTGCCCGGCGCGTTCATGGTGCACTTCAAGAGCCGTGACCTCGCCACCCTGCACCGGCACGGGCGCTTCTGGCACTACTTCGCCTTCCGCTACGTGATCATCGCGCAGGACGAGGAGGACACCTGGACCGCGCACGTCAACGGCATCGACCCGGCGGAGTTCGACACCCCGCCGGCCGATCCCGCGGCGTTCCTGCGCGAGATCACGGGGACCGGTCTGACGATCGACAAGGTGCTGCTGACCTCGCGCTGGCGGCCCGGCTTCATGCTCGCCGACCGCTTCCGCGACGGCCGGGTCCTGCTCGCCGGTGACTCGGCGCACCGCATGTTCCCCACCGGCGCCTACGGCATGAACACCGGCCTCGGCGACGCTGTCGACGCGGCCTGGAAGATCGCCGCCCTGATCCGCGGCTTCGGCGGCCCCGCCCTGCTCGACAGCTACGAGGCCGAACGCCGCCCGGTGGGCCTGCGCAACCTGCACACCTCCCACCGGCATCTGCGCGTCCACCTCGAAGCCGGCGAACTCCTGCGCGGCGGAGCCCCCCGTGAGACCGTCGCCGCCTTCCTGCGGGCCGAGCGGGGCGAGAACGAGTACCGGGGCGTCGAACTGGGCTACCGCTACACCGGCTCACCCGTCGTCTGCGAGGAGGACGGACCGGAACCGCCGTACAGCCCGCACGTCTACACCCCGACCACCTGGCCCGGGGGGGGGGGGGGGGGGGGGGGGCGGGGGGGGGGGGGGGGTGTGCGGGGGGGGGTCGGCCCGAACCCCACCCTCATCCCCCTCCTTGGCTGCGGCAGGAAAGACGAGCTGCTCGCGCCAACCGCCTC
>NZ_JBVJGZ010000014.1:0-4794 GCF_055587025.1 Streptomyces sp. NPDC048600 | reverse complement strand
TATGTGAGGAGGGGGAGAACGAACCCCACCCCCCCCCCCCCCCACCCTCCCCCCCCCCCCCCCCCCCCCCCCCCCCCCCCCCCCCGAGCCTGCTCCTCCAGGACGGCACGGCCCTGTACGACCTGCTCGGCCCGGACTTCACCCTCGTCGACTTCCGGGGCGACGGCAGGGCCGACGCGCTGCTCGCGGCAGCCGCCGCACAGGGCCTGCCGGTCCGGCACACGGTGGTGCGGGACGACCGCGCCCGGCGGATCTGGGAGCGCGACCTCGTCCTGCTCAGGCCCGACCAGCACGTCGCCTGGCGCGGCGAGGAGGCCCCCGTGGACCCCGATGCCGTGGTCCGACGGGTACGAGGCGCCGGGTGAGGCCTGCCGGGCTCGCGGTGAGTACCGCGACGAGGCGCCGGGTGAGGTCCGCCGGGCTCGCGGCGAGCCCCGCGACGAGGCGCCATGTGAGGCCTGCCGGGATCCCGGTGAGCACCGCGACCAGGCTGCGGGTGAGGTGACCGCGCGCCGCCGGCGGCCGGCCTCCGGCACGGAACCCGGCGGCGCACATCTCGCTGAACTCTCCACGGGAGTACTCATGACGCAATCCAGCCCGATGACGCACCTCGCCAGGCTCGGCCCGTGGGCGGACAGACCGGCGGCCCAGCAGCCGGACTGGCACGAGCACCCCGCCCACCCCTGGGCCCACGAGCGGCTGGCCTCGG
This sequence comes from Streptomyces sp. NPDC048600, assembly GCF_055587025.1. Lineage (NCBI taxonomy): Bacteria > Bacillati > Actinomycetota > Actinomycetes > Kitasatosporales > Streptomycetaceae > Streptomyces > Streptomyces sp. NPDC048600. Next base: position 4,085 of record NZ_JBVJGZ010000014.1, on the reverse strand, counting down.
CCCCGCCCCTGGTGACACCCGCCGAGATCCGGCAGCTGCGCGCCACCCTGGCCCGGCTGACCGAGACCGGCACCCTGCTGCTCCAACTCGGCGACTGCGCGGAGAGCTTCCACGAGTGCACGCCCCCGCACGTGGCCCGCAAGCTGCGCGTTCTCGACCTGCTCGCGGACCGCCTCGGCGAACTCACCGGCAGCGACGTCGTCCGAGTCGGCCGTATGGGAGGGCAGTTCGCCAAACCCAGGTCACAACTCACCGAGTCGTACGGCGCGTCGACCCTGCCCTCCTTCCGGGGCCACATGATCAACGCCGAGTCCCCCGACCCGGCGGCCCGGCGACCCGACCCCGCGCGCATGGTGCGGGCCCACGACCTCGCCGCCACCGTGCACCGGGCCATGCGTACCCACCGGGAGCAGGCCGGCCGGCCTGCGGAAGGGCCCTGGTCGAGCCACGAGGCACTGGTCCTCGACTACGAGTCCCCGCTGCTCCGCCAGGACCCCGACACGGACGCGCCGTATCTGTCCTCGACGCATCTGCCCTGGGTGGGGGAGCGGACCAGACGGCCGGGCGACGCCCATGTGGCGCTGCTCGCCTCCGTCGTCAACCCCGTGGGCTGCAAGATCGGTCCGGACGCGAGCCCCGAGGACGTCCTGCGGGTGTGCGAGGCGCTCGACCCGCGGCGCGAGCCGGGACGTCTGGTGCTGATCCCCCGGATGGGGCGGGACCGGATCACCGGGAGCCTGCCCCCGCTCGTCCGCCTGGTGGCGAACGCGGGGCACCCCGCGATCTGGCTCTGCGATCCGATGCACGGCAACACCGTGCGCTCCCGGACCGGACTGAAGACCCGTCACCTCACCGACGTCGTCACCGAGGCCGTGCGCTTCCGGGACATCCTCGACGGGCACGGACAGCACGCCGCCGGACTGCATCTGGAGGTCGCGGCGGACGAGGTGACGGAATGCGTGGGGGCCTCCGTGCGCGGCGAGGACCAACTGCCGCACCGGTACACGTCGTTGTGCGACCCGCGGCTCAACCCCGAGCAGGCTGTCGAACTCGTCGAGGCATGGGCCAAGGGCGCGCTGCCCGGCCCGGGATGAGAGCGCGTCGGGACGGCCTCGGCGACAGCCGTCCCGACGGGCGCGGTCCAGGAACTGGCGTCACCTTCCCGTCTGCCTGCGGGCGACGAGGGGAATGCGACGACGGGCCCTACCGCGGCTCGCCTCGCTCCAGTTCCCGCGCGAACCGCAGCCAGGCTCCGGCGCAGGAGCGGGCCAGGGCGGCGACGGAGTCCCGCCAGTGCGGGGGCACCGCGTCGATCAGCTCGCCCCACTCCACCGGGTCGACGAGATGCCCGTCGACCCAGCGCACGAAGGCACGGCCGTTCTCCGCGTACCGCACCGCCGGATCCCTGCTCAGATGGTCGCGCACGGTGTTCCAGTCGACGCCTTCCCGGGGCGCGTCCGCGACGCACTGCTCCGGTGGCACCGCACGCTCGGCGACCTCGCCCCGCGCCGTCCCCGGCCGTGCCTCCAGCACCGGCTCCTGCCCGGCGCGCACCCGTTCCCGCACGTCCCGCGCGGTCCCCAGCGAGATGCCCGCCTCCCGGGCGATGACGCGCAGGGACGCCTCGGGCATCCTGGCGATCACCTCCCCGGCCCGCCGACGGCCCGCCGAGGCGTCCAGCGGACGGACGCGGCCGTCCCTGCCCACCCGGAAGCCCTCCCGCCCGGCCGAGGGGAAACGGCGCCGCCGGATCGCGCTCACGGTGGTCGGGGACAGCCCGGCGGCCGCCGCGACGGCCCGGTCGGACCAGTGCCGGCGCACCGCCAGAATGCGGCTCGCCGCCGCCTCGCGATCGGCCCGCGACAACGGCAGCCCGTGCCGGACGTTGACGTCGACGGACAGCAGGAAGGCGTCCTCCGCGTCACCGTCGAAGAACGTGACCGGGACGGTCGTGTCCCCGCGCAGCTCCGCCGCGCGCAGCCGGTGCATACCGTCCACGACCCGCATGCTGCCGCGGTGCACGAGGATCGGCGGCAGATCGCTCGCCGCGACGAGCAGTTCCACGTGTTCCGGACTCTCGCCGTTCAGCCGCGGGGAATCCGCGGGCAGCAGCGAGGAAATCGGTACCGGCACCGGATGGTTCGTGCCCCGGTCCGGTTCCGGAATCTCTGAATGGCTCCACATCCGCACTCACCCGTCAAAAGGTAGGAGCTGGTGCACGCGTAAATCCTTCGGTGGGGGGTGGGAAAAGGCATGGCTCAACCGATCCTTCTCAGGATCCCCAGCGGGCCCTGTCACAGGCAACATCCCAAGGACTCCAGCGTGAGTAGTGCCCACTACTCGATCGAGCAGTGGACCTTCCGGAGAGAAGTCCACTAACGTCGAAGTCAAATCCCGGGCAATTCAACGAGCATGACGGCTCGACGCCCTGAGGAATTCCCGCGGACACAGCTATTAAGGACCGGAAAAGCCGGTCGAAAGGAGTTCCGGTGACGAGTTTGAGGCGGCCGCGGAGCCGGCGCCTGGCATTCGCGGTGACCCTTGCCACGACGGTGGGCCTGGTGGGTTCGCTGACCAGTGCCGTCCCTGCGGCACCGCGGCAGGCGGCCGCCGTGTTCGACCTCGACCACGGCAACGCCCTGACCGGAGTCGTCTATCCGAAGTTCCAGCGCGTCTCGCGCGACGAGAGCTTCGGCCGCTCCGTGACCCTGACCGTGGACCACGCCATCCTCATCGAGATGCCGTGGTTCGACGCCCTGGCGCCCTACCACCCCACGGCGAAGGGCATCTTCTCCGACCTCGGCCGACGGCCCGCCGAGGAGCGCACCACGCGCAACAAGAACATCGCCGTCATCTACGCCGCGTACACCTCCCTCACCAAGGTCCTCCCGCAGTACAACTCCCGCTGGATCGAGATGATGGAGTCGGCGGGCCTCGACCCGAACGACACCGCCGAGGACCCGACGACACCCAGCGGCATCGGCATCCTGGCCGCCAAGAAGACCATGGAGGCCCGTCTGCACGACGGCTCCAACCGGTACGGCGACGAGGGCGGCCGCGGCTACAACCGCCTGCCGTACAGCGACTACACCGGCTACCGGCCGGTCAACTCGGCGGAGCGGCTGGTCAATCCGTCCCGCTGGCAGCCCAACGTGTCGTCCTCCAGCAACGTCTACAAGGTCCAGAAGTTCGCGACGCCGTACTTCGGCCGGATCAAGCCGTTCACCTACGACAGCCCCGCGCAGTTCGACGTCCCGCCGCCCACCGCCAGCAACCACCTCAACCGCCGCGCGTACAAGCGGCAGGTCGACGAGGTCCTGAAGGCCTCGGCGGGTCTCGACGACCGCAAGAAGATGACCGCGGAACTCTTCAACAACAAGGTGGTGACCTTCGGGACGGTCGCCGGCACTCCGGTGGTCGTACGCGGCAACTACGACGTCGAGAAGATGGTGCACTACATCACCTCCTCCGACGTGTCCTTCGTCGACTCCACCATCGCCACCTGGTACTTCAAGCGGAAGTACGACTCCGTGCGGCCGTTCAGCGCCGTCCGGCACGTCTACGGCGACCGGCCGGTCAGCGCGTGGGGCGGGCCCGGGGTCGGCGCGGTCGACGACATCACCGGCAACGAGTGGCGCGGCTATCTGGGCGTCAACTCGGCGGACTCCCCCGAGTACCCCTCGGTCAGCTCCGCGCTCTGCCAGGCCTTCGTCGAGCAGGTGCGGCGGTTCACCGGCACCGACCAGGCCGACATCAGCTTCGCCGCCCCGAAGGGCTCCTCCTTCGTCGAGCCGGGTGTCACCCCGGCCGCCGACACCACGCTGCGCTGGGCCACGTGGACCGACTTCGCCCGGGAGTGCGGCGAGAGCCGGGTGTGGGGAGGCGAGAACTTCCCCGAGGCGATCGAGGCCACCAAGCGGTACGCACCGCAGATCGGCAACTGGAGCTACGAGTTCGTCCAGCGGAAGCTGAACGGCGGCTGACCGTTCCGCGCACCGACCCGGGGTGGGGGGGGGGGGGGGGGGGGGAGAGGGGGAGGGGGGGGGGGAGGGGGGGGGGGGGGGGGAGGAGGGGAGGGCCCAGCA
>NZ_JBVJGZ010000013.1:0-226076 GCF_055587025.1 Streptomyces sp. NPDC048600 | reverse complement strand
TCTCGGGACTCCTCCGTTCCCCCGGACCCCCCCTCTCCCGGGGGGGGGGACACACCCCCCCCCCGCCGGCCGGACACCGAACCTCGGTGCGCGCCGGGACGGCCAACGCCCCGGCGCGCACCGGAGCACCTCACCTCCGGGACATCACTCCATGCACTCCAAGCGCAAGAAGCAGCTCGCAGCGGCAGCGCTCCTCGCCGCCGCCTCCCTGACCCTGTCCGCGTGCGGCGGGGGCGACGACGGCGCCTCGCCCGTCTCCGTGGTCTCCGAGGAGACCGGCTCGGACAAGGCCGCCACCGTTCTCGACAAGCCGTTCGAGAAGCCGGACATGATCCTGACCGACACCACGGGCAAGGAGTACGACTTCCGCAAGGAGACCCAGGGGCGGCCGACGCTGGTCTACTTCGGCTACACCAACTGCCCCGACGTCTGCCCGCTGACGATGAGCAACATCGCCGTCGCCAAGAAGTCGCTGTCCAGGGCCCAGCAGGACGCGCTGCGGATCGTCTTCGTCACCACCGACCCCGAGCGCGACACCCCCGAGGCGCTCGGCAAGTGGCTCAAGGGCATCGACCCCCAGGTCGTCGGCCTGAGCGGCGACTTCGCCACCATCCAGGCCGGGGCCCGCACCCTCGGTATCTCCATCGACGCGCCGAAGAAGGAGAAGGGCAAGGTCGTCTCCATGCACGGCACCCAGGTCATCGCCTTCTCACCGAAGACCGACGCCGGCTACGTGCTCTACGGCGAGGACGCCACCGTCGACGACTACACCGCGGACCTCCCGAAGCTGATCGAGGGAGCCAAGCCGTGAGGCGTGCCGTTCCGGTGACCGCGTTCGCCCTGGCCGGTGCGTTGGCCCTGGCCGGCTGCGGCGGTGGCGACGAGGGCTCCTCCGGCGCCGAACTGTCCGTCAGCGGTGCCTACATGCCCCAGCCGGTCTCCGACATGGCGGCCGGGTTCCTGACCATCGCCAACGACGGCGACAGCGGCGCGCGCCTGACCTCCGTGACCAGCGACCTCGGCGAGGTCACCGTCCACGAGACCAGCGGACAGGCCATGCGGGAGGTCTCCTCCCTCGACGTGCCCGCGCACGGCTCGCTCGTCCTCGAGAGCGGCGGCAGCCATCTGATGTTCGAGGGCCTCGCCGATCGGCCCGAGGAAGGCCAGACCGTCTCCGTCACGCTGCACTTCAGCGGTCTCGACCCGGTCGAGGTCGACCTGCCGGTGAAGCCGGCGACGTACCGCCCCACGTCCGGGAACTGAGGGAGGGATCACCGTGGCGCACACCGTCACCCCGCGCGTCCGCACGCTGGTGCTGCTGCTCCTGGCCGTCGCCGGCGCGCTGCTCGCCGGTGCCGCACCGGCCTCCGCGCACGCCGCGCTCACCGGCAGCGACCCCGGGCAGGGGACGGTGGTCGAGCAGGCGCCCCGGCAGGTCTCGCTGACCTTCTCCGAGGCCGTCTCCTTGACCGGCGACTCGCTGCGCGTGTTCGACCCCAAGGGCGAGCGGGCGGACAACGGCAAGGCCTCGGGCAGCGGCGGCACGACGTACGCCGTGGCACTGCACTCGGGGCTGCCCGACGGCACCTACACGGTGACCTACCAGGTCGTCTCCGCCGACAGCCATCCCGTCTCCGGCGCCTTCACCTTCTCGGTCGGCGCGCCCTCCGCGACCACCGTGTCCGTCGACCAGGCATCGGGCGACGGCCCGGTCGGCCGGCTCTACGGGCTCGGCCGCTATGTGTCGTACGCCGGGTTCATCGTGCTGGTCGGCGGCTGCGCCTTCGTGCTGGCCTGCTGGCAGCGCGGTTCCGGTGTGCGCGCGGTGCAGCGGCTGGTGGTCTCCGGCTGGGTCGCGCTGACCGCCGCGACGCTCGGGCTGCTGCTCCTGCGCGGCTCGTACACCACCTCCTCGAAGGTCGCCGACGTCTTCGACCTGGAGCTGCTCGGCCAGGTCCTCCAGACCAAGACCGGTGCCGCGCTGGTGTCACGGCTGCTGCTGCTCGCGGCCGGGGCCCTCTTCATCGCCGTCCTGTTCGGGGCGTACGACAAGAGGGAGGGGCAGGAGAAGCGGGACCTGGCGTTGGGGCTGGCGATCGGCGGCGGTGCCGTGGCCTCCGGTCTCGCGGCGAGCTGGGCGATGGCCGAGCACGCCTCCAGCGGGCTCCAGCCCGGCATCGCCATGCCGGTCGACATCGTCCATCTGCTGGCCGTGGCCCTCTGGCTCGGCGGACTCAGCACGGTGCTGGTCGCGCTGTACCGGGCGCCCGCCGACACCCCGCTGGACGCGACCGCCGTGCGCCGCTTCTCGCGGCTCGCCCTCGGCTGTGTGATCGCCCTGGTCGCGACCGGCACCTACCAGGCGTGGCGGCAGGTCGGCACCTGGCCGGCGCTGACCGGGACGCGGTACGGCCAGTTGCTGCTGGTGAAGCTCGGGGTCGTGGCGGTGCTCGTCGGCATCGCGTGGCTCTCACGGCGGTGGACGTCCCGGCTGGCGGAGCCGCCGGTGGAGACGGCCATCGCGAAGAAGACCGTGCGGACGGGTGCGGGGGCGGCGGCCGACACCGACGCCGACACCGACGCCAGCGCCGAGCCGGGCTCCGGGGGCTCCGGTACGTCGGGGTCCGAGGGCTCCGGCACGTCGGGGTCCGAGGGATCTGACTCCGGTACGACCCCCGCGCGGGCAGCGCAGCTCGCCCGGCAGCGGGCCGCCGAGGAGAGCGCGCGGCGCAAGCAGGCACGGGACGCCGACCCGCAGCGGTCCGGACTGCGCCGCTCGGTGCTGGCCGAGGCGTCCGTCGCCGTCGTGGTGCTCGCCGTGACCACGATGCTGACGTCCACCGAGCCGGGCCGCACCGAGGAGGAGGCCAAGGCCGCCACCGCCGCGGCCGCGGCCGCCCCGACGTCCGGCGCGGTCACCCTGGACATGCCGTTCGACACCGGCGGCGAGGACGGCAAGGGCCTGGTACGCGTCGAACTCGACCCCGCCCGGGTCGGCGGCAACGAGATGCACGTCTATGTGGAACGGCCCAACGGCCGCGCCTTCGACGTCCCCGAGGTGAAGCTGTCCTTCACCCTGGAGTCCCGGGACGTGGGCCCACTGCCCGTCGTGCCGGACCACATCACCACCGGACACTGGTCGGCCAGCGGGGTGCAGATCCCCATGGCCGGGGACTGGACGGTCGCCGTGACCGTGCGGACCTCCGACATCGACCAGACGACCGTCGACAAGAACGCGAAGATCGGCTGAACCACCATGGCTGACCATTCCCTTCCCGAGGCCCGGACCTCCGAGGAGAACCCCGCCGCCCCGGCGTCCCCGGCCGACGGGGGCGTCTCTCGGCGCACCCTGCTCGCCACCGCGGGTGCCACCGGGCTCGCGCTCGGTGCGGCGGGCGGTGCCGTCGGGTACGCGGCGGCGCCGGCGGAGGCGACGCCGCTCACCTCGGTCGGCGCCGGGGAGGCGATGTTTCACGGGAAACATCAGCCGGGCATCACCGACGCCCTCCAGTCCTGCGGCCATCTCGTCGCCTTCGACCTGGCCCCCGGGGCGGGACGCAGGGAGGCCGCCGCGCTGCTGCGCCGCTGGTCGGACACGGCCCGGCGGCTGATGGCGGGCGGGCCCTCGGCCCAGGAGGACACCGGCATCGCGCTGGACGCGGGCCCCTCGTCCCTGACGGTCACCTTCGGCTTCGGACACAGCTTCTTCGGGCGTACGGGGCTCCAGCAGCAGCGCCCGGTGTCCCTGGACCCGCTGCCCGACTTCTCCTCCGACCAGTTGGACAAGGCGCGCAGCAACGGCGATCTGTGGGTGCAGATCGGCGCGAACGACGCCCTGGTCGCCTTCCACGCCCTGCGCGCGATCCAGAAGGACGCGGGGGAAGCGGCCCGGGTGCGCTGGCAGATGAACGGCTTCAACCGGTCGCCGGGGGCCACCGCGCACCCGATGACCGCCCGCAATCTGATGGGCCAGGTCGACGGCACACGCAATCCCCAACAGGCCGAGCCCGACTTCGACCGGCGGATCTTCGTGCCCGCCTCGGGCGCCAAGGACCCCGCGTGGATGGCGAACGGCTCCTACGCCGTCGTCCGCCGTATCCGCATGCTCCTGGACGACTGGGACGGGCTGTCCGTCAAGGCGCAGGAGGATGTCATCGGGCGGCGCAAGGCCGACGGGGCGCCGCTGTCCGGGGGCTCGGAGACGGCCGAGATGGACCTGGAGAAGACCGACGCCGAGGGGAACCTGGTCGTCCCGATCGACGCGCACGCGCGGATCAGCCGGCCCGACCAGAACGGCGGCGCGGCCATGCTGCGGCGCCCGTTCTCCTTCCACGACGGCATCGGCGCGGACGGGGTCCCGGACGCGGGGCTGCTGTTCGTCTGCTGGCAGGCCGATCCGCTGCGCGGCTTCGTGCCGGTGCAGCGCAAGCTGGACCGGGGGGACGCGCTCTCGCGGTTCGTCCGGCACGAGGCGAGCGGGCTGTTCGCGGTGCCGGGCGGGGCGGCGGAGGGGGAGTACGTGGGACAGGGGCTGCTGGAGGGGTGAGAGGGGCGGGCGGGGGCGCGACTCGGCAGCCTGCCGAGTTTCAAACCACCCTCAAGAGTGGTCGTCATGAGACGGGCACGCCTGAGGCGCGGGCGGCCATTAGGGTGAGGGACATGCCAGCGAGCTATGCGTATCTCGGCCCCGAGGGCACCTTCACCGAAGTCGCCCTGCGGACGCTCCCGGAGACGGCGACCCGGGAGCTGGTCCCCTATGTGTCCGTGCAGTCTGCGCTGGACGCGGTGCGCACCGGCGAGGCCGAGGCCGCGTTCGTGCCGATCGAGAACTCCGTCGAGGGCGGTATCACCACCACCCTGGACGAGCTGGTCGCGGGCGCGCCCCTGATGATCTACCGCGAGGTGCTGCTGTCGATCACCTTCGCGCTGCTGGTGCGGCCCGGCACGAAACTGTCGGAGATCAAGACGGTTTCGGCCCACCCGGCCGCCCAGCCGCAGGTGCGCAACTGGCTGAAGAAGAACCTCCCGGACGCCCAGTGGGAGTCGGCCGCGTCCAACGCGGACGCCGCCCGGCTGGTCCAGGAGGGCCGGTACGACGCCGCCTTCGCCGGTGAGTTCGCGGCGGCCCGCTACGGCCTCGAGGCCCTGGAGACCGAGATCCACGACGCGGAGAACGCCCAGACGCGCTTCGTGCTGGTGGGACGGCCGGCCAGACCCGCCGCGCCGACCGGGGCCGACAAGACCTCCGTGGTGCTGTGGCAGCGCGACGACCACCCCGGTGGACTGCGCGACCTGCTCGGCGAGTTCGCCACCCGCGGCATCAACCTGATGCTGCTCCAGTCCCGGCCGACCGGGGCCGGCATCGGCAACTACTGCTTCTGCGTCGACGCAGAGGGCCATATCTCCGACCGGCGGGTGGCCGAGGCCCTGATGGGGCTGAAGAGGATCTGCCTGGAGGTGCGGTACCTGGGCTCGTACCCGCGGGCCGACGTGGAGATCGCGGATGTGAGCCCGCCGCGGCTGGGGACCTCGGACACGGAGTTCGTCGAGGCGGCGGACTGGGTGGCTCGCTGCCAGGACGGCCGCTTCTAGGCGCACGTTCTCAGCGCACGCCGGGGGCGCTCGGGGGAACGGTCGCCGGGCTGTCTCGCCTCGGGGTGGCCCGGGCCGAGTCACGTGCCGAGTTGTCCCGCCACAGGGCTCTGGACGGTTTTCGGCCGATCACACCTGTCGTACCTGCGCATTTTCGTTATCCACAGGAGTTATCCACAGGTCCGCTTCTCGACCTGTGCACAAGTCGACAACGAAGTGCCATGCAGTCGACAAATCGCCCTGGAGCGACCAACTGTGTCCACCAGGGCGTAAGTCACCCTTCGTCCACGCGTTTCCTTTGATCAATCCTTTGGGGCGACGCATTTCCACTCGAAGGTGGGCTCAATGACGGTTCTCCCAGGGAATCGCAGGGAGCGGCAAAGCGTTCCGGAGTGATCAATTCCGGCATCCACAGATCTTCCACACAGCCTGTGGATAACTTTTCACGGCTGTGGATCGCTGTGGACAACGCGGGCCGGCGAGGGCTCCAAGTCCCGTTCTCCACAAGGGATTCCGGTCAACAGGACGCACCTCACATGCCTCGTCCCGGGGAGTGAGACACTTTTCCATTGACACGCCTCGACGTCTAACTCCGCCGGTCGAGATCATGCGACACAGAGGGCAATTCCCCCATAACGGTACGTACTCCACAGCGCGGAATAGTGAGTCGTGGGCCGTCACCGCGCACCGGTAGCCTTGAGCGCGTGATTGACCTTCGCCTGCTCCGTGAGGACCCCGACCGTGTGCGCGCGTCCCAGCGCGCCCGTGGAGAGGACGTCGCGCTCGTCGACGCTCTCCTGTCTGCCGACGAGCGGCGCAGGTCGTCCGGCGTCCGCTTCGACGAGCTGCGCTCCGAGCAGAAGTCGCTCGGCAAGCTGATCCCCAAGGCCACGCCCGAGGAGCGCGCGGAGCTCCTCCAGAAGGCCGAGCAGCTCAAGACCGACGTCAAGGCCGCCGAGGCCGCGCAGAACGAGGCCGACGAGGAGACCAAGCGGCTCGCCCAGTCCCTCGGCAACCTCGTGCACCCGGACGTCCCGGTCGGCGGCGAGGAGGACTTCGTCGTCCTGGAGACGCACGGCACCATCCGTGACTTCGCCGCCGAGGGCTTCGAGCCCAAGGACCATCTGGAGCTCGGCGAGGCCCTCGGCGCCATCGACGTCGAGCGCGGCGCGAAGGTGTCCGGCTCGCGCTTCTACTATCTGACGGGTGTCGGCGCCCTGCTGGAGCTGGCCCTGGTCAACGCGGCGATCGCGCAGGCCACCGAGGCCGGGTTCATCCCGATGCTGACCCCCGCGCTGGTCCGCCCGCGCGCCATGGAGGGCACCGGCTTCCTCGGCCAGGCCGCGGAGAACGTGTACCACCTGGAGAAGGACGACTACTACCTGGTCGGCACCTCCGAGGTCCCGCTCGCGGCCTACCACATGGACGAGATCCTCGACGCAGGCCAGCTGCCGCTGCGCTACGCGGGCTTCTCCCCGTGCTTCCGCCGCGAGGCCGGCACCTACGGCAAGGACACCCGCGGCATCTTCCGCGTCCACCAGTTCGACAAGGTGGAGATGTTCTCGTACGTCGCTCCCGAGGACGCCGAGAACGAGCACCAGCGGCTGCTGGAGTGGGAGAAGCAGTGGCTGACCGGCCTGGGGCTGCCCTTCCAGGTCATCGACGTCGCCTCCGGCGATCTGGGCGCCTCCGCCTCCCGCAAGTACGACTGCGAGGCGTGGATCCCGACCCAGGGCAAGTACCGCGAGCTGACCTCGGCCTCCAACTGCGACAGCTTCCAGGCCCGCCGCCTGTCGGTGCGTATGCGTGACGGCAAGCAGGTCAAGCCGCTGGCCACGCTCAACGGCACGCTGTGCGCCGTCCCGCGCACCATCGTGGCCATCCTGGAGAACCACCAGCAGGCCGACGGCTCGGTGCGCGTGCCCGAGGTGCTGCGGCCCTATCTCGGCGGCCGCGAGGTGCTGGAGCCGGTGTCCAAGTGACCACCGGGTTCCCCTACCGGCTGATCGCCACCGACCTCGACGGAACGCTGCTGCGGTCCGACGAATCGGTCTCCGGGCGCACCCGTGAGGCGCTCGCCGCGGCCACCGCGGCGGGCGCCGCCCACATCGTGGTGACCGGGCGCGCGGTGCCCTGGACCCGGCACATCCTCGACGACCTCGGCTATCAGGGCCTCGCGGTCTGCGGCCAGGGCGCGCAGGTGTACCACGCCGGGGAGCACCGGCTGCTGACCTCGGTGACCCTGGACCGGCAGCTGGCCGGGGTCGCCCTCGCGAAGATCGAGGCCGAGGTCGGTCCGCTGTATCTGGCCGCGAGCCGGGACGGACTGGACGGCGAGGTCCTGGTGGGCCCGGGGTACGCGCTCACCGGCGCGCTGCCCGCGATGCCGTTCAGTGACGCGGCGGACCTGTGGGCGGCGCCGCTGAACAAGATCTACATACAGCATCCTTCGCTGTCGGACGACCAGCTGGTGGAGGCGGCCCGGCGCGCGGCGGGCGGGTTCGTCACCGTCGCCCTGGCGGGTGCGGGGATCGTGGAGCTGCTGCCGCTCGGCCTGTCCAAGGCGACGGGGCTGTCGCTGGCGGCCCGGCGGCTCGGCGTCAAGGCCGCGGACACGGTTGCCTTCGGCGATATGCCGAACGATGTGCCGATGCTGGGGTGGGCCGCGTGGGGTGTGGCCATGGCCAATGCGCATGACGAGCTGAAGGCTGTGGCCGACGAGGTGACCGCGTCCAACGAGGAGGACGGGATCGCCGTGGTCCTGGAGCGTCTGCTGGGCTGAGGCCGTCGTGACGGTGCGGGCCGTGGTCGCCTTTTGCGCAGTTCCCCGCGCCCCTGAGGGCTGGCGCCGTCCTTAGGGTGCGGGTCGTGGTCGCTTCTTGCGCAGTTCCCCGCGCCCCAAGAAGGTGCAGCTCCTCGTACCCCGAGGGCGCTCGCGTGCCTCTAGGGGCGCGGGGAACTGCGCGATCAGCCGACGATCACCCGCGCATGCCCACGCACAGGAACCCGCGCCTCGCGGCACAGTTCCTGGCCCCCTCCGAGGGCGATCGGGGTAGGCGCACTCACACCGTGGCCGAAAGTCCTGCTCAGTCCCAGTGACAAACGTCTTGCGGAGGATGCACGGATCGAACGTGCGCGGGGTTGCCCCCGACCACGGCTTAGCAAGCCGGTGCCTTGCCACTCGGCCAATCCTCCGGGAGGGCGGCCTCACGCGAAGTGGGATTCGCGTGCTCGAAGCGGCCGCCCGGGCAGCTTGCGCACGGCGGGCTCGGACGGAGGGGTAACTACTCCGGAGCCTGCCGCGAGCTGCCCTGTGGGGAACTCGACGGACTGTCGTGCATGGACATCGTCGTGCTCCTCCCCAGTGCGTGACGCCGGTGGCGCGCAGCTCGCGCCCGGCGTGGACACATCCACTGTGCCGGGACGGCGAGTTGCGCGCCACCGAATTACGAGGGGCTGGTCACTCCTCGCCCGCGAGGGTCAGCGAGCGCAGCTTCTGGCCGGCGTACCAGGTGGCGAGCACCGTCACCGCGACCAGCAGCACCGTGGCCGTGGTCAGGCCGACGTCGGAGGTGACCAGGTCACCGCCCGCGACCTTCTGGGCCACGGCCAGGGACCACTGCTGCACGCTGAGGGTCCGGGCGCCGGGCACCAGGGAGCCGAACAGGGCCTCCCAGACGAGGGCGTAGACCAGGCCGAAGACCACCGCGTGCCGGGAGACCGTGCCGAGCAGCAGGAACACGGCGGCGTAGGCGATGGAGGAGACCAGCGCGGCGACCGTGTAGGCGACCGCGATCTGCTGGCCGTTGCCGTTGAGGATGAACCCGGCGACGAAGGTCGGCAGTGCCGAGAACACCATCGTCACGGCGATCGCCACGATCAGCTTGGTGAAGATGATCGTGGGCCGCTTCACCGGCTTGGACAGGAGATAGACGACCGAGCCGTCGTCGATCTCCGGGCCGATCGCGCCCGTGCCCGCGATGACGCCGATGATCGGCACCATCGTGGCCAGTGCCAGTCCGCCGAGCAGGTCGGAGGCCGTCTGGTCGTCCGCTCCCGCGAGGCCGCGCACCACCACCGAGATGGCGATGAGCAGCAGCGGGAGCGCGCCGAGGATGAGGGCCCGGCGCCGGCCGAGCAGGGCCCGGTAGGTGAGTCGGGCGACTGTGGGGTCGTACATCTTCGGCCTCCTACGCCGCGACCAGGTACGAGAAGACGGACTCGAGGGACTCGTCGGACGGTGAGACCGTCAGCAGCCGAATGCCGTTGTCCCGGGCGACCTGCGGGAGCAGGGTGGTGAAGCGGCCGAAGTCGACCGCCTGGACGCGCAGCGCGCCCTCGGCGACGTCGACCTCGATGCCGGCCGTCGAGGGGTCGGCGATCAGCGCGGCCGCGAGGGCGCGGTCGTCGCTGGAGCGCACCAGGTAGCGGTGTGGGCGGTCGGTCATCAGCCGGCGGATCTTGCGGAAGTCGCCGCTGGCCGCGTGCCGGCCCGCCACGACGACCTCGATGTGCCAGGCGAGCTGTTCGACCTCTTCGAGGATGTGGGAGGAGAACAGCACCGTGCGGCCCTCGTCGCCCATGCGGCGCAACAAATCCATCAGCTGCATGCGCTGGCGCGGGTCCATGCCGTTGAACGGCTCGTCGAGCAGCAGCAGCGAGGGGTCGTGGACCAGGGCCGAGGCCATCTTCACGCGCTGGCGCATGCCCTTGGAGTACGTGGAGATCTTGCGGTCCTGGGCGTACTCCATCTCGACCGTGGCGAGCGCCTTCTGGGCGGCCTTGTCGCCCAGGCCGTGCAACTCGGCGTTGGCGACGACGAATTCGCGTCCGGTGAGGAAGTCGTACATCGCCTCGCGCTCGGGGACGATGCCGATGTGCCTGTAGATGGCCTCGTTGCGCCAGACGGGCTGTCCGTCGAGGGTGACGGAGCCGGTGGAGGGGGCGAGGAAGCCGCCCATCATGTTGATGAGGGTGGACTTCCCCGCGCCGTTCGGGCCGAGCAGGCCGGTCACGCCGGGGCCGATGCTCATGGTGATGTCGTTGACGGCGACCACGTTGCCGAACCAGCGGGAGACGTGGTCGATCTGGAGCGTGGTCACAGGCCCACCTTCTTGTAGCGGCGGATCAGGAGGCCGTAGCAGGCGGCGATCAGGCCGAGGACGACCAGGACGTAGACCGCGCCCTCGCCGTGGGAGGGACCGACGCCTCCGGGGAAGGAGGAGGGGGCGCCGAGGAACGCCGACTGGACTCCGTCGATGAGGGTGACCGGTGAGAAGAGACCGATCCAGGCGATCGCGCCGGAGCTGTCCTGGAGCTCGGCGATGCCCTGGAGGGCGGAGACCGCGCCGTAGGAGATGGTGAACACCGCGATGACGGCGGCGATGCCGAAGCCGCGGCGCGGGGTGACGGAGGCGATCACCAGGCTGAGCCCGGCGAACAGCAGCGAGAGCAGAGTCACGGACACGAGTCCCTGCGCGAATCCCTTGGTCTGGTCGGCGAAGTCGAGCTTGGCCAGCAGCGCGCCGATGTAGAGCACCAGCACCGGGGCCGCCGTGAGGATGAACAGCGCCGAGGCCAGGGCGGCGAACTTGGCGCGGACGTAGTCGGCGGTCTCGATCGGCCGGGAGAAGTAGAGCGGGACCGTCTTGAAGCGCAGGTCGCGGGAGACGGACTGGGGGGCCTGGGAGGCGACGTACAGGCTGATGACGGCCTGGAGGAAGATCGCGTACTCCGTGTAGCCGACCGGGAGCTTGCTGGCCTTCGTGGCGACCGCGACGGCCACCATGATGGCGGCGGGCACGCACATGACCACGAACAGCAGCATCGGCAGCACCTTGGACTTCACCGAACGGCCGAGGCCGTAGGAGCCGCGCAGGGACTGCGAGTACAGCGAGCGGGTGGCGTAGGCGCGGCCCAGGCGGGGGCCGTCGTAGTGACGGTAGCCGATGTTGTGGATACGGGTCTGGTCGCCCGGGGGTGCCGCCAGGGGGTGTTCAGCTGCCATGGCCGACGGCCTCCTTCGGCTGCTTGTCGCCGTGCCCGCCCGCGGGCGCGGTGGTGTGTTCGTGGGCGTGTCCGCCGGCCTGCTCGTCGCGGTGCTCGTCGGCGGAGGAGAAGACCTCCGCGATGTGGTGCCTGCGCTGTTCCATGCGCACCAGGCCGAGACCGAGGTCGGCGACGGTGTCGCGGACCAGGTCGTAGGTCTCTTCGCCCTGCGCGGTCAGCAGCAGGACGTGGCCGGCGCCGGGCAGGCCGCTGCCGTCCTGGACGGTGACGCCACGGGCGTGCAGCGCCTCGCGCATCGCCCGGGTGCCGTCGGGGTGCGCATCGGAGTCGGTGACCTCGACGGCGAGCGTGGTGGTGGTCTGGGTGAAGTCGGTGGTGGAGCTGGAGCGCAGGAGCTTGCCGCCGTCGACGACGACGACGTGGTCGCAGGTGCGCTCCAGTTCGCCCAGCAGGTGGGAGGTGACCAGGACCGAGATGCCGAAGTCGGTGTGGATTCGGCGGATCAGGCCCAGCATGTCGTCGCGGCCGACCGGGTCCAGGCCGTTGGTCGGCTCGTCCAGGAAGACCAGCTGCGGGTCGTGGACGAGGGCCTGGGCCAGCTTCACGCGCTGCTTCATGCCGGTGGAGTAGCCGCCGATGGGACGGTAGCGCTCCTCGTACAGGCCGACATGGCGCAGGGTGTCCGCGGTGCGTTCACGCGCGGCGGCGGGCGGCAGACCGGACATGCGCGCCATGTGCACGACGAACTCGGTGGCCGAGACGTCGGGCGGCAGGCAGTCGTGCTCCGGCATGTAGCCCACGCGCTCGCGGATGGCGGCGCCCTCGGTGGCGACGTCGAGGCCGAGCACGGAGGCACGGCCCTCGCTCGCCGGGGACAGACCCAGCAGGATCTTGATCAGGGTGGACTTGCCGGAGCCGTTGGCTCCGACGAGTCCGGTCACACCGGCTCCGATGTCCACGGACAGCCGGTCGAGCGCGGTCACCCGGGGGAACCGCTTGCTCAGGCTTTCGGTCGCGATCACAGTCACGTCTACGAAGGTAGTGACGCGGACCACGCCGGTCGTCAGACTCCAGAGCAGTCTTGACGTCAGCCTCCAGTCGTACGGGAGGCCCGGGGTCCCCCTGAGGTCGGGCCAGGGAGAACCCTGAGGCGGGCCCTCCGCGGGGGCGGGCCGGGCCTTGGGCGACGGCTCGCGAACGGGGGTGAAGGCCGGTCGTCCGCACGGTCCGCGGCCGAGGGTGCCGCCCCCAGCCGTCCGCACGCTCCGCGACCCGGGGGCGCCGCCCCCAGCCGTCCGCACGCTCCGCGACCCGGGGGCGCCGCACGGTCGTCCGCACGGCCTGCGACCGCCCTATTGACGCCGACTCTAACAAGGTGCGAGATTCGGCGGTGTCAAGTTACGGACACGTACCGCAGTCGATGGGCTCGGGTGGGACGGGGCGGCATGACGACGGCAGTGGCAGACGGGATATCCGCGGAGCTGCGCGGATTCAGGACGGTGCAGCGGCTCGCCTACGAGTGCGCCGAAGCGGTGGCGGCGCAGCTGAAGCCTGGCGTCACCGAGCGTGAGGCCGCGCGCATGCAGCGGGAGTGGCTGCGCGAGCGGGGTGTACGGGACTGGTTCCATCTGCCCTTCGCCTGGTTCGGCGACCGCACGGCGTTCGCGGGCTTCCGCATCCCGCTCCAGTTCTTCCCGACCAACCGGGCGCTGGAGCCGGGGATGCCGTTCATCCTCGACATGGCCCCGGTCTACGAGGGCTTCACCGCGGACATCGGCTACTCCGGCTCGCTCGGCCTCAACCCCGTGCAGAACCGGCTGATGGACGACCTCCGGGCACACCGCGAGCTGATCCTGCGCGAGGTGCGCGAACGCCGCTCGCTGCGGGAGATCTACGAGGACGTGGACCGGCTGATGGTCGGCCAGGGCTACGCCAACCGGCACCGCGCCTACCCCTTCGGCGTGATCGCGCACAAGGTCGACAAGGTCACCCCTCGCCGGTTCTCCCCGACGGTGTTCGGCTTCGGCACGCAGTCCCTGAAGGGCCTCGCGGCCGACGCGCTGCACGGCCACCGGGAGGGCTGGTCCCCGCTGTGGTCGCCATACCGCTTCTCCGACCATCCGCCGCAGCCGGGGCTGTGGGCGGTCGAGCCCCATCTCGGATTCCGGGGCACCGGCGCGAAGTTCGAGGAGATCCTCGTCGTCACCGACTCGCGGGACCCCGAGGAGAGCGCCTTCTGGCTGGACGACGATCTGCCGCACGTGCGGCGCTGGGCGGAGGAGAAGTGAGCATGCTCCAGGGTGCGCGGGAGCGCCGGGTACGGACCGGCGGCGTCGAACTGTGCGTCGCCGAACTGGGTGACGCGCAGGCCCCGACGGTGGTGCTCGTGCACGGCTACCCGGACAGCAAGGAGGTCTGGTCCGAGGTCGCGCCGCGCCTGGCCCAGAACTTCCACGTGGTGCTCTACGACGTCCGCGGCCACGGGCGGTCCACCGCTCCGGAGCCGCTGCGCGGGGGCTTCACGCTGGAGAAGCTCACGGACGACTTCCTGGCGGTCGTGGACGCGGTGAGCCCCGGCCGGCCGGTGCACCTGGTCGGGCACGACTGGGGCTCGGTGCAGTCCTGGGAGTTCGTCACGGTCAAACGCACCGAGGGCCGGATCGCCTCCTTCACCTCGATGTCCGGCCCGTCCCTGGACCATTTCGGGCACTGGATCAACAACCGTCTCAAGCGCCCCACCCCGCGCCGGGTCGGCCAACTCCTCGGCCAGGGCGCCAAGTCGTGGTACGTCTATCTGCTGCACACCCCCGCCCTGCCCGAGCTGGCCTGGCGCGGTCCGCTGGGCAGGAGCTGGCCCGGCATCCTGCGGCGGCTGGAGAAGGTGCCGGGCGGCAACTACCCCACCTCATCACTGCCTTCGGACGCGGCGCGCGGCGCCTGGCTGTACCGGGACAACGTGCGCGCACGGCTGCGCAGGCCCCGCCCGGACGCGTACGCCCACGCGCCCGTGCAGCTCATCACGCCGCTCGGCGACGCCTTCCTCTCCGAGCGCCTCTACGACGAACTGGAGCTGTGGGCACCGCAGCTGACCCGGCGCACCCTGCCGGCCAAGCACTGGGTGCCCCGCACCCGGCCCGAGCAACTGGCCTCCTGGATCACCGAGTTCGTGTCGGGCATCGAGGGCGGCCGTACCGAACTCGCGCCGACCGGGCGGCACTTCGAGCGGTTCGGCGGGCAGCTCGTGCTGGTGACCGGTGCGGGCAGCGGCATCGGCCGGGCCACGGCGTTCGCGTTCGCCGAGGCGGGCGCGCGGATCATCGCCGTCGACCGGGACACCGAAAGCGCGGTGCGCACGGCCGAGTTGGCGCGACTGGTGGGCGCGCCGGGGGCCTGGGCGGAAACGGTGGACGTGTCCGACGCACAGGCCATGGAGAAGCTCGCCGAGAAGGTCCTGCTCGAACACGGCGTCGTGGACGTGCTGGTGAACAACGCCGGGATCGGGCTGTCCGGCTCTTTCTTCGAGACCACGCCGGAGGACTGGAAGAAGGTCCTCGACGTCAACCTGTGGGGTGTGATCCACGGTTGCCGTCTCTTCGGGCGGCAGATGGCCGAGCGCGGGCAGGGCGGACACATCGTGAACACCGCGTCCGCCGCCGCGTTCCAACCCTCGCGCGCGCTGCCCGCCTACAGCACCTCCAAGGCGGCCGTGCTGATGCTCAGCGAGTGTCTGCGCGCCGAACTCGCGGGCCAGGGAATCGGGGTGAGCGCGATCTGCCCCGGCCTGGTGAACACCAACATCACCTCCACGGCTCGGTTCGTCGGCGTGGACGAGGCGGAGGAGAAGCGGCGGCAGAAGAACTCCTCGCGTCTGTACGGACTGCGCAACTACCCTCCGGAGAAGGTCGCCGAGGCGATCCTGCGGGCCGTCGTGCGCAACGACGCGGTCGTGCCGGTGACCCCCGAGGCACGTGGCGTGCACGCCTTGTCCCGTTTCGCACCTGGCGTGTTGAGGCGTCTGGCACGGGTGGAGCCGCGCCTGTAGGGGCGAACGTGCCTGGTGGGGAGGCTGTTTCATCAACAGGTGTGGACGGCTGACGGGTTCGCCAAGTTACGTGCTTGTTAAGCAACTTGGCGAACTACCGCAAAAACCACAGTGGTTGTCCACATATCGGCGAACTGGGCTGTGGATAACCGCTGTTGCTTGTGGATCAAACCTCGGCCCGGAAAGAAAGTGCGGGAGAGTCGCCCGCTCGGCATGCTGGGTCGCATGGACGAAAGACGCACCGTGAAGGTGTCGAAGTACCTCTCCAAGCATCTGCGTCATCAGCCGGAGCGGATCGGGCTCACCCTCGACGACGGCGGCTGGGTGGAGATCGAGACTCTGATGACGGCCGCCGCCGGGCACGGGTTCCCCTTCTCGCGCGAGGAACTGGACCACGTGGTGGCCGCCAACGACAAGAAGCGCTTCGCCGTCGAGGGCACCCGGATCCGCGCCAGCCAGGGCCACAGCGTCGACGTGGACCTGGGCCTGCCGCCGGCGACCCCGCCGCCGTATCTGTACCACGGGACCGTGGCCCGCAATCTGGACGCGATCCGGGCGCAGGGGCTGCGGCCGATGAACCGCCATGACGTACATCTGTCCGTGGACCGGGAGACCGCCACGCGGGTCGGTGCCCGCCGGGGGCGGCCCGTGGTGCTGACGGTGGACGCGGGCGCCATGCACCGGGACGGCCATGTCTTCCACGTCAGCGCGAACGGGGTGTGGCTGACGCAGGCCGTGCCGCCGGGGTATCTGCGGTTCTCCGAGTCGCGGTGAGCGGTGGCGGGGAGACGTCGTGAGGAGGGGTGCCCGCGCGGAGGGGGGTCGCGCGGAGGTAGTGGGGCCGTTGGGCTGCGGCTGAGCGCGCGCCGGGCTGTGGCTGTGACCGGCAGGGCCGTGGCTGAGCGCGGATCGGCTGTGGCTGGCGCGGGCCCGGTCGAGAAGCAGCGCCTGGCCGAATCAGTGTCGCGCCGCTGTGCCGGGGCGCATACACCCGGCATGATCACTGGTATGGACCATTTGCCCACCACCGAGGCGGCCGTCGCCGCCCTGCGGGCCATCGCCGACGAGTACGCCCGCGAGATCGAGGTCACCCACGACATAGGCGCCGACCAGACCTCCCGGCGGACGACCGCGGGTGTCGGCGTCACCACCGACGCGGACGGCTCGCTCCCGCACGAGGCCCATGTCGAACTGGGCGGCCTCCCCGTCGTCAGCGTGCGGCTCTACCCCGAGGACGACGCGCTGATCACCGTGGACGGGGTGGAGTGCCCCGACGTCGACCGCGACGACGTGCCCGCTTTCGTACGCGCCCTCTACGACGGACGGGCCTGGGTCAGGACCCGGCGGTTCCCCCCGGGAGACTTCCTGATGGTCCCGCTGCCGGGCGACCGGGTGCACAAGGAGTTCGTCCTCGTGGGGCTCACGCCTTGGCTGGCCGCCCGCGCGCGGTGACCTCGCGGGGGTGCGCGGCGACCCCGCAGAGCGTGCGGCGACCTCGCAGGGCGCGCAGTGACCTCGCGGAGCGTGCGGTGACCTCGCGGAGCGTGCGGTGACCTCGCAGGGCAGGCGGTGACCTCGTGGGGTGGCGGCCGAGCCGGACAGCCTCGGCAAGCCGGACCGGCGCGGCGGCCCGGGAGCCCGCACCGCCCAGATGTGCGGACCGCCGCACGCCCGTGCGGGCATATGCGCGAGAATGGCCGGGTGACCTCAGCGACGCGACAGCCCGAGCCCCCGGCCTCCTCCCCGCTCTCGACCTCGCTCGACGCCATATCGCCCGGTCGGGCGGGCGCCCCGGTCGTCCGGCCGCGACTGATCGCCACCGACCTCGACGGCACGCTCCTGCGCGACGACAAGTCGGTCTCACCGCGGACCGTGGCCGCGCTGGCCGCCGCCGAGGAGGCCGGTATCGAGGTCTTCTTCGTGACCGGCCGCCCGGCCCGCTGGATGGACGTCGTCAGCGACCACGTCCACGGCCACGGCCTGGCCATCTGCGGCAACGGCGCCGCCGTGGTCGACCTGCACGGCGGCCCCGGCGCCCACCGCTTCGTCAAGGTGCGCGAGCTGGCCCGGGGGAACGCCCTGGACGCCGTACGACTGCTGCGGGACGCCGCGCCCGGCACGATGTACGCGGTCGAGCAGACGTACGGCTTCAACCAGGAGCCGGACTACCCGAAGCTGCACATGGAGATCCCGGACACCCTGGCACCGGCCGAGGAGCTGCTCGGCCAGGACACGCCCGGCGCCGGCGAACCCGTGCTGAAGATCCTCGCCTTCCACCCCACGCTCGACCCCGACGCGTTCCTCACCCTGGCCCGCCTCGCGATCGGCGACCGCGCGAACGTCACCCGCTCCAGCCCCAGCGCCCTGCTGGAGATCAGCGGCCCCGGCGTCTCCAAGGCCAGCACCCTCGCCCTGTGCTGCGCCGAGCGCGGCATCTCGCACGAGGAGGTCGTGGCCTTCGGCGACATGCCGAACGACGTCGAGATGCTCACCTGGGCCGGCCGCTCCTACGCGATGGGCAACGCCCACCCGGACGTGATCGCCGCGGCCTCGGGCCGCACGGTCGCCAACAACGAGGACGGGGTGGCCGTGGTGATCGAGGAACTCCTGGCGCAGGCCCAGGCGTAGGCGGCCCGCCGGGGCCCCGCGCATCCGGTCCGCCCAGGTCCGCGGCCCGGCTCCCGAGCGGCGCCGCCGGCCCGCCGCGCCGCCCCGCCCGGCCCGGCCCGGCCGTCACAGGTTCACCCCGCGCGCGGCCAGCCACGGCACCGGGTCCACCCCGGAGCCCAGCTCAGGGGTGACCCGGACCTCGAAGTGCAGATGCGGGCCGGTCGAGTTCCCGGTCGTGCCGGACTGGCCGATCCACTGCCCGGCGCCCACCCGCTCGCCCTCGTCCACGGCGACCGAGGCCAGGTGGGCGTACTGCGTGTAGTAGCCGCCGGGATGTTCGACGAGCACCTGGATGCCGAAGGCGCCCCCGCAGGACACGGCCGCCACCCTGCCGTCGCCGACCGACCGCACCGGCGTGCCGATGGGCACCGCGAAGTCCTGCCCCGTGTGCCGGTTCGCCCAGCGGTCGCCGC
Source organism: Streptomyces sp. NPDC048600 (assembly GCF_055587025.1). Classification (NCBI taxonomy): domain Bacteria; kingdom Bacillati; phylum Actinomycetota; class Actinomycetes; order Kitasatosporales; family Streptomycetaceae; genus Streptomyces; species Streptomyces sp. NPDC048600. Next base: position 207,350 of record NZ_JBVJGZ010000013.1, on the reverse strand, counting down.
CGCTGCCGAAGCCCGCCGACAGCTCGTACGTCTCCACCGGCGCGACCCAGCCCCGGGTGGCCGTGGCGGGCGGCTGTTCGAGCCTGACCGCGCCCCGGCAGCTGCCCGCGAGGGCCGACGCGTCCGCCTCCCCCTGGAGCCTGGAGCGGGCCTCCTCCAGCTTCGCCTCGATGGTCTGCTTCAGGGCGGCCAGTTCGCTCCTGCGCTTCTCCAGGTCCTGCCAGGCCGCCGCGGTCTTCGCCTCGTCGGCCGCGAGGCGCCGCTCGGCGCGCCGGTTCTTGTCGACCGCGTTGTCGAGCGCCAGGTTCGCCTGGGAGAACACGTGCTGACCGCGCATCAGCTCCTCCGGACTGCCCGCCAGCACGATCTGCGCGGCGACCGGGAGCCCGCCGCCGTCGCGGTACTGGGCGCGCGCGATCCGTCCCAGGTCCTCGTGCAGCACGGCGATCTCGCTCCGCCGGCGGTCCAGCAGTTCCTCGTAGTGCCGCGCCAGGGCCCGCTGCCCCTCGGCCGCCCGCCGCCCGTCCTCGTACTGCCGGGTGGCCACGGCAGCGTCCGCGTACAGCCGGGCCACCTGCGCCGCCGTGCTGTCGGCGGCACCGCCGGAGTCGGAGGCCGCGGGACGGGCGGCGAGGACGGCGCCCGCGATCAGCAGCACCGGAACGATCAGAGGGTGACGGCGAGGTGAGGGCATGTCAGTGATCGTGACCCCGGCCCCCGCCCCGAGTCCTGTTCAAGTCGTACGGCTGGGGGACGCATTGCTGCGAACGGGGTGATGGGGCGTCACCGCGCCGAGTCGCCGGGGCGCTGGGGCTTCGGGGGTGCTGCGGTTGCCGCGGCGCTGGGGCTTCGGGGGTGCTGCGGTTGCCGGGGCGCTGCGGTCACCGGGGCGCCGGGGTGGTCCACGGCCCCCCGCCGCCCTCGCGCCTACAGCGTCGCCACCGCCAGGGACTCCGTGGCCGCCTCCCGCTCGGCCATCGCCCGCAAGGGGCCCGCCACGGCGGCCAGTTCCGCGAAGCCGCCGCGCTGGACGACCTGCCCGCCGGCCAGCACGATCACCTCGTCCACGTCCCGCAGTCCGGCCAGCCGGTGCGTGATCAGCAGCGTCGTCCGGCCCTCGGTGGCGGCCAGCAGGTCCGCGGTCAGCGCGTCCGCGGTCGGCAGGTCGAGATGCTCGGCGGGCTCGTCGAGGACCAGCACGGGGAAGTCGGCGAGCAGCGCACGGGCCAGCGCCAGCCGCTGCCGCTGCCCGCCGGACAGCCGGGCCCCGTGCTCCCCGACCAGCGTGTCGAGCCCGTCCGGCAGGCCCTCGACCCAGTCGAGCAGCCGCACCCGGGCCAGCGCGTCGCGCAGCTCGGCGTCGGTGGCCCCGCGCCGGGCCAGCAGCAGGTTCTCCCGTACGGAACTGTCGAAGAGGTGCGCGTCCTGCGCGCACAGCCCCACGAGCCGCCGTACGTCGTCGCCGTCCAGCGCATACGCGTCCACACCGCCGAGCGTGTACGAGCCCATGTCCGCGTCCAGGAAGCGCAGCAGCACCTGCGCCAGCGTGGTCTTGCCGGAGCCGGACGCCCCCACCACGGCCACTCTGCGGCCCGGTTCCAGGCGCAGGTCCAGCCCGGCCAGCGCCGCCCTGTCCTGTCCGGCGTGCCGTGCGCCCAGGTCCATGAGGACGAGCGGGAACGGCGAGGCGGGTGCCTGGCGCGGCCGCTCCGGCTCACGCACGGGCTCGGGGGTGTCCAGCACCTCGAAGACCCGCTCGGCGCTCCTGCTCACCCGCTGCCGGAACTGCACGGCGAGCGGCAGCCCGAGCACGGCCTCGAAGGCGGCCAGCGGGGTCAGCACGACCACGGCCATGGCCACGCCGCTCAGCCGCCCGTCGGCGACCGCCTGCGCACCCACCAGCGCGGCCCCGGCCACGGTCAGCCCGCAGACCAGCGCGGTCAGTCCGTCGCCGAGGGCGGTCGCCGCGGCCGTGCGCGAGGCGATCCGGGTGAGGTCCCGGTCCGCCTCCCGGGCCTCGGCGGTACGGCGGGGCAGGGCACCGGCGACGGTGAGCTCCGCGGTGCCGGACAGCAGGTCGGTCACGCGGGTGGCGAGCACGCCCCGGGCGGGGGCGAGCCTGCGCTCGGCCCGGCGGGCGACCGCGCCCGTGGCCAGGGGCACCCCGGCCCCGGCCGCGAGCAGTCCGGCCGCCAGGACCGCGCCGGCCTCCGGCAGCAGCCAGGCCGTGAAGCCCACGGACAGCGCGGACACCAGCGTCGCCGCCCCGGCGGGCAGCAGCCAGCGCAGCCAGTAGTCCTGAAGGGCGTCCACATCGGCGACGAGACGGCTGAGCAGATCGCCGCGGCGGGTGTCGCGCAGTCCGGCGGGTGCCAGCCGCTCCAGACGCCGGTACACCGCGACCCGGGTGTCGGCCAGCATCCGCAGCACGGCGTCGTGCGACACCAGCCGCTCCCCGTACCGGAACACCGCCCGTCCGATGCCGAAGGCGCGCGTCGCCGTCACGGCCACCATCAGATACAGCACCGGCGGCTGCTGCGAGGCGCGGGAGATGAGCCATCCGGAGGTCGCCATGAGCCCGACGGCACTGGCGAGGGCGAGGCTGCCCAGCAGCAGGGCGAGGGCGAGGCGGCCGCGCCGGGGGCCGGACAGGGCACGGACCCGGTCGAGGACATGCGTCGTGGGGCGGCTCGACGGGGCGGCGGCCGCCCGCTCCGGAGCCGGCGTGTGCTCGGGCGTCTCGTCGTCGGCGGTGCGGGCCGCCGGGGTCGTCGCCGTGGTCCGCTCCCGGGGCGCTCCCACGGGCTCCTGAGGGGCCTCCAGCCGTACGACCCGGTCGGCCACCGCCAGCAGCGCCGGCCGGTGCACGACGAGCAGGACCGTACGCCCGGCGGACAGCCGCCGCACCGCGGCCACGATCTCCGCCTCGGTCTCCCCGTCCAGGGCGGCCGTCGGCTCGTCGAGCAGCAGCACGGGACGGTCGGCGAGGAACGCCCGTGCCAGCGCGAGCCGCTGCCGCTGCCCGGCCGAGAGCCCGGCCCCGTCCTCACCGAGCACCGTCGCGGCACCGAGAGGCAGCGCGTCCACGAACTCCAGCGCCCCGGCGTCCCGGAGAGCCTGCCGTACGGCCGTGTCGTCGGCGTCGGGACGGGCGAGCCGGACGTTGTCCGCGATGGTCCCGGCGTAGAGATGCGGCCGCTGCGGCACCCACGCGACCCGGGTCCGCCACTGTTCCAGGTCGGTCCCGGCGAGGTCCGCCCCGCCGATCCGCACCCGTCCGGCGGTCGGCCGCACGAACCCCAGCAGCATGTGCAGCAGCGTCGACTTGCCCGCGCCGCTGGGTCCGACGAGCGCCACGGTCTCGCCGGGACGCACGGTGAGGGTGACGTCGGTGACGGCGTCCGCCGTCCGGCCGGGGTAGCGGACCCGGACCCCGTCGAGGTCGAGCGAGAGCGCCCCCGCGGGCGCGGGTCCGGTGCCCGCGTCGGGTACGGGCGTCTCCAGGACCTCGAAGATCTCCTCGGCGGCGGCGAGCCCCTCCGCCGCCGCGTGGTACTGCGCGCCCACCTGCCGCAGCGGCAGATAGGCCTCGGGGGCGAGCACGAGGATGACCAGCCCGGTGTACAGGTCCATCTCGCCGTGCACGAGTCGCATGCCGATCGTCACGGCGACCAGGGCCACCGAGATCGTGGCGAGCAGTTCCAGCGCGAAGGAGGACAGGAAGGCGATCCGCAGGGTCCGCATGGTCGCCTGGCGGTACTCGCCGGTGATGCGCCTGATCGACTCGGCCTGGGCCTTGGCCCGGCCGAACACCTTCAGCGTCGGCAGTCCCGCGACCACGTCCAGGAAGTGGCCGGACAGCCGGGACAGCAGCCGCCACTGACGGTCCATGTGCGCCTGGGTGGCCCAGCCGATCAGCATCATGAAGACCGGGATGAGCGGCAGGGTGCCGACGATGATCGCGGCGGACACCCAGTCCTCGGTGACGATCCGGGCCAGCACCGCCACCGGAACCACCACCGCGAGCCCCAACTGCGGCAGATAGCGCGAGAAGTAGTCGTCGAGGGCGTCCACGCCCCGCGTGGCGAGCGCGACGAGCGATCCGGTCCGCTGCCCGCTCAGCCAGCCGGGACCCAGCCGGACCGCGCGCTCCAGCAGCCGCCCCCGCAGCTCAGACTTCACGGCCGCGCTCGCGCGATGGGCCGCCATCTCGGTCAGCCAGGCGATCGCCGACCGGCCGACCGCGACGGCCACGAGCAGCAGCAGGGGAGTGCGCAGTTCACCGACCGACAGCCCGCGCTGGAAGGCGCCGACCACGACCTCGGCGATGAGCATCGCCTGGGCGATGACGAGCACCGCTCCGACGGTCCCCAGGGCGACGACCGCCGCCAGGAACAGCCGGGTGGCGCGTGCGTGGCGGATCAGACGCGGATCGATCGGTTTCACGTGAAACATGCCCTTCGGTCCAGAGAGGGTGTTTGACGGTGTTTCACGTGAAACACCCTCCCGGGCGGACTCAGTGCGAGGCCTCGACAGCGATGTGGTGCGTGCCGATGCGCTTGCGGAACACCCAGTACGTCCACCCCTGGTAGAGCAGGACGATCGGCGTGGCGACGGCCGCGCACCAGGTCATGATCTTCAGGGTGTAGGGGCTCGACGAGGCGTTGGTGACGGTCAGGCTCCAGTCCTCGTTGAGCGAGGAGGGCATGACGTCCGGGAAGAGGGACAGAAAGAGCATTGCCACCGCGGCCACGATGGTGACGCCGGACAGGGCGAACGCCCATCCCTCACGCCCGGCCCGGACCGCCGCGAGCGCGGCGACCAGCGCGGCGACCGCCACGATCAGCGCGACCAGGCTCTCACCGTCACCGCTGTCGACCTGGGTCCACACCAGGAAGATCAGCGCGGCCACGGCGGCCACGAGCCCGACCTTCAGCGCCAGCGCCCGCGCCCGCTCACGGATCTCGCCGACGGTCTTCAGCGCCGTGAACACCGCCCCGTGGAAGGTGAACAGGGTGAGCGTCACCAGGCCGCCGAGCAGCGCGTAGGGGTTGAGCAGGTCCCAGACGTTGCCGACGTACTCCATGTCGGCGTCGATCTTCACACCGCGCACGATGTTGCCGAAGGCGACACCCCACAGGAATGCGGGGAGCAGCGAGGTCCAGAAGATCGCCGTCTCCCAGTTGCGCTGCCAGTTCTCCTCGGGCCGCTTGGCCCGGTACTCGAAGGCGACACCCCGGACGATCAGGCAGACCAGGATGAGCAGCAGCGGCAGATAGAAGCCGGAGAAGAGGGTGGCGTACCACTCCGGGAAGGCGGCGAAGGTCGCGCCGCCCGCCGTGAGGAGCCAGACCTCGTTGCCGTCCCAGACCGGGCCGATCGTGTTGATCAGCACCCGCTTCTCGAGCCGGTCGCGGGCCAGCAGCTTGGTGAGGATGCCGACCCCGAAGTCGAAGCCCTCCAGGAAGAAGTAGCCGGTCCACAGGACGGCGATCAGGACGAACCAGACGTCGTGCAGTTCCATGACTGTGCAGCTCCCTCGGCCTAGTACGAGAAGGCCATCGGCTTGTCGGCGTCACGGGGGTCGCCGCCGATCTTCTTGGGCGGGTTGAGATCGGCCTCGGTGAGCTCGGGCGGGCCGGCCTTGATGTACTTCGCCAGCAGCTTGACCTCGACGACCGCGAGGATCGCGTACAGGGCGGTGAAGACGATCATCGAGGTGAGCACCTCGCCCTGGGACACATGGGGGGAGACCGCGTCACGCGTCCTGAGCACGCCGTAGACGACCCAGGGCTGACGGCCCATCTCGGTGAAGATCCAGCCCCAGGAGTTGGCGATCAGCGGGAAGGCCAGGGTCCAGATCGCGATGCGCCAGTACCACTTGGTGAGCTTCGGGCCGAGGGCCTTCTTGCGGAACAGCACCAGGTTCGGCACCTCGTCCTCACCGGTCCGCAGCGCCTGTGGGAGCAGGAACCTCTTGCGGGTCAGCCAGAGTCCGACCAGGCCGATCGTGAACGACGCCATGCCGAAGCCGATCATCCAGCGGAAGCCCCAGTACGCCACCGGGATGTTGGGCCGGTAGTCGCCGGGCCCGTACTTCTCCTGCTCGAGCTTGTTGATGTCGTTGATGCCGGGGACGTACGAGGTGAAGTCGTCCTTGGCCAGGAAGGACAGCAGGCCGGGGATCTCTATGGCGACCTTGTTGTGGCCGGCGTCGACATCGCCGTAGGCGAAGACGGAGAAGGGCGCGGGTGCCTCGCCGTCCCACAGCGCCTCGGCGGCGGCCATCTTCATGGGCTGCTGCTCGTACATGATCTTGCCGAGCACATCGCCGCTGACCGCGGTGAGCAGACCGCCGATGGCGACGGTGACCAGGCCGAGCCGCAGCGAGGTCCTCATCTCACGGATGTGCCGCTTGCGCAGCAGATGGATGGCGGCGATGCCGACCATGAAGGCGCCACCGGTGAGGAAGGCGGCGGAGAGGGTGTGGAAGGCCTGGGCGAGCGCGGTGTTCTGGGTGAGGACGTGCCAGAAGTCGGTCAGCTCCGCCCGGCCGCGCTCCTCGTTGATCCGGTAGCCGACCGGGTGCTGCATCCACGAGTTGGCCGCGAGGATGAAGTACGCGGACAGGATGGTGCCGATCGACACCATCCACATGCAGGCCAGATGGATCTTCTTGGGCAGCTTGTCCCAGCCGAAGATCCACAGACCGATGAAGGTGGACTCGAAGAAGAAGGCGATGAGCGCCTCGAAGGCGAGCGGTGCGCCGAAGACGTCACCCACGAAGCGCGAGTAGTCCGACCAGTTCATACCGAACTGGAACTCCTGCACGATGCCGGTGACGACACCCATCGCGATGTTGATCAGGAAGAGCTTCCCCCAGAACTTGGTCGCCCTGAGGTACTTCTCCTTCTCCGTCCGCACCCACGCGGTCTGCAGTCCGGCCGTGAGGGCGGCCAGCGAGATCGTCAGCGGAACGAACAGGAAGTGGTAGACGGTGGTGATACCGAACTGCCAACGCGCCAGAGTCTCGGGCGCCAAAGCCAATTCCACGTCGTCGTCTCCTTACTCGCCGTGGACACAGCGGCAGTTTGCCCCTTTTGTCTCGCACATCATCGGAGCAACCGGGACACGCTTGTGAACGCGTTCACATTCACAAGCAATTATGACGCACTGATTTTCGGACCGAACAGGGGGGTCCCTCCTTGACCGGAAGGTCGACCTCTTGGCGGCAACTTCAACATCTTGTTGAATTGCCGGCCATGCAGACACAGCCCGCTTCGACACGCATACGGATCTCCTGGCCCGCGGGTCATCTCACCGCGAGCCTCGACGACACCCCGACCGCAGAGGCCCTCGCCAAGGCCCTGCCCCTCGTCTCCACCGCCGCCACCTGGGGCGAGGAGGTCTATTTCGACACAGGTGTCTCGGCTTCACGTGAAACCGGCGCCCGCCAGGTCGTCGACCCGGGCACGGTCGCCTTCTGGACCGACGGCGACGCCCTCGCGCTCCCCTACGGACCGACGCCGATCTCCCGGGGCGAGGAGTGCCGTCTCGCGAGCCCCTGCAACGTCCTCGGCCGCCTCGAAGGCGACCCCCGTCTGCTGGCCACGGTCCGCGACGGGGACCCGATCCGGGTGGAACGCGTCGAGCCGTGACCGCCCTCGATTTCCGGGCGGTCACGGCTCGACAGAAACGGCCTCAGATCTCCTTGCGGAAGCCTTCCGCCGTCTTCAGGAAGATGTCGTTGCCCTCGACCTCACCGATCGTGACCCGCACACCCTCGCCGAGGAACGGCCGGACCACGACCCCCGCCTGCTCGCAGGCGGCCGCGAACGCCGCGGTGCGCTCCCCCAGCCGCATCCACACGAAGTTGGCCTGGGTGTCCGGCACCGTCCAGCCCTGAGCGCGCAGACCGTCGACCACACGTGTGCGCTCGCAGACCAACGAGCCCACCCGGCCGAGCAGTTCGTCCTCCGCCCGCAGCGAGGCGACCGCTGCGTCCTGGGCGAGCTGGCTGACGCCGAAGGGAACCGCCGTCTTGCGCAGCGCCGCCGCGACCGGCTCATGGGCGATGGCGAACCCGACGCGCAGGCCGGCCAGACCGTAGGCCTTGGAGAAGGTCCGCAGGACGCAGACGTTCGGCCGGTCCCGGTACAGCTCCACACCGTCGGGCACATCGGCGTCCCGGACGAACTCGCGGTAGGCCTCGTCGAGCACGACCAGCACATCGCCGGGCACCCGGTCCAGGAACCGCTCCAGCTCGGCCCGCCGCACCGCCGTCCCGGTGGGGTTGTTGGGGTTGCAGACGAAGATCAGCCGGGTCCGCTCGGTGATCGCCTCCGCCATCGCGTCCAAGTCGTGCACATCACCGGACGTCAGCGGCACCTGGACCGAGGTCGCGCCGCTGATCTGCGTGATGATCGGGTACGCCTCGAAGGACCGCCAGGCGTAGATCACCTCGTCGCCGGGGCCGGAGGTGGCCTGGATCAGCTGCTGGGCGACACCGACGGAACCGGTGCCCGTGGCCAGGTGCGTCACCGGCACCCCGAAGCGCTCGGCCAGCTCCTCCATCAGACCGGTGCAGGCCATGTCCGGGTAGCGGTTGAAGGCGGTGGCGGCCGCGGTGACGCTCTCCATCACACCCGGCAGCGGGGGATAGGGGTTCTCGTTGGAGGACAGCTTGTACGCCACCGGCCCTCCGGCCGCGGCGGGCTTGCCCGGCTTGTAGGTGGGGATACCCGCCAGCTCGGCGCGCAGCTTCGGGCTCGTCTCGCTCACCGCAGTCCTCCTCGCGATCACCGGCGGACCGTCCGCACCGCCGGCTTCCAATGCTTCTCACCTTAAGAGGATTCGGCCCGCGTGCGTATGGGGCAGCGCACACGTCCTGCACCTCGTGCGGCTCCCCCGTGCCGCCGCTCCGCCCCGTTCCGCCGCCCCGCCCTCGGTGCGAGGCGGGCTCGCCCGCCCCCGACCGGCGCGCCACACACGTCACACCGACAACAGGGGCATCATCGGAGGAAGGCGCACGAATCGGGGGCGCGCCGTACATATATCTATGCGCCGGTAGCTTGCGCCGTGGCGCGCATCCCTCGTGAAGGTGAGTTGAGACCTCTTCGAGACATCAGGCAGTTGGCAGGCGGGCGCGCGCCGACAACCCACGTACCACAGGAGAACCCGCTAACTCCCTTGCTTTCAAAGGGAATTAGCGTGAGATCGCCTTGCAGAAACGTGCCTGTCAACAGGTGCATATGCGTCCGCACTACCCCACCGCATGAGCCCTACTATCGGCTCGCCATGACAGCAGCAGGGAAGCACCAGGTGAGCCGCGCGGAAACCTCACGCCGAGGCAGCCGTCCGGGACGGGCGGGCATCAGAGACGTGGCCGCCGCGGCCGGGGTCTCCATCACAACCGTGTCCGACGCCCTCAACGGCAAGGGCCGGCTCCCCGACGCCACCCGCCGCCATGTCCGCGAGGTCGCCGACCGGCTGGGCTACCGCCCCTCGGCCGCCGCCCGGACCCTCCGTACCGGCAAGTCGGGACTCATCGGCCTGACCGTGACGACCTACGGGGATGAACCTTTCACCTTCACCGAGTTCGCGTACTTCGCCGAGATGGCCCGCGCCGCCACCTCCGCCGCCCTGGCCCGCGGATACGCCCTCGTCATCCTCCCCGCGACCTCCCGCCACGACGTGTGGTCGAACGTGGCCCTGGACGGCACGGTCGTCATCGACCCCTCCGACCAGGACCCGGTCGTCAGCGAACTGGTCCGCCAGGGTTTACCGGTCGTCTCCGACGGCCGCCCGGCCGGCTCGCTCCCCGTCACCGCCTGGGTCGACAACGACCACGAGGCCGCCGTCCTCGGCATCCTCGACCACCTCGCCGACGCCGGGGCCCGCCGTATCGGCCTGCTCACGGGCACCACGACCGACACGTACACGCATCTGTCCACCACCGCCTATCTGCGCTGGTGCGAACGCGTCGGCCAGGACCCGGTCTACGAGGCCTACCCGGCACACGACCCCTGCGCCGGCGCCGTCGCCGCCGACCGGCTGCTCGCCCGCCCCGACCGCCCCGACGCGGTCTACGGCCTGTTCGACCCCAACGGCACCGACCTGCTCGCCGCCGCCCGCCGCTACGGGCTGCGCGTCCCCGAGGACCTGCTGCTGGTCTGCTGCAGCGAGTCCACGGTCTACGCCAACACCGAGCCGCCCATCACCACCCTCTCGCTCAAGCCCCGCCGCATCGGCACGGCCGTCGTCCAGCTCCTCATCGACGCCATCGAGGGCGTGGAGTCGGACCAACCGGTCGAGCAGGTGATACCGACCGAACTGATCGTCCGTACGTCCTCCCAGCGCCGCCCGACCCGCCGCACGGTCAGCCCGCCGCGCTCCCCCGACCAGGGGTGAGCGGCGGGGCCGCCTCCACGCCACGCCGGACCGGCTCCCCGGACCCGCCGAAAGCCCAACCGTCACCGCCACCGCACCCCGCTCCAGGGGGCCGGAACGAGACGCTCAGGGCGCCGAGAGGGAGCCGATCCGGCCATGCTCCGCTCACGGAACGAGGCCGTCCGCTCTCGCACCGCCCACGGCATGACCCGAAACGCGGCTCCGCGGCAGCCGTCACCGGGACGAAGGTCGGCCCAATTGGGGCGAAAGGCGCGGTGAACCTGAGTACTCTTCCGATTCACCACCCCTGGGTCATCACACGGCACGATCCGCATTCCTATGATGGGCCCACGGCACCGCGGGCCGCTGCGACCAGGCAGTCCGACCGGGTGCAGATGCGGCGCGATGGTGGAGGGGTCGATGACTCAGGGGGCCGGTCAGGGACCCGAGGTGGAGCGCACGGCGACGGTGCGCGACTTCCGGGTGCCCGCGTATGTCCACGAGACCGGTCCGCGTCCCGCGCAGGGCTCCCACCCCGCCGGTGATGCCGCCCCCGCGGCCGAGCCGCTCGACTACCCGGAGGGTTACACCCCCACTCAGCGCGATCTGCCTGTCATCAATCGGGGTGACACTCTCCAGGTGACCGTGGACCCCGCACCCGCGGTCGTCGAGCGTCCCGCCACCGGCCCCGGCCCGCTGTTCGTGGTCGGCGACGTGCACGGCTATCTCGACGAGCTGCTCGCCGCCCTGCGGGAGAAGGGCCTGATCGACGCCTCCGGCCAGTGGTGCGCCGGCACCGCCCGGCTGTGGTTCCTCGGCGACTTCACCGACCGCGGTCCGGACGGCATCGGCGTCATCGACCTCGTGATGCGGCTGTCCGCCGAGGCCGCCGCGGCCGGCGGCTACTGCAAGGCCCTGATGGGCAACCACGAACTGCTGCTCATCGGCGCCAAACGGTTCGGCGACACCCCCGTCAACTCCGGCGCGGGCACCGCCACCTTCCAGGCGGCCTGGCTGCTCAACGGCGGCCAGAAGACCGACATGGACCGCCTCCAGGACCACCACCTCCAGTGGATGTCCCGCCTCGACGCGATGGAGGAGGTCGAGGGCCATCTCCTCGTCCACTCCGACACCACCGCCTACCTCGACTACGGCGCCTCCATCGAGGAGGTCAACGACAACGTCCGCGAGGCCCTCACCCGCAACAACGCCGACGAGGTCTGGGACCTGTTCCGCAAGTTCACCAGGCGCTTCTCCTTCCGCGACGAGGGCGGCGACGCCGTGCGCTCGCTGCTGGACGTCTACGGCGGCACGCGCATCGTCCACGGCCACAGCCCCATCCCCTACCTCCTGGGCGAGGTCGGCTCGGAGGAGGGCGAGGACAGCGGCGGCCCGACCGTGGAGGGCCCGCACGTCTACGCGGGCGGCCTCGCCATCGCCATGGACGGCGGAGTGACCATGGCCGGAAAGCTGCTGGTGCAGCAACTTCCCCTGGATAAGTAAGCGTTCACCGGGCAGGCGCCCCCAGGAGCGCGCTCGGGGAACGGCCGCGCCGGCCAGGACCCAATTTCTGCAAACCCCCTGTCACCGGCCACCGTCGCCGCTCTACCATCGGCTTATCCGTAGCAGGCTCCCCTCCGTTTCTGCCCGACGGCTCGTCAGCGTGCGAGCCCCAAGCCCTACGGAGCATCGGGGGATGCACATGAACAGCGTTCCGCAGCACCTGCTGAGCGAGGACCGCCAAGAGTACGAGCGGATCCTCGATGAGGCGCTGCGCTCCGCCCCACACCGTCCCGAACTGGCCGCTGTCGGTCAGCGGCTCAACCCCGAGCAACTGCGCACGATGGCCCTCAACGCCACCGCGCTCATCACGGCCGCTGCGGCGACCGAGTACCAGCACTATGTGAAGGTCCGCGAGGAACTGCGCCGCCCACCGTCCACCACGTCCTCCGTGCGCGAGTCCGGCTCCGCCGATCAGGGCACGGGCACGGTGGGCCTCGCCTCCTCCATGGGCGAGGTCGCCGAGACCGCCGGGGCGGGAGCCGTCGCCGTCGTCGCGGTCCTGGCACCGGTCCTCGCCGGAACGGCCGCCGTGATCTTCCTGCTCGTCGGCTACCTCCTGAAGATGCTCGAACCGGACCGGGCGTTCGCCGAGACCATGCTCACCACCGGCTGGGTGTTCGGTGCCGTCACCGCCGTGGCGATCCTCGTCGCCGGCGCCGGCCTGCTGCTCACCGCTCTGCGCAACAGGCCCTCACTGGAGACCGGCCCCTACGGCGAGCCCGACGGAGAGGTGGAACGGGCCAGGCAGGCCTGGCGCGAAGCTCTCCTGGAGCGCGGCATCCTGCCGTTCCTCCAGGACGCGCTCAGCACCGCGCGCCCGGTACGCCTGCCCCGCACCACCTCGTCGGCGCCCACGAGCCGTATGCCGCACCTCGGTTACGGCCGGCCGGGCTTCACCAGCCCCGGTGAAGGCTCCACCACGGGCACCCGTCCGAGCTACACAAGCCCGGACTTCACGAGCCCCGACTTCGGCGGCCCCGAGCACCAACCGGACTGACCGGCTTGCGCCCCCACCCAGGGGGCCCAAGCCGAACCCGGCCGGCGGCCCGCCCGGTCGACGGCCCGCCCGACCCGTCCGCGATCAGCCGTCGATCAGTCCGCGATCGGCAGGTACACCCTGTTGCCCGCCGCCGCGAACTCCTTCGACTTCTGCGCCATGCCCTCTTCGATCTCCCCCTTGCTCCCACCGTGCTCACGGCGGATGTCCTGAGAGATCTTCATCGAGCAGAACTTCGGCCCGCACATGGAGCAGAAGTGGGCCGTCTTGGCCGGCTCGGCCGGGAGGGTCTCGTCGTGGAACTCCCGGGCCGTGTCCGGGTCGAGGGCCAGGTTGAACTGGTCCTCCCAGCGGAACTCGAAGCGGGCGTCGGAGAGGGCGTCGTCCCACTCCTGGGCGCCGGGGTGCCCCTTGGCGAGGTCGGCGGCATGGGCCGCGATCTTGTAGGTGATGACGCCAGTCTTGACGTCGTCACGGTTGGGCAGGCCCAGGTGCTCCTTGGGCGTGACGTAGCAGAGCATGGCCGTGCCCCACCAGGCGATCATCGCGGCGCCGATACCGGAGGTGATGTGGTCGTAGGCCGGAGCGATGTCCGTGGTCAGCGGGCCGAGCGTATAGAACGGAGCTTCATCGCAGATCTCCTGCTGAAGGTCGATGTTCTCCTTGATCTTGTGCATCGGGACGTGCCCGGGGCCCTCGATCATCGTCTGCACATTGAAACGCTTGGCGATCCGGTTGAGTTCCCCGAGCGTCCTCAACTCCGCGAACTGCGCCTCGTCGTTGGCGTCCGCGATCGAGCCGGGCCGCAGGCCGTCCCCGAGCGAGTACGTGATGTCGTAGGCCGCGAGGATCTCGCAGAGCTCCTCGAAGTTCTCGTACAGGAAGCTCTCCTTGTGGTGCGCCAGGCACCACGCCGCCATGATGGAGCCGCCGCGCGAGACGATGCCCGTCTTGCGGTTGGCGGTCAGCGGCACGTACGGCAGACGGACGCCCGCGTGGACGGTCATGTAGTCCACGCCCTGCTCGGCCTGCTCGATGACCGTGTCCTTGTAGATCTCCCAGGACAGTTCCTCGGCCCTGCCGTCGACCTTCTCCAGCGCCTGGTACAGCGGCACCGTGCCGATGGGGACGGGGGAGTTGCGCAGCACCCACTCGCGGGTGGTGTGGATGTTGCGGCCGGTGGACAGGTCCATGACCGTGTCGGCGCCCCAGCGGGTCGCCCAGGTCATCTTCTCCACCTCCTCCTCGATGGAGGAGGTCACCGCGGAGTTGCCGATGTTGGCGTTGACCTTCACCAGGAACCGCTTGCCGATGATCATCGGCTCGATCTCCGGGTGGTTGATGTTGGCCGGCAGTACGGCCCGGCCCGCCGCGATCTCCTCCCGCACCACCTCAGGAGAAACGTTCTCCCGGATGGCCACGTACTCCATCTCCGGTGTGATCTCGCCCCGGCGGGCGTACGCGAGCTGGGTGACGGCCTGGCCGTCCCGTCCGCGGCGCGGCAGCCGGGGGCGGCCCGGGAAGACCGCGTCGAGGTTGCGCAGCCCGCCTCGCGGCGAGGTGTGCCGCAGCCCGTCGTCCTCGGGGCGGACCGGGCGGCCCGCGTACTCCTCGGTATCGCCGCGCGCGATGATCCAGTTCTCCCGCAGCGGCTGAAGGCCCCTGCGGACGTCCGTATCCACGGATGGATCGGTGTACGGGCCGGAGGTGTCGTAGAGCGTGACCGCCCGGCCGTTGGTGAGATGCACCTGACGGACCGGCACCCGCATGTCGGGGCGCGAGCCCTCGACATACGCCTTGTGCCAGCCGATGGACTTCCCGGCCTCGCCGCTGTCGTCGCCGTCGGAGACGGCGGAGATCTGCGCGGAGGCAGGCGTGCGTACGTCCTTGCTGGTCATGAGACCTACTCCCTACGCCGGCATTACCCGGTAACAGGTTCGGCGGTCGACGCAGCGGTCACCGTCTGCCGGAGTTTCGTGTGGAACGACACATGTTCCACGTGAAACATCGCGTAGACGGAGGTCAGCGCCCTCTCAGCCCGGTGCTCCGAGCTCCCGCGTGTACAAAGGTGTCCCCACGCTAGCGTCACTTCGGGCGCGGTGAACAGGGGGCCCCCGCCGTTCTTGCGATGATCGGGCGGTGACCACACCGCAGCAGCCTCCGTTTCCACCGCCCGAACCCCGCCGCCACAGGCCCGTTGGCGACCCAGGCCCCGGTTCCGGTAGAGGGCAGGGGACGGGTCCAAGGGGTGGACACGGCGACTCGCATGGGCAGATGGACGCCCATGGGCACGGGGACCCGCACGGACACGGGAACCCCCCTGGGGGCGGGAGCTCCCACGGGGGCGGGCACGAGCCGTCACTGGGCGGCGGACACGGGTCCTCGCACGGCGGTGGACACGGGTCCTCGCACGGCCACAGTCACAGCCATGGGCCGGCCGCCCCCGTCTCCCGGCATCTGCGGAAGGTGATCGCCGCGATCCTGGTCCCGTTCGCCGCCGCGGTCGTGGTGGGCCTGGTCGTGTTGTGGCCCGGCGGTGCGCCCGCGCACGAACGCACCGGCGTCGGCTTCGACCGGCAGACGGAACAGGCGACGGTCACCAAGGTCGAGCCGGTCGACTGCAAGACGGCCGGTGTCTCCGGCGTCCCGCCGACGGGCGACACCTCCACCGCCGAGGGCTCCTCGGCGGTGCAGCAGGCGAACGGCGACTGCAAGAAGGCGACGATCCGGGTCGACACCGGCGAGAACACCGGGCGCACCTTCACCGAGATCGTCCAGCCCGACCAGTCGCGACAGCTGCACGAGGGCCAGGAGGTCGTGGTCGCCTACGAGCCCTCCGCGCCGCAGGACCTTCAGTACTCGGTCGCCGATGTGAACCGGCGGCTGCCCCTCACCGTGCTCGCCGGCATCTTCGCGGTCGCTGTCGTGCTCGTGGGCCGGATGCGCGGTGTGATGGCGCTGGTGGCGCTGGCCTTGAGCTTCATGGTGCTCAACTTCTTCATCCTGCCCGCGATCCTCCAGGGCTCGAACCCGCTGGTCGTGGCGGTCGTCGGAGCGAGCGCCATCATGTTGATCGCGCTGTATCTCTGCCACGGCCTGTCCGCGCGGACATCGGTGGCCGTCCTCGGCACGCTGATCTCGCTGCTGCTGATCGGTGTGCTCGGGTCGTGGTTCATCGACTGGGCCGCGCTGACCGGCAACACGGACGACAACACCGGTCTGATCCACGGGCTGTATCCGTCGATCGACATGAGCGGTCTGCTGCTCGCGGGCATCATCATCGGCTCGCTCGGTGTGCTGGACGATGTGACGGTCACGCAGACCTCGGCGGTCTGGGAACTGCACGAGGCCAACCCGACGATGGGCTGGCGCGGCCTGTACCGCGCGGGCATCCGTATCGGCCGCGACCACATCGCGTCCGTGGTGAACACCCTCGTCCTCGCCTACGCGGGTGCGGCGCTGCCGCTGCTCCTGCTGTTCTCCATCGCGCAGAGCAGTGTGGGCGCGGTCGCCAACAGCGAGCTGGTGGCGGAGGAGATCGTGCGCACACTGGTCGGCTCGATCGGTCTGGTGGCCTCCGTTCCGGTCACGACCGCTCTGGCCGCGCTGATGGTCGCCGCCGACCGCCCCGCTCCGTCCTCCGTCGGCGCCGGCGCCGGCGAGTCGGCGACGGGACCCTCACCCGTCGCCGCACGGTCCGGCCGGGGACGCCGCCGCAAGCGGTAGGGAGCCCGCTCTGCCCGTCGGGCGGGCCGGCTCCGGAAAACAGCGCCCCAGGTGAAGCGTTCCGGCACCTCAGCGGCCGTGACGCTTCACCCCGCGCTCTGCTCCTCGGCCAGGATGCGGTCCAGCGCCTCGTCGAGGTGCGCGTCGAAGTCGGCGAGGGAGGTCTCCTGGCCGAGCGGCACCAGCTTGTCCGTGCGGTCGAGGAAGGCCACCAGCGGCGCCGTCGAGGAGCGGAACAGTGCCTGGTCACTGCCCACCTGAAGCCGGATCAGCACCTCGCCCAGCGACTCCGGCTCGACGGGCGCGACCCTGACGTCTCCCTCGCCGCTCGGCCGGCCCACGCCGTCGATGAGCAGCTCCCGCCCGAACGCCCAGGTCACCGGGGCATCACCGGGCAGATGGAAGGTCAGTCGCACGGCATACGGATCACAGGTCTCGTAGCGCAGCTCCACCGGGATCCTGAACGAGAGCTCCTCGGAGACGAGAAAGCTCATCATGACCTCTGCCTGCACCGACTCGCGCATCGCCTACCCCGTCATTTGCCGTCGACTGGCCGGGAATGATCCCTTGATCCTGGTGGCATCTTGCTCAACGTGCACACCAGATCACAAGGAGTGAGTTTTCAGATACTGATAGAGATCGCCAGCGACCCCAGAAGGCGCCCGACCTCGCTCTGCAGTTGCCGTGCCGCGGGGATCAGCCGTCCGGCCTGCTGGGCGGGAAGCGAGAGGGCCATCGTGGCGGCCGTACTGCCCATCGTGATCGGAATCGCCGCGCAGACCGTGCCCAGCGCGTACTCCTGACGCTCGATCACGGGGTCCATCCGGCCCATCCGGTCCAGCCTGCGCAGCAGACCCCCCTGGTCACGGATGGTGTACGGAGTGATGGACTGCACCGGGTAGCGATCGAGATGGTCGCGGCGGTCCTGCGGGGCCAGCTGGGACAGCAGACACTGGCCGATGGCGTGGGCATGGCCGGTCTCGCGGAAGTCGGCCCATTCCTCCACGGCGGGGTTGGCCGGGGTGTCCGAGACGCAGACGACCTCGATCTCGCCGTTCCGGTACACCGCGTAGTACACCGGGACACCGATCGAATCCCGCCATTGCGCGAGAGCCTCGACCATCGTGCTGCGACGTTTCTGCTGCTCACCGCTGCCGGACAGCCGTTCCGCCGCCTCGCCGAGGAAGAACAGGCCCTTGTCCCGGCGCAGATATCCCTCGTGCACGAGGGTGCGCAGCAGGTGGTAGGCCGTAGGCAGGGCCAGGCCGGTCTCACGGGCCAGTTGCTTGGCGGGAGCGCCGTGTTCGTGTCCGGCGGCGCTCTCCAGCAGACGCATCGCCCGCTGCACCGAGCTGATCAGGGTCGTGGTGACCGGGTGCGGGGGCCGCGCGCCCGGGGGCACCGGCTGTTCGGGCGGCCGGGTCAGGGAGCCGACGGGGGCCGCGCGCCCGGGTGGCCGGGCGAGGGTTCCGGTCGGGACGGGGGGTGCGTGGAGGTCAGCGGGGGCGGTGTCAACCGTGGCCAAGGGTCACTCCCGAAGCGCGAGGGTGCTGCCCGTGCCGGGGAACACGGGAGGGGTGTACGGGGGTGTACGCCGGTCGCGGGGGCGTCCCCGCGTCGAGTTCCGGACTCTAACGGCCTGTCACCGCTCCATGACGCCCTGCCCGCAAAACTTCCCTCGCCCGAGGGAACCGGTGGTTGCCGCTTGCCGCCCACCGGCTCCCCTTGCCGTCACCAGTCGCCGCGTGAGGAGGAGCTCGACGTGAACTTCCGTACGACGTAGATGAGTCCGCCGACCAGGGCCACGAAGATCAGCAGCTTGAACAGGAGGCCGATCACGAAGGAGACGACGCTCGCTATCAGACCGCCGAACACCACCAGGGCGATGACCGGCACCGCGACCCACTTCACCCACCACGGCAGACCCGCGAAGATCTCTCGCATCGCCCTAGCCCTTCTCTCCTGTCCCACGGGGCTCTGTTCGCCCTCCGGGTTCTCGGTATGTCCTGCCCTCGATGCTAGGGCGGACAGGGGGTCCGGCGGGGCCCTCGCATCCCTGCTCCTCCCCTGACCGATCCCCTAGGGAACCCGGGGGTCCGGGATCAGGGATCAGCTCTCCGGAGGCGAGAAGACGACAAGAACCCGCAGGTCCTCGCTGATGTGGTGGAACTTGTGGGCCACCCCGGCAGGCACGTAGACGACGCTGCCGCGCGCCACCTGGGTCGTCTCCAGGCCCACGGTGATCGAGGCACGGCCGCTGACGACGAAGTACACCTCGTCCTGGTCGTGCGGGCGCTGTGGGTCGTGCTCGCCCGCGTCGAGCGCGTAGAGCCCCACCGACATGTTCCGTTCCCGCAGGAATTGCAGGTAGGCGCCTTCGTTGGAGGCGCGCTCCGCCTCCAGTTCGTCCAGCCGGAATGCCTTCATCGCTTTGTGGCCCTCACGCCCCTGCTCGTAACGGATCTCGTCTGCCACGATCAGACACATGATGAATTTCGTAGTCAAGACGATCGCCAACGCGGGCGCCCTGGCGGTCGCCGTGTGGCTGCTCGACAAGATCACCCTCACCGGTGACAGCACGGGCAAGAAGATCGGCACCCTGTTGCTCGTGGCCCTTCTCTTCGGCCTGGTGAACTTCCTGGTCAAACCAGTGGTGAACCTGCTGAGCCTGCCGCTGATGGTTCTCACGCTCGGCCTGTTCACCCTGGTCGTGAACGCGCTGATGCTGCTGCTGACGTCGTGGCTGGCGGACCAGTTCGACCTCAGTTTTCACGTCGAGGGATTCTGGACGGCCGTGCTGGGCGGTCTGATCATCTCGATCGTGTCCTGGGCGCTCAACGTCGTTCTGCCTGACGGAGACTGAGCCCCATGACCTACCGCGTCTGCTTCGTCTGCACGGGCAACATCTGCCGGTCCCCGATGGCCGAGTCCGTCTTCCGCGCGCGGGTGACGGAGGCCGGGCTGGACGGCGAGGTCGAGGTCGACAGCGCCGGCACGGGCGGCTGGCACGAGGGCGATCCGGCCGACCCGCGCACCGTGGCCGTCCTCGAGGAGCACGGCTACGACAGCGGCCACTCGGCCCGGCAGTTCCAGGCCTCCTGGTTCTCCCGGCTCGACCTGGTGATAGCCCTGGACGCCGGCCATCTCAAGGCCCTGCGCCGGCTCGCGCCGACCGGGCACGACGCGGAGAAGGTACGACTGCTGCGCTCCTACGACCCCGCCGCCGACGACGACCTGGACGTCCCGGACCCGTATTACGGGGGCATGGACGGTTTCGAGGAGTGCCTGGAGATGGTGGAGGCGGCGAGCACCGGCCTGCTCGCCGCCGTCCGGGAGCGCCTGGAAGGACATCCGGCATGAACGACGCGGGGCCCGCGGCACAGGGCGACGGCACGCGCGCGGTACGGGCGGGGCTGCCGGAGCCGGTGAAGTACGAACCGACCCTGCCGGGGCCGGTCTTCGCCGCGCACTTCCATCTGCCGGGCGAGCCGACGGGCCCGTACACCTACGGCCGGGACGAGAACCCGACCTGGACCCATCTGGAACGGGCGATCGGCGAGCTGGAGGCGCCTGGGCTGGACGGCGTGGAGACGCTCGCCTTCGCCTCCGGGATGGCGGCGGTCTCCGCGGTGCTGTTCTCGCAACTGCGCGCCGGGGACGCCGTCGTCCTGCCAGGCGACGGCTACCAGGCGCTGCCGCTAGTCCGTACCCAGCTGGAGGCTTACGGCATCGAGGTGCGCACCGCGCCCACCGGCGGGGACGCGCAGCTCGACGTCCTGGACGGGGCGAGGCTGCTGTGGATCGAGACGCCGTCCAACCCGGGACTGGACGTGTGCGACATCCGGCGCCTGGCCGAGGCGGCGCACGCGCGCGGCGCGCTGGTGGCGGTCGACAACACCCTCGCCACGCCGCTGGGGCAGCGTCCGCTTCACCTGGGCGCCGATTTCGCGGTGGCGAGCGGGACCAAGCAGCTCACCGGGCACGGCGACATCCTGCTCGGTTATGTGACGGGCCGCGCGGGCGAGGCGATGACGGCGGTACGGCGCTGGCGCAAGATCGTCGGGGCGATCCCGGGCCCCATGGAGGCCTGGCTCGCCCACCGTTCGCTCGCCACACTCGCCCTGCGTGCCGAGCGGCAGAGCGCCACTGCCCTCGCCGTCGCCGAGACGCTCCGCGACTGGCCCGAGGATCTCGGCGTGCGCTATCCGGGGCTACCGGACGACCCCTCGCACACGGTCGCCGCGCGGCAGATGCGGCGGTACGGCTGCGTGGTGTCCTTCACGCTGCCCACGCGCGCACGGGCGGAGCGCTTCCTGGAGGCGCTGCGGCTCGTGGACGACGCGACGAGTTTCGGGGGCGTACGGTCCACGGCGGAACGGCGCGGGCGCTGGGGCGGCGACGCGGTGCCGGAGGGCTTCGTACGGCTCTCCGTCGGCGCGGAGGACCCGGAGGACCTGGTGGCCGACGTACGGCGGGCGCTGAGGAAGTCGGCCGAGTAGTGCGTCGGGCGGATGCCTGTGCGGTCCCGGCTACGTCGAACGGACGGTCCGAGCCTCCCCCCTCGTGGCTCGGACCGTCCTCGGTTCTGCGCGCGAAGAACCGCGCGAACAAGGCTAGTTGACTCTGTGTCAGTGTCCAATCACGGTAGCGACAGCGACCTATCGACATATTTATAGTTGGGCCCTGCCCAAGGCCTGCGAAGGGCGGAGAAGGGGAGGGGCACGCCATGGATCTGGCCTTGCTGCGCACGTTCGTCACCGTGCACCGGGCCGGTTCCTTCACGCGTGCCGCCGCGCTGCTGGGTCTGTCCCAGCCGGCCGTCACCTCCCAGATCCGCACTCTGGAGCGGCAGCTGGGCCGCCCCTTGTTCCTGCGGCAGGCGCGCGGGGTCACGCCGACGACGATCGGCGACGAACTCGCCCACAAGGCCGCGCCGCATCTCGACGCCCTGGTCGAGATCACCGAGAGCGGACTCGACGAGCAGTCCTCCCTGCGCACCCTGCATCTGGCCGGACCGCCCGAGTTCACGGCCGAACGGGCGCTGCCCGCCCTCGTGGAGCTGACCGGCGAGGACGGCCAGGGATTCGCCCTGCGCGTCTCCTTCGGGAACGCCGACGAGACCCTGGAAGGGCTGGCCGCCGGGCATCACGATCTGGCCATCAGCACGGCCCGGCCACGCGGCGCCCTGCTCACCGCGACTCCGCTGTGTGACGAGGAGCATGTCCTGGTGGCCGCTCCCCGCTGGCTGGAGGAGATCGGCCCCGGTGAGCCGCGGGTCAAGGACGCGTCCGCTCTGGAGAACCTCCCCGTCGTGGAGGTGCACGAGTCGCTGCCCTTCGTCTCCCGCTACTGGGCCTCCGTCTTCGACTGCCGTCCCGCAGCCGCGGGCACGGTGGTGGTCCCCGACCTCCGTGCCGTACTCACCTGCGCGGTCGTGGGCGCCGGTGTCGCGGTGCTGCCCCGCTATCTGTGCGCGTCCGCTCTGGAGCGCGGTGACCTGGTCGCCCTGCACGATCCCGCCATTCCGCCGCTGCGGACGTACTTCCTGGTCGTACGAACCGGGACGCTGGCGATGCCTCATATAGCCCGCGCGTACGAGGGGCTGCTGCACACCGCCGCCGACTGGTCCTGAGCGAGGTTCCCGCGGTCCGTCACACGGTGGGTTCGGCTGGTGACGTTTCGCGATGTTTCACGTGGAACCAGCGGGGCCACATTTCTCCCATGACCGTCCGACCCGTGGTCAAGCGCACCGCGCGCGCCGTCCTGCTGGACGGAGACGACCTGATCCTGATCAAGCGCACCAAACCCGGCGTCGATCCTTACTGGCTCACGCCCGGCGGAGGTGTGGAGCCGGAGGACCCGACCGTCGTCGACGCCCTGCACCGCGAGGTGCACGAGGAACTCGGCGCCAAGATCACCGACGTGGTGCCCTGCTTCGTCGACACCGTCGAGCACATCGGCGACGACGGCGGCGCGACCGGTGTGAAGGTGCAGCACTTCTTCGTCTGCCGGCTGGAGTCCATGGACCCCTCGCTGCGCCACGGCCCCGAGGTCGACGAACCCATCGGTGAGTACGAGATCGTCAGGGTGCCCTTCACCCGGGTCGGCATCGCCTCCGTGCATCTCGTGCCGCTGTCGCTGCGCCACTACCTGGACGGCAACATCGAGGGCGTGCGAGCGATGCACGCGCCAGATCTGGGCTGACCCGGTCCGTCGGCGTGCGCTAGCGGCGGCCCGCCGCTAGCGCACTAGCTCGTAGGCGTCCCACAGGTCCAGGCCCGCGTACGCGTGGGTCGCCAGGCCCGCCAGGTGATCGTCCGCGTTGACGGCGACGGACGTCGGCACAGCGGCGAACAGGTCCCGGTCCGACAGCGAATCGCCGTACGCGACGCACTCGGTCCTGCTCACGCCGAACTGCGCGCACAGCTGGTCCGCGACGACCACCTTGGCCGCCGCGCTCAGCGCTCCGGCCGGGTCCACGGGCTCGGTGAAGGGCACGGCCGGGAACCGGGACCCATGGGCCGCGTGGGCGCCCCAGCCCGTGAGCCGCTCCACGAAGAACGACGGGGAGAGCGAGACGACGGCGCAGTACTCGCCCCGGCTCCTGATCTCGGCCCACACCTCACGGATCCGGGCCAGCCACGGCGCGCCCTCGAAGGCCGCGGTCACCTGCACCGCGGTCAGTTCGGCCCAGAGCGCGTGCACCCGCACGGCGTACTCCGGCGGCCCGATGAGTCCGGCGGACATCGCGCGGTCGAGTTCCACGGTCTCGGCCTCGAGACCGAGCTGCCGGGAGATCTCCCGCGGCGCACTCGAGCCGTGCAGCAGAGTGCCGTCCATGTCGAACAGATGAAGGCGCGTCATGAACGCCGAGGCTAGTGGGTCCCAACGATCGGCGGTCCCGGCGAATGACGGTCTTGGACGCCCATTTCCTGGTGGCAGGCTGCTCGTCGACCGGCGTTCGCCGGTGTTTCACGTGAAACACCGCATAACAGCCGACCCACCGTGGGGTGCGCCACAGCGTGGCCAAAAGCGCGTACATCTCCACCGAAACAGGTGGACGCCGAGGGCCCCCGTCGGACAGCCTGACCTGCGTGCCGACACCTTCCCTCTCCGCTCTGCCCATTCGTCGTCTGACGCTGCGTGATCTCACCGCCTGCGCCGACTTGTCCGAGAACCGGGGGTGGCCGCGCGAGGAGCACAAGTGGGGCCTGCTCCTCACGGCCGGGAGGGGGTACGGCATCGACGACCCCGACGGCGGACTGGTGAGCGCCTGTGTCGTCACCGAGTACGGCCCCCAGGACCGGCCCGATCTCGCGGCCATCGGCATGGTCCTGGTGTCGGAGCGGTACGCCCGTCAGGGTGTCGGGCGGCGTCTGATGCGGCACATCCTCGCGGCCATGAGCACCACGCCCCTCACCCTGCACGCGACGCCCAACGGGCGCCCGCTGTACGAGGAACTCGGCTTCAAGGTCACCGGGCGCGCCGAGATGCTCCGAGGCGTCTTCCGCCCCGAGCCCGCTGCGGCGGACATCTCGACCCGGTCGGCCACCGCCGAGGACCTGCCCTCGCTGTTGCGCCTCGACGAGCCCGTCTTCGGAACCGACCGCACCCAGATGATCACCCGGCTGCCCGCGTTCGCCGATCTGCTCCATGTCGCCGAGGAGGACGGCCGGATCATCGGCTACGCCGCCGCCTGGCCCAACATGGAGACACATGTCGTGGGCCCGCTGATCGCCCGGGACACGGGCACGGCCAAAGCGCTGATCGCTTCGCTGGCGGCCCGCACCGACCGGCCCCTGCGCACCGACATCGACGTACGGCACGCAGAGCTCATCGACTGGGCCAAGCAGCGCGGGCTGGAGTCCGTCGCGTTCAACGCGGTCATGACCTACGGCATCGGGGAGCTGCCCGGCGACTGGAGCCGAAGGTTCGCTCCTCTGACGGTGGCCGCGGGCTGAGTCGACCGAGCCGTGAGCGCCGGTTCCCTGATGGGGACCGGCGCTCGGCGTCGGGGGCGATGCGTGTGCGTCGCTCGTCGGCGGCGCGGTGAGGGGTTCCCGTCGGAGGGAGTTGTCCGCCCGGCGGTGTCAGCCGTGGACCGCTGCGCGCTCCTGCGCGGGCACGGATCCGGCGACCACCGTGCTCGGCGCGCCACCGCGGCGCTCCAAGGCGGCGGAGAGGACGGCAAGGACCAGCGCCGCGGCGGCGAGGACGGCACCCACCCAGTTCGGGGCGGTGTAGCCGAGACCGGCCGCGATGACCATGCCGCCGAGCCAGGCGGACAGGGCGTTGCCGAGGTTGAAGGCACCGATGTTCATCGCCGAGGCCAGCGTGGGCGCACCGTGGGCCTGGTCCAGGACGCGCTTCTGGAGCGGCGGCACGGTGGCGAAGCCCAGCGCACCGATCAGGGCGATGGAGACGGCCGACAGGATCTTGTCGTGCGCGGTCAGCGTGAACAGGGCCAGGACCACCGCGAGGCCGGCCAGGGAGATGTACAGCATCGGCATCAGGGCCCGGTCGGCGAACCGGCCGCCCACGAGGTTCCCGACGACCATGCCCAGACCGAACAGGACCAGCAGCCAGGTCACCGAGCCCTCGGCGAAGCCCGCCACGTGGGTCATCATGGGCGCGATATAGGTGATGGCCGCGAACACGCCGCCGAAGCCGAGCACGGTCATCGCCATGGCGAGCAGCACCTGCACGTTCTTGAACGCGGCCACCTCGTGCCGCAGGCTGACGCCCTCCGGCTTGGGCATGTCGGGGACCAGCCGGGCGATGCCGAGAAGGCCGACGACGCCGAGCGCGGCGACGACGGCGAAGGTGACGCGCCAGCCCACGGACTGCCCGACGAGGGTGCCGAGCGGGACGCCGACGACATTGGCGACGGTCAGGCCGGTGAACATCATCGCGATGGCGCCGGCCTTCTTGTCGGGCGCGACCAGCTCGGCGGCCACGACCGCGCCGATGCCGAAGAATGCGCCATGGGCGAGCGAGGCGACGACACGGCCGATGAGCATCACCGAGAAGACGGGGGCCACCGCGGAGAGCAGGTTGCCCACGATGAACAGGCCCATCAGCACCATCAGCATCCGCTTGCGCGAGACCTTCGTGCCGAGCACCGTCATCAGCGGGGCGCCGAACATCACGCCCAGCGCGTAGCCGGTCACGAGGAATCCGGCGGTGGGGATGGAGACCCCGAAGTCTCCGGCGACCTCGGGCAGCAAGCCCATGATCACGAACTCGGTCGTCCCGATCCCGAAGGCCCCGATCGCGAGGGCCACAAGAGCGAGAGGCATGGGGTACACCTTCCATACGATTGCACGTGCGCTTTACGCGTCCACACAATACTTGCAGACGCCTGATATTTGCAAGCGCTGGATATTGCGTCCGTGCTCTACCCTGGAGACAGCCGCCCCGGAGGAGGAAAACGCCGATGACCGCGACAGACCCCGCGCTCACCGCCCTGGCCCAGGGCTGGTGCGCCCTCTCCCTGCTGCACGGGAAGATCGAGGCGCATGTCGAGCGCGCCCTTCAGTCCGGGCACGACCTCAGCGTGCGCGAGTACTCGCTGCTCGACGTGCTCAGCCGGCAGCACGACGGCGAGGGCGGCCATCTCCAGATGAAGCAGGTCGCCGACGCGGTCGTCCTCAGCCAGAGCGCCACCACCCGCCTGGTCACCCGGCTGGAGGACCGAGGCCTGCTGGAGCGCTATCTGTGCCCCACCGACCGGCGCGGCATCTACACCAACGTCACCCCGGCCGGGCTGGAACTCCTGGATGAGGCGCGGCCGACCAACGACGGCGCGCTGCGCGAGGCACTCGACACAGCCGCCGAGAACCCCGAACTGGCCCCGCTCGTCAGGGTCGTGGAGACGCTGAAGGTGCCCGCATAGGCTGCCGCCATGGCAGATCTCGAGATACGGCACGCGACGACCGAGGACATCCCCGCGATCGTCGCGATGCTCGCCGACGACCCCCTGGGTGCCCGGCGGGAGTCACCGGACGACCTGACCCCTTACCTGGCGGCGTTCGAACGCCTCGCGGCCGACCCGAACCAGCACCAGGTGGTGGCCGTGCGCGAAGGCCGCGTCGTGGGCACGCTCCAGCTCACCGTCATCCCCGGACTGTCCCGGCGCGGCGCCACCCGGTCGATCATCGAGGCGGTCCGGGTCCACGCCGAGGAGCGGGGAAGCGGCCTCGGGTCGCAGTTCATCGAATGGGCGGTCGAGGAGTCGCGGCGACAGGGCTGCCATCTGGTCCAGCTCACGTCGGACGCCTCGCGCACGGACGCCCACCGCTTCTACGAGCGGCTGGGATTCACCGGCTCGCACGTGGGCTTCAAGCTGGAGCTCTGACAGAGCGGCGGCTCTCCGGCCCAGGGCTGTGTTTCACGTGAAACACAGCCCCACCGTCATGAGCGGGTGGTGTCCCGGCCGCCCTCAGCCGATCCCCCGCCAGCCCTCCGGATCGACCCCACCGGGGACGTCGGCACCCTCGTCGTACGGTCGGCGGGTGAACACGAACGAAGCCAGGTCCAGATGGCTCACCGAGCCGTCGGGGCGACGCACGGCCCGCAGGGTCTCGCCGGCGTAGTAGCCCTCCAGCCCCGTCCAGGTGCCGTCGCCGTTCGCACGGAACCGTGAGCGGCGGCCCTGGCCCGACAACGGCCCGAGGGAGAGCAGCCCGTCGGCCGTCAGACGCAGCGCGAAGCCACTCGTCCCCCAGTACCACTGTCCGGAGAGCTCGAGCACGGCCGGATCGGCCTCCCGCAGCGGACGCCAGGGGTCGGGAATCCGGGGCTCGGCCTCGGCGACGATCCGGACGAGATCGGCGCCGACGGCCGAGATCACCGGGCCCGAGGTGCAGTTGGCGAGGACGATCGCGGCCACGTCGTCGGCGACGCTGATCGTGAGGTTCGCCAGGAACCCCGGCAGTGAACCCGAGTGCCCGACGAGCGTCCGCCCGTCGCGGTGCTGGACCTGGAGCCCGAGCCCGTAGGAAGCCCCGTCCGCGAGATCCGAGGCCTCGGCCGGTGCCGCCGGAGTGCGCATCTCCTGAAGGGTCCCCGCGCTCAGCACCCGCTCGTCACCCCGGGCAAGAAAGGCCGCGAACCGGGCCAGGTCTCCGCTGGTGGACCACAGTTGACCGGCCGGAGCCATCAGACCGAGGTCCTCCAGCGGCTCGGGCATCATCACATCGGCCCAGGGGTGGACCGCCCAGCCGCCCGCGTGCGGCGCCTGCGGCTGTCCGCTGGTCCGGGTCAGACCGAGCGGTTCCAGCACCTCGCGCCGCAGCACGTCCTCCCAGGGAGCCCCGCGCAGCTTCTCGACGAGCGAACCGAGCAGGGTGTAGCCGGGGTTGGAGTAGTGGAACCTCCGGCCCGGCGGGTGCAGGACGGGCCGCTCGCCCAGGACGTCGGACAGCTCGGGGCGCAGCGAGCCCGGCGTGCGCTCCCACCACGGCGAGGGCGTCTCCGCTGCCAAACCGCCGGTGTGGGCGAGCAGTTCACGGATCGTGGCCTCTCCGGCGCGGCTGCCCGGCAGGTGCTTCTCCAGCGGGTCGCCGAGGTCGAGCACGCCCTCGTCGCGCAGCCGCAGCACCAGCACCGCGGTGAAGGTCTTGGTGATCGAGCCGATCCGGTACTGCACGTCCTCGTCCGGGCCGTGCCCGTCGACGGAGGTCCGTGCCCCGTGCCACACGGCCCGGCCGTCCCGTACGACGGCCGCCACGAGGGAGGGAGCACGCCCCTCGGCCTGGGCGACGGCGACGCGGTGCAGCAGTGCCCGGCGCGTGGTAGGAAGCAGATCGTCCTGGGGTGGTGTCATGGGCCCAGTCCACCCGCCCGGAGGCCTCCCGTCGAGCCGGTTTCGCCCGGAGCGTGGCGCGGGCCGCCCCGCGTGCAGGGTCTCGCCGCTCGTGGCATGTCGATCTTGCGTGACCTGGGCGTTCCCGGCTGTCTCACGGCCTTGGCACCCGTGATCAGTGTCAAGCCCGTGGCATCTCCTCGCGAGGGCGAGGCCGAGATCAGGCGGCTTGCCCGAGTCGGCCGAGTACACCACGCTGAGCCCCGAGCACGAGGACTAACGGCGAGCCCGGATCGCGCACCGATGAGTTTCCCGCGCGGCGCTGGTCTGTACGCCGGACACCCACGGACGGAAGGCTGAGCCATGCGGAAACTGGTCTACGGCATGAACGTGACCCTGGACGGCTACATCGCCGCGGCCGGCGACGACATCGGCTGGGGTGGGAAGCCGAGCCCCGAGCTGTTCCAGTGGTGGCTCGACCACGAGCAGACGAGTGGCCTGTCGCTGTACGGGCGCAAGCTGTGGGAGACGATGAGCTCCTACTGGCCGACCGGCGACCAGCAGCCCGACGCCACCCCGGCGGAGATCGAGTTCGCTCGGAACTGGCGGGACACGCCGAAGGTGGTGTTCTCCTCGACGCTCGACAAGGTCGACTGGAACACCCGCCTGGTCACCGGCGACGCGATCGCCGAGATCACCCGGCTCAAGGCCGAGGACGGCGGCCCGATGAACATCGGCGGCGCGACGCTCGCCGGGGCGGCCATGCGCGCCGGGCTGATCGACGAGTACGTGATCGCCACCCATCCGGTCCTGGTGGGTGGCGGCACGCCGTTCTTCACCGCGCTGGACAGCTGGGTGAACCTGAACCTGGTCGAGACGCGGACGCTTCCCGAAGGCGTGGTCCTGACCAGGTACGAGACGAGGGGCTGAACAGCTTCCCGCTGGCTCACGGCTCATATGCCACACCTGGCCGTCACTCGTGAGATTCGGCCGCGAAATCCGAGGCCGTGCGAACTCCGCTCAGGTCTGCGCCATGTCCACGAAACGCGAGTAGTGGCCCTGGAAGGCGACCGTGATGGTGGCGGTAGGGCCGTTACGGTGCTTGCCGACGATGATGTCCGCCTCGCCCGCACGCGGCGACTCCTTCTCGTAGGCGTCCTCACGGTGCAGCAGGATGACCATGTCGGCGTCCTGCTCGATGGAGCCGGACTCACGCAGGTCGGACACCATCGGCTTCTTGTCCGTGCGCTGCTCGGGACCACGGTTCAGCTGCGAGAGGGCGATCACCGGGACCTCCAACTCCTTGGCCAGCAGCTTGAGGTTACGGGACATGTCCGAGACCTCCTGCTGACGGCTCTCGGAGCGCTTGGAGCCACCGGCCTGCATCAGCTGGAGGTAGTCGATGATCACGAGCTTGATGTCGCTGCGCTGCTTCAGGCGACGGCACTTCGCGCGGATCTCCATCATCGACAGGTTCGGGGAGTCGTCGATGTAGAGCGGCGCCGAGGACACCTCGGGCATCCGGCGGGCCAGACGGGTCCAGTCCTCGTCGGTCATCGTGCCGGAGCGCATGTGGTGCAGGGCGACGCGAGCCTCGGCGGACAGCAGGCGCATCGCGATCTCGTTGCGGCCCATTTCCAGGGAGAAGATGACGCTCGGCAGGTTGTGCTTGATCGACGCGGCGCGGGCGAAGTCCAGCGCGAGCGTGGACTTACCCATGGCGGGACGCGCGGCGATGACGATCATCTGGCCGGGGTGAAGGCCGTTGGTGAGGGAGTCGAGGTCGGTGAAGCCCGTCGGCACACCGGTCATCTCGCCGCTGCGCGAGCCGATCGCCTCGATCTCGTCGAGCGCGCCCTCCATGATGTCGCCCAGCGGCAGGTAGTCCTCGCTGGTGCGCTGCTCGGTGACGGCGTAGATCTCCGCCTGGGCGCGGTTGACGATCTCGTCGACGTCGTCGTCGGCCGCGTATCCCATCTGGGTGATGCGGGTGCCGGCCTCGACCAGTCGGCGCAGAACCGCCCGCTCGTGCACGATCTCCGCGTAGTACTCGGCGTTGGCGGCGGTCGGGACGGTCTGGACGAGGGTGTGCAGATACGAGGCACCGCCGACCTTGTTGATCTCGCCGCGCTTGGTGAGCTCGGCGGCAATGGTGATCGGGTCGGCCGGCTCGCCCTTGGCGTAGACGTCGAGGATCGCCTGGTAGATCGTCTCGTGGGCGGGCTTGTAGAAGTCGTGGCCCTTGAGGATCTCGACGACGTCGGCGATGGCGTCCTTGGACAGGAGCATGCCGCCGAGCACGGACTGCTCGGCGTTCAGGTCCTGGGGCGGCACCCGCTCGAAGGCAGGACCTCCCGAGCCCTCCCATTCACCGCGGTCGTGCTGCTCATCGCGACCGCGCGGCGCATCGCCGCGCCTGCGGGAGGCAGGCAGACGGTCGCCCGGCCCACTGTCGGCCCACGGGTCGTCCAAGGGCTCGGAAATGCTCACCGAGCCACCTCCTCCCGTCCGCCGAGCGGACCTCGCCATGCCCTCTTTTCTACGGCACGGCACCGACAAAACGAGAAGCCCAACTCCGTTTCTGGTGCGTCGGTTTTGTGTCGTTTGCACGGCCGACGAACGGAGCGGGCGCCGGACCACGGTAGGCCCTCGGGCACCGTCAGCCAATCTGGTTATCCACAGGCCATGTGGACGACCGGCCAGATGCTGTGGAGAACTCCGCGAAACCTGTGCACGACCCGGTGGACAGGCCTGTGAACAAGCCCCCATCAGTTCCGCCACCACAGCTCTGACCTGCCGATTTCCCGCCCACCGGCTGTGCAGAAGAAAAACTTTCCCGGTCAGCCCAAGATCAGGTCGAGCGCTGTGGGCAAGCACACCCACAGTGACGACAAGTAAGGGTCACTATTCAATTGCATCTCTTACCTGTGGACGATTACATTGGCGTTCATGACCCAGGCTCCCGCGCCCCCCAGGGCCACCCGGCGACAGCACGATCGCGAGATACTCGCGCTGGCCGTGCCGGCCTTCGGCGCGCTGGTCGCCGAGCCCTTGTTCCTGATGGCCGACAGCGCGATCGTCGGCCACCTGGGTACCGCCCAGCTCGCCGGCCTCGGAGTCGCCTCGGCCCTGCTCGCGACCGCCGTCAGTGTCTTCGTCTTCCTCGCCTACGCCACCACGGCCGCCGTCGCCCGCCGGGTCGGCGCGGGTGACCTCCAGGCCGCCATCCGCCAGGGCATGGACGGCATCTGGCTGGCGCTGCTGCTGGGAGCCGCGGTCATCGCCGTCGTCCTTCCCACGGCGTCACCCCTCGTCGACCTCTTCGGCGCCTCCCCGACCGCCGCACCCCACGCGTCCACCTACCTGATGATCTCCGCCCTGGGCATCCCGGCCATGCTGATCGTGCTGGCCGCGACCGGCGTGCTGCGAGGCCTCCAGGACACCAGGACGCCCCTCTACGTCGCCGTGGCCGGCTTCGTCGCCAACGCCGTCCTCAACGTGGCCCTGGTCTACGGCGCCGACCTCGGCATCGCGGGCTCCGCCTGGGGCACCGTCCTCGCCCAGTGGGGCATGGCGGCCGCCTACCTCGCCGTGGTGATCCGCGGAGCGAGGCGGCACGGCGCCTCGCTGCGCCCCGACGCGGCGGGCATCAGATCCTCCGCCCATGCCGGTGTGCCGCTGCTCGTGCGCACCCTCTCGCTGCGGGCGATCCTGATGATCGCGACCGCCGTGGCGGCCCGCCTCGGGGACTCCGACATCGCCGCCCACCAGATCATCGTGTCCCTGTGGGTCCTGCTCGCCTTCGCCCTCGACGCCATCGCCATCGCCGGACAGGCCATCATCGGCCGCTGTCTGGGCGCCGGGGACGCGCAGGGTGCCCGCGACGCCTGCCGCCGCATGGTGCAGTGGGGCATCGGGGTCGGCCTCGCGCTCGGCGTCCTGGTCGTCCTGGCCCGACCCGTCTTCCTGCCGCTGTTCACCAGCGACCCGGCCGTGACGGACACCGCGCTGCCCGCGCTCGTGATCGTGGCGCTCTCCCAGCCGATCTGCGGTGTGGTCTTCACCCTCGACGGGGTGCTGATGGGCGCCGGAGACGGCCCGTATCTCGCCTGGGCGATGCTGCTGACCCTGGCGGTCTTCGCCCCGGTCGCGCTGCTCGTCCCCGTCCTGGGCGGCGGACTCACCGCGCTGTGGGTCGCGATGACGCTGATGATGACCGTGCGCATGCTGACCCTGTGGCTGCGCGCCCGGTCGGGCCGGTGGATCGTCACGGGCGCGACGCGCTGACCTTTCCGTCGCGGCGTGACGCGCGACCCTGCTGTCCCGGGACGACGCACTGACCTTCCCGTTCCGGGAGGACGCGCTACCCGTCCCATCCCGGCGCGACGAGCCAGCCTGCCACTCCCGGTCGGCGTTTCGCCCGTCGGCCGATGTTTCACGTGAAACTTCCGGCCCACCCGGAGACGCCCTGCCCGGCCAGGGATGCCAGGACCGTCCGACCGGACGTGCCATGACCAATGGGGCGCCGCCCATGGCCGACTGGACACCACGAGGATCACCGCATGCGAAAGGGGCCGCACCCCATCGGGTGCGGCCCCTTTCTTCAGCTGTTCAAGCCGATCGCGGCGTTCAGCCCGCGACAACCTCGATGTTGACCTTGGCGGCAACCTCGGGGTGCAGACGCACGGACGTCTCGTGGGCGCCCAGGGTCTTGATCGGCGCACCGAGCTCGATGCGACGCTTGTCGACCTCGGGACCACCGGCGGCCTTGATCGCCGAGGCGACGTCGGCCGGGGTGACGGAGCCGAAGAGACGGCCGGCGTCGCCGGAGCGAACGGCCAGACGGACCTTCACGCCCTCGAGCTGGGCCTTGACAGCGTTGGCCTGCTCGATGGTCTGGATCTCGTGGATCTTGCGAGCGCGACGGATCTGCTCGACGTCCTTCTCGCCGCCCTTGGTCCAGCGGATAGCGAACTTCCGCGGGATCAGGTAGTTGCGAGCGTAGCCGTCCTTGACGTCGACGACGTCGCCCGCGGCACCGAGGCCGGAAACCTCGTGGGTGAGGATGATCTTCATGTTTCGGTCACCCTTCCCTTAGCGCGCGGTGGAGGTGTAGGGCAGCAGCGCCATCTCACGGCTGTTCTTCACGGCCGTGGCGACGTCACGCTGGTGCTGGGTGCAGTTGCCGGTCACGCGGCGGGCACGGATCTTGCCGCGGTCGGAAATGAACTTCCGCAGCATGTTCGTGTCCTTGTAGTCCACGTACGTGACCTTGTCCTTGCAGAAAGCGCAGACCTTCTTCTTAGGCTTGCGCACAGGCGGCTTCGCCATGGTGTTTCTCCTGTGTGATCAAGAAGTTTGGGTGCGGCCCGCCCCTGACCCGAGGGTCTAGAAGGGGGGCTCGTCCGAGTAGCCGCCGCCGTTGCCGGAGCCGGAGCCGGAGCCGCCGCCCCAGCCACCGCCGCCGCCCTGGTTGCCACCAGCGGGAGCGCTGGTCGCCCAGGGGTCGTCAGCGGGAGCGCCGCCGCCCTGCTGGCCGCCACCGGGGCCGCCGCCCCAGCCGCCGCCCTGCTGGCCGCCGCCACCGCCGCCGAAGCCGCCGCCACCGCCCTGGCCACCGCGGCCAGCGGTCTTGGTGACCTTGGCCGTGGCGCTGCGCAGGCTGGGCCCGACTTCCTCGACGTCCAGCTCGTAGACCGTGCGCTTGACGCCCTCACGGTCCTCGTAGGACCGCTGCTTCAGCCGGCCCTGCACGATCACGCGCATGCCTCGCTGGAGCGATTCGGCGACGTGCTCCGCCGCCTGGCGCCAGACCGAGCAGGTCAGGAACAGGCTCTCGCCGTCCTTCCACTCGTTCGTCTGGCGGTCGAAGGTGCGGGGAGTGGACGCGACACGGAACTTCGCGACCGCCGCACCGGAGGGGGTGAAGCGCAGCTCGGGGTCATCGACAAGGTTGCCGACGACCGTGATGACGGTCTCGCCTGCCATGGGGGAACCTCTCGGCGGGTTTACTGCTGGCTGCTTGCGGTACTACTCGAAACCCGAGATCAGCTGAGCGGGAGAGCTCAGTGGGTCTCGGGGCGGAGGACCTTGGTCCGGAGGACCGACTCGTTCAGGTTCATCTGGCGGTCGAGCTCCTTGACGACCGCAGGCTCGGCCTGCAGGTCGATGACCGAGTAGATGCCCTCGGGCTTCTTCTTGATCTCGTACGAGAGACGACGACGGCCCCAGGTGTCGACCTTCTCGACCTTTCCGCCGCCGTCACGGACGACAGAAAGGAAGTTCTCGATCAGCGGGGAGACAGCGCGCTCCTCGAGATCGGGGTCGAGGATGACCATCACCTCGTAGTGACGCATGTGGAACCCACCTCCTTTGGACTCAGCGGCCACGGTCGTTCCGTGGCAGGAGGGTTGTGATGCGTTGAGCAACAGTGCTCCGCCAGTAAAACAGCCACCACTGACAATCGGGGTTCTCGCGAGGAGACCCCCGGTCGGCGGGCTGGGCAGACACCGGTGCAGACGGTACAGAGTACCCGCACAGCGCTTCCGGTTGAAATCCGGCCTCTGGGACCGTCAATCTGTACACGTCGGGTGTGTATGGCGCTACGATGCGCCGCCTTCCGCAGGAGGTGCCCCATGGCACAGGCATTGCGACCCAACACCGGAGTCGGTTCCCTCTTCGCCACGGACGGCAAGTCCCATCCAGTCCAGGACACCCTGCTCGCGGTGACCCTGGTGCTCGGACTGGTGTCGTTCATCACGGCGCAGTTCCACAGCCTCCATCTGCTGAGCTCCTGGACCGGCCTGGTGGGGATCGGCACCGGCGCCTACGGGCAGTGGATCTCCGAGACCACGCGTGAGCGCTTCGGTCTGATCCTGGGCCTCGGTGCCAGCGCCGTCGGCTTCTTCCTCGGCATGGCCCACGGCGGCCTGTTCGGCGGATTCTGACCGGCACCGCCCTGTCGCGGACCTGACGGGCAGCTGCCCGTCGGCCGCCCGGAGGACCTGCCCTCACGGCCCGACCGGCCCCAGGGGCGGGTCCGTCCGAGGCGGAACATCGGCGTGCGCGGGCCACGGCATGATCGGTGCGGCGCCCTCTCCCAGGCGGCCCGTAGGGCGTGAGCAGGGGACGGACAGGGCCTGCGGCCGGGGCAAAGGTGCCGCACGCCCAGTCGGCCTGCTCGCCGGGCGCAGTAGGCTTCGGCGCGAGAGCCGGAGCCCCTGTACCCATGGGGACACACCAGCCCGAGGAGCGCCCCGACATGAGCCTGACCCTGAGGACCATCAGCCGCGAGCAGCATCTGGCATACATCCAGAGCCTGCCTGCGGCGAGCCACATGCAGGTCCCCGCATGGGCAGACGTCAAGGCCGAGTGGCGCTCGGAGAACCTGGGCTGGTTCGACGACCGGACCGGTGAGCTGGTCGGTGCCGGCCTGGTGCTCTACCGGCAGCTGCCGAAGATCAAGCGCTATCTCGCCTATCTCCCCGAGGGCCCGGTCATCAACTGGTTCGCGCCGAACCTCGACGACTGGATCCAGCCGATGCTGGCCCATCTCAAGCAGCAGGGCGCCTTCTCCGTGAAGATGGGCCCGCCGGTGATCATCCGGCGCTGGGAGGCGGGCTCGATCAAGGCGGGCATCCAGAACCCGGACGTGAAGCGGCTGCGCGACATCGAGGCCGACTTCATCGAGCCGCGTGCCTTCGAGGTGGCCGACAAGCTGCGCCGCATGGGCTGGCAGCAGGGCGAGGACGGCGGCGCCGGCTTCGGCGACGTACAGCCGCGCTACGTCTACCAGGTGCCGCTCGCCAACCGCTCCCTGGAAGAGGTCCACAAGAACTTCAACCAGCTGTGGCGCCGCAACATCAAGAAGGCCGAGAAGGCGGGCGTCGAGGTCGTCCAGGGCGGTTACCACGACCTGGAGGAGTGGCAGCGGCTGTACGAGATCACGGCCGTGCGCGACCACTTCCGGCCGCGCCCGCTGTCGTACTTCCAGCGCATGTGGACGGCCCTCAACAACGAAGACCCCAACCGCATGCGGCTGTACTTCGCCCGCCACAACGGTGTGAACCTGTCGGCGGCGACCATGCTGATCGTCGGCGGGCACGTCTGGTACTCCTACGGCGCCTCCGACAACATCGGCCGTGAGGTCCGGCCCTCGAACGCGATGCAGTGGCGGATGCTGCGCGACGCCTACGCGCTCGGCGCGAGCGTCTACGACCTGCGCGGCATCTCCGACTCGCTGGACGAGTCCGACCACCTCTTCGGTCTGATCCAGTTCAAGGTGGGCACGGGCGGCCAGGCCGCCGAGTACCTCGGCGAGTGGGACTTCCCCCTGAACAAGCTGCTCCACAAGGCGCTCGACATCTACATGTCGCGCCGCTGACCGAGCCTTTTCCTGTCGCGTCGCCGACCGCGCGTCACGCCGTTCGGTACCGTCGACAAGTCTTCTACCTCTGATACACCGCAGCCACGAGAAAGGTTCCGGGTCCCCCCATGGCGCTCACGCTCTACGTCGACACCGCGCGCTGGCGGGCGCACCACAAGCACGTGCAGGAGCAGTTCCCGGGACTCGTCCCGGTCTGCAAGGGCAACGGCTACGGATTCGGGCACGAACGGCTGGCGGAGGAGGCCACGCGGCTCGGCTCCGACGTTCTCGCCGTCGGCACGACGTACGAGGCCGCGCGCATCAAGGACTGGTTCGGCGGTGACCTGCTCGTGCTGACGCCCTACCGGCGCGGCGAGGAGCCGGTGCCGCTGCCGGACCGGGTGATCCGCTCGGTGTCGTCCGTGGATGGCGTGTACGGCCTCGTCGGCGCCCGTGTGGTCATCGAGGTCATGTCCTCGATGAAGCGGCACGGGATCAGCGAGCAGGACCTGCCCCAGCTGCACTCCGCCATAGAGAACATCCGCCTCGAGGGCTTCGCGATCCATCTGCCGCTGGACCGCACCGACGGCTCGGACGCCGTCGAGGAGGTCATCGGCTGGATGGACCGGCTGCGCGCGGCCCGGCTGCCGCTGCACACCATGTTCGTCAGCCACCTCAAGGCCGAGGAACTGGTCCGGCTCCAGCAGCAGTTCCCGCAGACCCGGTTCCGTGCGCGCATCGGCACGCGGCTGTGGCTGGGGGACCACGAGGCCACCCAGTACCGGGGCGCGGTCCTGGACGTCACCCGGGTCGCCAAGGGCGACCGCTTCGGCTACCGCCAGCAGAAGGCGGCCTCGGACGGCTTCCTGGTGGTCGTGGCGGGCGGCACGTCGCACGGAGTGGGCCTGGAGGCCCCCAAGGCGCTGCACGGCGTCATGCCGCGCGCCAAGGGCGTCGCCCGCGCCGGCCTCGCCACGGTCAACCGGAACCTTTCTCCGTTCGTCTGGGGCGGCAAGCAGCGCTGGTTCGCCGAGCCGCCGCACATGCAGGTCTCGATCCTGTTCGTGCCCGCGGACGCGCCGGAGCCGAAGGTCGGCGACGAGCTGGTCGCCCATCTGCGGCACACCACCACGCAGTTCGACCGGCTCGTCGACAGCTGAGCCGTACGGGCGGTAGCCCGCCGGGCGCCACGGGACCTCCGTCCCATCGCCAGGCGAGCCGCTCCCGCCCTCAAGCGGAAGGCCGGACGCAGACCTTCCACGCCCCGCGCACAGGGCTGGACGCGCCTTGCGGAGAGCCCGGCGCAGCGCTTCAGCACACACAGAAGGCCGTACGCGGAACTCCCGCGTACGGCCTTTTTCCTACGCCCGAGCGGCCGTCCACGGCCCGCTCAGGCCCTGTTCACCCAGACCCTGTTCGCTCAGGGCGAACGCTCGTCCGGGAGCCCCTTCGCGGGGCCGTCGGTCCTGTGGGCGGCGGGTCCCTCCGCCGTGCCCCAGGCCACCTGAGTCTCGGCGAAGTGTGCCGAGTACCGTGAGGAACGGGCCGCGGCGCCCAGGGCGATGACGTCCGGAGCGCCGTCGAGCACTCCGCCCGAGGGGTCGTCGTCGCCGTCCCGGCGCACCACGTCGCGCTCCGGCAGGAGGATGTCGCGGATCACGACGGCGCACAGGTAGAACGTGCCCGCCAGATGCACCCCGATCGCCCAGTGGTAGCCGTCGGTCGGCAGACCCTTGTGGGCGTCGCCGCTCGTCGTGTACGCGAGGTACATCCAGATGCCCAGGAAGTAGGCGACCTCGCACGCCTGCCAGATCAGGAAGTCCCGCCACTTGGGCCGGGCGAGCACTGCCAGCGGCACCAGCCACAGCACGTACTGCGGCGAGTAGACCTTGTTGGTGAGGATGAACGCGGCGACCATCAGGAAGGCCAGCTGGGCGAACCGGGGACGGCGCGGCGCCAGCAGCGTGAGGACGCCGACACCGGCAGCGCACAGCAACACCAGCAGCATCGCCAGGGTGTTGACGGTCTCGGTCTCCAGGGGGTCGTTGGAGTTCTGAGCCAGGATCAGCCAGAAGGACCCGAAGTCGACACCCCGCTCCTGACTGAAGCGGTAGAACTTCGACCAGCCGTCGAAGGCGAACAGCATCACCGGCAGGTTCACCACCAGCCAGGCGACGGCGGTACCGCCGAGTGCCTTGGCGAGGTCGCGCCATCTGGCCGCCCGTACGCACAGGACGAACAGGGGCCACAGAAGGAAGACCGGATACAGCTTGGCGGCCGTGGCGAGCCCCAGCAGGACACCGAAGGCCAGTGCACGCCCCCGGGACCACATCAGCATCGCCGCGGCTGTCAGAGCGACCGCCAGCAGGTCCCAGTTGATGGTGGCGGTGAGCGCGAAGGCAGGTGCCAGGGCGACCAGCAGTCCGTCCCAGGGCCGTCGTGCCTGGGTACGCGTGACGCAGACGGCGATGACCGCCGTGCACGCCATCAGCATCCCGGCGTTGACCATCCAGTACCACTGTTCCTGGTCCTGGATGCTGCCCGAGCCGGGCGTGAGCCAGGCGGCGACCTCCATGAACACACCGGTCAGCACCGGGTATTCGAGGTACTCCATGTCGCCGGGCAGCCGGTCGAAGTACGGCACGAGCCCGTCCGCGAAGCCACGCCCGTTGTACAGATGCGGAATGTCGGAGTAGCAGGCGTGCGTGTACTGGGTGCTGGCACCGAAGAACCAGCCGCCGTTGTAACAGGGCGCCTTCTGGACCAGGCCGAGGGCGAACATACCGATCGCCACGAGCGCGATGATCCGCACAGGGGTCCACCACGACGTCCCCAACAGGGCGTGCCGCCCCACTGGGCCGCCGATCAGCTCGCTGCCGTTCGCCGCTACCGAATCGGTCCGGGTCGGCGGCACCACGTCGGGCTGACGAGCTTGCGTTCCTTCTGCACTGGGCATGGGCCACATCCTGCCGTACAAGTCTGGGAAAACGACGAGGGCCGCCGCACCCGGTGGGTGCGGCGGCCCGATGTTTCACGTGAAACGCATGGTTTCACGTGAAACACCCATGCCGGACGAAACGGCTCCTAGCCGGTCGAGCCTCCGAAGAGGCCGCCCCCGTTTCCGTTCCCTCTGGTGTCGTCTGTGGGGGAGGCCGTCGGAGAGGAACTCACCCCGCCGTCCGTACCGCCGGTGTCCGTGCCTCCGACGTCGGTGCCACCGGTGTCGGTGCCGCCGGTGGTGGTGTCGTCGCACTTCCACCACTGGGTGCAGGTCTCGGAGGCCGTCGGCGTGGGCGACTTCTCCGGCTTCCCCTTGGTCGGGGTCGGGGTCGGGCTCGGCTCCTCCGTCTCGGACGGCGAGGGAGTGGGCGACGGCGTCGGCTCGGCGTTGACGACCTCACCGATGTCCTCGGGCGTCGGGAACTTCTCCGCCGGCTGGTTCTTGAGCGCCTCGGCCATGTAGTCGTGCCAGATCTCCGACGGGAACGAGGCACCGTGGATGGACTCCTGGTCACCGGTCCCGTACATCGGCAGGAAGGTACGGTTCTTGATCTTCTCGTCGTCCGGGTACCGGAACATGGT
Source organism: Streptomyces sp. NPDC048600 (assembly GCF_055587025.1). Taxonomy (NCBI): domain Bacteria; kingdom Bacillati; phylum Actinomycetota; class Actinomycetes; order Kitasatosporales; family Streptomycetaceae; genus Streptomyces; species Streptomyces sp. NPDC048600. Next base: position 166,922 of record NZ_JBVJGZ010000013.1, on the reverse strand, counting down.
GATCGCGGTGGACAGCTGCGGGGTGTAGCCGACGAACCAGGCGGACTTGTTGTCGTCGGTCGTACCGGTCTTGCCGGCCACATCACGGCCGGGCAGCTGCGCGTTCGTACCCGTGCCCTTCTCGACCACGGTCTTCAGCACGTCCGTGACGTTGTCGGCGACCTTCGAGGTGAAGGCCTGCTTCGTCTGGACCTCGTGCTCGAAGACCGTGCCGTCCTTGCTGGTCACCTTGGTGACCGAGAACGGCTCGCGCTGCTTGCCGCTGGCAGCGAAGGTGGCGTACGAACCCGCCATACGGATCGCGCTGGGGTCGGAGATACCGATCGAGAACGACGGGAAGCCGGTGCCGGCGAGGCTGCTCTCCCGCAGCCCCGCGGCCATCGCCGCCTCCTTCACCTTGTCCAGGCCGACGTCCATGCCGAGCTGCACGAAGGCGGAGTTGGCCGACTTCTGCATCGCGTAGCGCAGGTCGATCTTGTAGTCCGGGGCGTCACCCAGCGACTCCCGGCCGTCGTTCTCCTGGAGCCACTCCTCGCCCTTCTCGTTCTGCCAGACCGACCGGTCGTAGTTCTCGATCTTGAGGTCGTTCTTGCCGCTGTACAGGCTCTTCGGGGAGACGACCGTGCGCTCGTCCTGGGCCTGCGTCTCACCGAGGTCGGGGTTCCGGACGCCCCAGGTCATGGCTGCCGCGAGCACGAACGGCTTGAACGTCGAACCGACCTGGGCACCGGTTTCGTCGGCGTTGTTGGTGAAGTGCTTGGTCGCGTCCACACCGCCGTAGGTGGCCTTGATGGCGCCGGTCGCCGGGTCCACCGAGGCGCCGCCGAACTGGACGTGGGTGTCCTTCGTCGGGCGCTTCTTGGGGTCGATGTTCTCCTTGCTGACCTTCTTGACCGCGGCTTCGAGGGCCTTGACCTTCTTCTTGTCGAAGGTCGTGTAGATCGAGTAACCGCCCTGCTGAAGCAGGTCCTGGTTGATGCCCGTCTCCTTGCTGTGGCTCACGATGTAGCCGTTGGCGAGGTCGACGAGGTAACCGATCTGGCCGCTGAGCGCGGTGTTGAAGCGCGGGTTCTGGATCTTGGGCAGCTCGGGGAACTTGGCGCGCTCGGCGGGGTCGAGGTGGCCGTACTCGACCATCTTGTCCAGCGTGTCCTGCTGCTGGCGCAGTGCGCGCTTCCTGTTCGCCTCGGGTGTGGCCGCCGAGTCGATGTTCACCGCGCCGGCCGGGTCGAAGTACGTGGCGCCCTTGAGCGTGGACGCCAGGAAGGCGCACTCGCCGGCGTCGAGATCGATGGCGTCCTTGTTGAAGTACGCGCGGGCCGCCGCCTGGATGCCGTAGGCGTTACGGCCGTAGTAGGCGGAGTTGAGGTAGCCCTCCATGATCTTGTCCTTGGAGACCGACGCGCCCACCTTGATGGAGACGAACAGCTCCTTGAACTTGCGGGAGACAGTCTGCGACTGGTCGTCCAGCATGGCGTTCTTCACGTACTGCTGGGTGATCGTGGAACCGCCCTGGGTGTCGCCGCCGCGCGCCATGTTGAACATGGCCCGGGCGATGCCCTTGGGGTCGATGCCGCTGTCGGTGCGGAAGGTCTTGTTCTCCTGGGAGATGACCGCGTTCTGCATCTCCTGCGGGATCTGCGCCAGGCTGATGATCTGGCGGTTCGTCTCGCCGCCCGTGGCCACCATCTCGGAGCCGTCGGACCAGTAGTAGACGTTGTTCTGCGCCGTCGCCGTCAGCTGCACGTTCGGGACGCTCACCAGGGCGTAGCCGACGCCTGCGATGGCGACCAGGCTGCCGAGGAAGGCCAGCGACAGGCCCGAGACGAGCTTCCACGACGGCACCCAGCGATGCCAGCCGTACTTGCCGGCCCGCGGGTAGTCGATGATCCGCTTGCGGCCGGTGTCCGCGACCCGGCCTCTGCCTCGCCCTGGACCGCCGGGTACAGGGGCGGCACGTCGGCCGCCCCGGCCGGGGTCGGGCGCGCGGCGGCGTCCCCCGCCCTGCGTCGCACGACGGGCCGCGGCGCGACCGCCGTACGTGCTCTCCTCGCCTCCCGACCCGTACGCGTCGGAAGGAGACCCGGTGGCGCCTCGCGGTGCCGCCCGGTGGCCGGAGGGCAGGCCGGACTGGCCGCGTCGGGCCGCGGCACGTCCGCCCTCCTGCGGCTGCGGCGGTTTGCGACGGTGCTCGCTCATCGAACGACTACTCCTAGGGCAGGCGCACCTCTGCGCGCCTGGAAACGGCGGCTGGTTTCCGGTCCCCCCGAAGTACGGACATGGTCGGTCCCGCATTCATCCGTACTGCACCGAGGACCACGACGCCCCCCGGCGTCACACGGTTCCCGGCGGTATGCATGCCGCACAGACTACGCACCGCCAAAACCCGCCTAGCCCAGAAGTTCACCCCAAATCAGGCAACTCGGCGCCGACGAATCAGTGATGTGACGCCGTTCACCCTTCCCCCTCTTGTCGCATCAGCAAGGCCGTTCTATCGTGCTGATGTATCGAGTCGATACATCAGCACGACATAAAGACCGTCACGGACCTCTTCACAGGGGTCGCAGCAGAGGGGAGGCGACGATGAGCCGGCGTTCCGGGATCCTTGAGTTCGCCGTACTCGGCCTGCTCCGCGAATCTCCGATGCACGGCTATGAACTGCGCAAACGACTCAATACGTCACTGGGTGTGTTCCGCGCGTTCAGCTACGGGACGCTCTACCCCTGCCTCAAGACGCTGGTCGCCAACGGCTGGTTGATCGAGGAGCCGGGGAGTGCGCCCGAGGACGCCCTCGCCGCCTCCCTCGCGGGCCGGCGCGCCAAGATCGTCTACCGGTTGACGGCGGAAGGTAAGGAGCACTTCGAGCAGCTGCTGTCGCAGACGGGGCCCGACGCGTACGAGGACGAGCACTTCGCCGCCCGCTTCGCGTTCTTCGGGCAGACCTCTCGCGATGTGCGCATGCGCGTGCTCGAAGGCCGCCGCAGCCGCCTCGAGGAGCGCCTGGAGAAGATGAGCGCCTCGCTCACACGCACCCGGGAACGCCTCGACGACTACACCCTTGAGCTCCAGCGCCACGGAATGGAGTCCGTGGAGCGCGAAGTGCGCTGGCTGAACGAGCTCATCGAGAGTGAGCGGGCCGGTCGGGACCTTCGTGGTTCCGCCACCGGGGAGCCCGCTCAGCAGGACACCACAACTGGAGCGACGGGCGGCCTGCCCCGGTCCGGGGAAACCCCCCGGTCGGATACGCCCGACGACACCGCCACGTGAAGCTCTCGCAAGGGCTTCACCGAAACACACAGGGAGCAACCGGAATGGGTTCGGTTCGCGTAGCCATCGTCGGCGTGGGCAACTGCGCCGCGTCGCTGGTGCAGGGCGTCGAGTACTACAAGGACGCCGACCCGGCGTCCAAGGTCCCGGGCCTGATGCACGTCCAGTTCGGCGAGTACCACGTCGGCGACGTGGAGTTCGTCGCGGCCTTCGACGTCGACGCGAAGAAGGTCGGCCTCGACCTCGCGGACGCCATCGGCGCCTCCGAGAACAACACCATCAAGATCTGCGACGTGCCGAACTCCGGCGTGACCGTCCAGCGCGGCCACACCCTCGACGGTCTCGGCAAGTACTACCGCCAGACCATCGAGGAGTCCGCCGAGGCTCCGGTCGACGTTGTCCAGATCCTCAAGGACAAGCAGGTCGACGTTCTCGTCTGCTACCTGCCCGTCGGCTCCGAGGACGCGGCGAAGTTCTACGCCCAGTGCGCCATCGACGCCAAGGTCGCCTTCGTCAACGCCCTCCCGGTCTTCATCGCCGGCACCAAGGAGTGGGCGGACAAGTTCACCGAGGCGGGCGTCCCGATCGTCGGTGACGACATCAAGTCGCAGGTCGGCGCCACCATCACGCACCGTGTCATGGCGAAGCTGTTCGAGGACCGTGGTGTGCGCCTGGAGCGCACGATGCAGCTGAACGTCGGCGGCAACATGGACTTCAAGAACATGCTCGAGCGTGACCGCCTCGAGTCCAAGAAGATCTCCAAGACGCAGGCCGTCACCTCGCAGATCCCCGACCGGGACCTCGGCGAGAAGAACGTCCACATCGGCCCGTCCGACTACGTCGCGTGGCTCGACGACCGCAAGTGGGCCTACGTCCGCCTCGAGGGCCGCGCGTTCGGTGACGTCCCGCTGAACCTGGAGTACAAGCTCGAGGTCTGGGACTCCCCGAACTCCGCGGGTGTCATCATCGACGCCCTGCGCGCCGCGAAGATCGCCAAGGACCGCGGCATCGGCGGCCCGATCCTGTCGGCGTCCTCGTACTTCATGAAGTCCCCGCCGGTGCAGTACTTCGACGACGAGGCCCTCGAGAACGTCGAGAAGTTCATCAAGGGCGAGGTCGAGCGCTAAAGACGCTCTTCTCTTCCTGGGCCAGAGGGTCCCCGAGGCATTGCGCCCGGGGACCCTCCCCGTATGTGAGGCTGTGCCTCATGGCCGTCGTACGTGATCTTCGGGTCCTGCTGCGCTTCGGGAACTTCCGGCGCCTGCTCGCCGTACGACTGCTCTCCCAGGGCGCCGACGGTGTCTACCAGGTCGGCCTCGCCACCTACGTCGTCTTCTCTCCGGAGAAGCAGACCTCCGCAGCCGCGATCGCCTCCGCGATGGCCGTGCTGCTGCTCCCCTACTCCCTGGTCGGCCCCTTCGCCGGGGTCCTGCTGGACCGCTGGCGGCGCCGCCAGGTGTTCGTGTACGGCAACGTGCTGCGCGCCGTGCTCGCCACGGTCACCGCGCTGCTGATGGTCAGCCAGGTCCCCGACTGGCTCTTCTACGTCTCCGCCCTGTGCGTCACCGCCGTCAACCGCTTCGTGCTCGCGGGCCTTTCGGCCTCGCTGCCACGGGTCGTGGACAGGGAGCGGCTGGTGATGGCCAACTCCCTGTCCCCGACGGCCGGCACGCTCGCCGCGACGGCGGGCGGCGGCCTCGCCTTCGTGGTGCGGCTGGGGGTCGTCGACTCCGACGCCGTCGTGGTGTTCCTGGGAGCCGGGCTGTACCTGTGCGGGGCGCTCGCCGCGCTGCGTATCCCCCGCGATCTGCTGGGCCCGGACGCCGGCCTGGTCCGGCCCGGCCTCGGGGCGGCCCTGTCCGGGACGGCCCGCGACCTGGCCGCCGGCATCCGGCACCTGGCGGCTCCGCCGCGCCGGGAGGCCGCCTGGGCGCTCGGTGCGATGACGCTCATGCGGTTCTGCTACGGCGCCTTGTCCGTGATGGTGCTGATGCTCTGCCGCTACGCCCTGACGTCCAGCACCGACGACGGGCTCGCCCTGCTCGGAGTGGCGCTCGGCCTGTCCGGGGCCGGCTTCTTCGCGGCGGCGGTGCTGACACCCTGGGCTGTGGGCCGGCTCGGGGCGGGCCGGTGGATCGCCGTGTGCGCCGCGATCGCCGCCGTGCTGGAACCCGCGCTGGGCCTGCCCTTCGCCACCGGCCCGCTCCTCGCGGCCGCCTTCGTCCTGGGGCTCACCACCCAGGGCGCGAAGATCTCCACCGACACCATCGTCCAGTCCTCGGTGGAGGACGGCTTCCGCGGCCGGGTCTTCTCCGTCTACGACGTCCTGTTCAACACCGCCTTCGTCGGGGCGGCGGGAGTGGCCTCGCTGATGCTCCCGCCCGACGGGCGCTCGGTACCCCTGGTGTTCACCGTGGCCGCCATCTACGGCGTCGTTGCGGTGGCTATGGCCCGTTTTGAACGCCGGTGAATGTCACGTACGTGCCACAGAGCCGCTCCCGCCTCCGCCGGTGTCAGAGGGGGCCGCTACCTTACGTGAGTCTTATCCGCTTCTTATGCGTGTCGCACCGCATCAAGGGGGACCCCCGCATGTCCACTCCGCCGTCTCAGGGCAACCCGTTCGCCCAGGGCCAGAACCCGTACGCCCAGAACCCGGCCGGCGCGCCGCAGCCGGGCCAGCCGGGTGTCCCGCCGCAGCCCTACGCCCCGATGCCCGGCCAGGGCGCCCCGGTTCCGCCGCCCGCCCCGGCCAAGCGCTTCAGCAAGAAGCTGCTGCGGATCGGTGGCTTCATCGTCGTCGCCATCATCATCGCCGTGGTCAAGTGGCAGTTCGGCAAGACCGACGCCGAGACCACGTCCGTGGGCTCCTGCCTCCACAACAAGGGCACGATGACGCAGGCGGACCTCGAGACGGTCGACTGCACCTCCGGCGACGCGGAGTACAAGGTGATCGAGAAGTTCGACGACACCAGCGACACCGACAAGTGCAACACGGTCAAGGAGACCGAGGTCGCGTACTACCAGACGGGTGAGGGCCACGACGTCGTCCTGTGCCTGAAGCAGGTCAAGTAAGGCAGAGGCCTCGCGACGGACGATGTTTCACGTGAAACGTCATCCGTCGCGAGGCTGAAGCAGAAGGGCGCCATGTTTCACGTGAAACATGGCGCCCTTCTCATGCCCGGGTTCTCATGCGCGGGTTCAGGCGTGCTGCTCCTTGGCCCACCACTCCTTGAGGGCCTCCGTCGCCGCTTCCGCTCCCAGTGGGCCGTGTTCCAGGCGGAGTTCCAGCAGCTGCTTGTAGGCGCGGCCGACAGCGGGGCCGGGCGGGACTCCGAGGATCTCCATGATCTGGTTGCCGTCGAGGTCGGGGCGGATCGCGTCGAGCTCCTCCTGCTCCTTGAGCTGCTCGATGCGCTCCTCCAGCCCGTCGTACGCACGCGACAGCGCGGCCGCCCTGCGCTTGTTCCGGGTGGTGCAGTCGGAACGGGTCAGCTTGTGGAGCCGGTCGAGCAGCGGCCCGGCGTCACGGACGTAGCGGCGGACCGCGGAGTCGGTCCACTCGCCGGTGCCGTAGCCGTGGAAGCGCAGGTGGAGCTCGACCAGGTGCGAGACATCCTTCACCAGCTCGTTGGAGTACTTCAGCGCAGTCATGCGCTTCTTGGTCATCTTGGCGCCGACCACCTCGTGGTGGTGGAACGAGACCCGGCCGTCCTTCTCGAAGCGGCGTGTGCGCGGCTTGCCGATGTCGTGCAGCAGCGCGGCCAGCCGCAGCGTCAGGTCGGGGCCGTCGGTCTCCAGCGCCATCGCCTGCTCCAGGACGATCAGCGTGTGCTCGTAGACGTCCTTGTGCCGGTGGTGTTCGTCCCTCTCCAGCCGCAGCGCGGGCAGCTCGGGCAGCACATGCTCGGCGAGCCCGGTGTCCACCAGAAGGGTCAGGCCCTTACGGGGATGGGCGGACAGGATGAGCTTGTTCAGCTCGTCCCGCACCCGCTCGGCGGAGACGATCTCGATGCGACCCGCCATCTCGGTCATGGCGGTGACGACCTCGGGGGCCACCTCGAAGTCGAGCTGCGCGGCGAACCGGGCCGCACGCATCATGCGCAGCGGGTCGTCCGAGAACGAAGCCTCCGGCGTGCCCGGCGTACGCAACACCCGCGCCGCGAGGTCGTCCCGGCCGCCGTGCGGATCGATGAACGTCTTCTCCGGCAGTGCGAGGGCCATCGCGTTCACCGTGAAGTCGCGCCGGACGAGGTCCTCCTCGATGGAGTCGCCGTACGCCACCTCGGGCTTGCGCGAGGTCCGGTCGTAGGCCTCCGACCGGTAGGTCGTGACTTCGATCTGGAAGCCGTCCTTCTGGGCACCGACCGTGCCGAAGGCGATACCGACGTCCCATACGGCGTCCGCCCAGGGCCGCACGATCTTCAGCACGTCCTCGGGGCGCGCGTCCGTGGTGAAGTCCAGGTCGTTGCCGAGCCGGCCGAGGAGCGCGTCCCGTACTGATCCGCCGACCAGGGCGAGCGCGAAGCCGGCCTCCTGGAAACGGCGGGCGAGGTCGTCGGCGACGGGAGCGACCCACTGCGGCTCGGTCACCGCGCGGTCGGGCTCCGGGGCAATGAGGTGGTCTTCGTTGGCATTCGGCACAACAGAAGAGGGTACGTGGCCCGAGCGCCCGGCAGCGCCCCGATTAAGGCGGGCCGACCCCCTCGGCGCACCCGTCGCGGACTCGTCGGCAGCGTCCCCGACGCCGGACCAAAGTGCCCGTTCATGGCATATGTGACGTATCGCAACGCAATCGGTATCCGCCCCGGCCAAGCGCCCATAACGAACGGCGAACGGTCGGGTGCCGATCTTGTGGACCAGTCCGCGGCACTTCCCCTCAGCGCGCATCGTTACCATGCGTGGACGCACATTGCGGCGACCACTGACGACGACGAGGGACGGACGAGCGCGTGGCCGAGGCGGCAGACTTCCCGGGGACCAGTCCCTCACCTGCCCGCCGTCTGCTGCGGCGCACCGGAGCCCTGCTCGCCGCCGCCCCGCTGCTGGCCGGTCTCGTCCAGCTGACCGCCGCCCCGTCCGCGCAGGCGACGGGCCGGACATCGGCGAAGGCGGTCTCCGGCTCCGGCACGGTCGCCGTCGCGCTGGACTCGCTCACCCCGTCGGTCCCGTCCGAGGACGACACCCTGACGGTCTCCGGGACCGTCACCAACAAGGGCAAGCAGACGATCACCAAGGCCCACCTGGACCTGGTGATCGGCCCGGAGATCGACACGCGCTCGGGGATCGACGACGCCTTCCGGCGCACCGGGTACACACCGGGCTCGGACGGCTCCGAGACCGGCGACGAGCAGAAGCTGCCCGCGCTCACCCCCGGTGTCGCGGAGGCGTTCAGCATCACCGTCCCCGTGGAGGACCTCGACCTCGGCGGCGCCGGCGTCTACCAGCTGGGCGTCAAGCTCTCCGGGGAGACGTCCGCTCAGCCCTGGGAGCAGGTCCTGGGCTTCCAGCGGACCTTCCTGCCCTGGCAGCCCGACGAGCCGGACACCACCACGCGTACGACGTTCCTGTGGCCGCTGGTCTCCGACGTCCAGATGACCGCGCAGACCGGCTCCAACGAGCGCCAGACGCCGGTCTTCCTCGACGACGACCTCACCGAGGACCTCTCGCCCGGCGGACGGCTGGAACAGCTCGTGGCGCTCGGCAAGGACCTCGATGTCACCTGGGTGATCGACCCGGACCTGCTGGCTTCCGTCGACGCCATGACGGAGACCTACGAGATCCAGAGCGGCAACGGCGCCACCACGCCGGGCCGCGGTCAGGGCGTCGCCAAGCGCTGGCTGGCCGACCTTCAGAACGCGGTCGCCGGCAAGGAGGTCGTCGCGCTGCCGTTCGGCGACACGGACCTGGCGTCCCTCGCGCACAACGGCACGAGCGTCTCCGGCTCGCTCAGCCACCTGAAGGAGGCCACGGAAGTCGCCGCCAGCACGGTGGAGACGATCATCCATGTGAAGCCGTCCACGGACTTCGCATGGCCGGTGAACGGCGCGGTCGACCCGTCGATCGTCAAGGTCGCCACCTCCGCGGGCGCCGACACGGTCATCGCGCGCAGCGACAGCCTCCAGGAGACCGGCGGGCTGTCCTACACGCCCTCCGCCCCGCGCCCGATCGGCGGCGGCACCACAGCGGTCGTCGCGGACGCCCGGCTGTCGACGGCCTTCCAGGGCGATCTGACGACGGCTTCGGCCGACACGCTCGTCGTGCAGCGCTTCCTCGCGCAGAGCCTCGCCCTGAACCTCCAGACGGACAAGCAGCGCAGCATCGTGGTGGCGCCGCAGCGCATGCCCAGCGCCAGCCAGGCCCGCACGATGGCGCAGGCGCTCACCGCGCTCCAGGGCGGCACGTGGAACGAGCCGCGGCCCCTCACGGACACCGCCGCGGCCAGGCCCGACCCGGGCGCCACCACCACCGTCCCCGGCGCCTCGGCCTACCCGAAGTCGCTGCGCCGGCAGGAGCTGCCGCGCAAGGCCTTCGAGCAGATCGCCACCACACAGGTGAAGCTCGACAACTTCGAGGTCATCCTCTCCGACGAGTCCCGTGTGGTGACGCCGTTCGGGCGGGCGATGAACCGCGCGATGTCCACGTCCTGGCGCGGCCACGCCGTGGCCGCGGCGAACTACCGCGACGGAGTGGAGCGGTATCTCGACGACCTCGCCGACCAGGTCAGCCTGATCGACAAGTCCGAGACCAAGCTCTCCGGGCGCAGCGCCACCATCCCCGTCACGGTCCAGAACAACCTGGTGCAGGACGTCGACCGCCTCGTCCTGCGGCTCACCTCCACCGCACCGAACCGTCTGGAGATCGGCGGCGAGGCCTACGACGAGCAGCCGGTCGCGGTCTCCGGCGGGCACAGCCAGTCGGTGAAGTTCACCACCTCCGCCAACGCCAACGGCCGCGTCACGGTGATCGCCCAGCTGTTCACCGAGGACGGCCAGGCCTACGGCGACCCGGTGACCTTCGACGTGAAGGTCACCGAGATCACGGCCACGGTCATGCTGGTCATCGGCGGCGGTGTGCTGCTGCTTGTGCTGGCGGGCTTCAGGATGTACACCCAGCGCAAGCGCGCCGCCGCCCGCGACGCCGAGGGCAGCGGCCCCGACGGTACGGACGAGCCCGCCGACGGCCCGGAGAACCCGGAAGGGCTCGAGGAACGTCTCACCGGACACACGGAGGAGACCGAGGAGTCGGACGCGCCTTCCGGGGCAGGGGAGCCGGAGCAGCCGAGTGACCCGACACCGGACACCGCAGCGGAAAACCCGGACCCGTCCGGCACGGGTGAGAGAGTGGACCGTTGAGGATGTCGTGGCCGGTGGGCCAGGGACGATGAGGTGGGGTAAGGATGAACGCGCCGTACGACGGTGACCGCGGTCAGGCCGTGGGCGGCTCGGGACACCCCGAGGGCCCACCGCCCGAGCACGGCCAGGTACCGCCGCAGCACCCCGCGGACATGTATCTCCAGGACGCCTACGACCAGGACCCGTACCGGGCCCAGGACCTCTCCGCCCAGGACCCGGTGTCCGAGGCCCTCTACGACCGCGCCGCGCACCCGCCGCCGCCCCCGGGCACGTACCCGCAGCAGCCGCTGTACGCACAGCCGCAGCAGCAGCCGTACGCGCCCGACCCGCGTGTGTGGGCGCAGACACCGGCCCCCGAGCCGGACGGCGCCACCCAGTACCTTCCCTACGGCGACGACCCGCGCACCACCGAGTACGTGGGCGTCGACGACCTGGTGACCCAGGCCGGCGAGCAGCAGCCGGACGCCTTCGCCCATCTCTTCCGCGACCAGCAGCAGGGCGGCGGCCGCCCGCACGAGCAGCCGGCCGTGCCCGGTCCCGCCCCCGTCCCGCACCCGGGCCAGTCCCCGGCGGCGGCCTACGGCGTGCCTCAGAACCAGGCTCCGGCCCCGCAGCAGTACCAGGCTCCCGTCCCGCCGCCCGCCCCGCCCGCCGAGCCGGTCCAGGCGCCCAGCGCCGCGGGGGGCCGCAAGGCCGGTCGCGCCGCTGGTCTGCTGAAGTCCAGCGCGGTGATGGCCGCGGGCACGATGGTCTCCCGGCTCACCGGGTTCATCCGCTCCGCGATGATCGTCTCGGCGCTGGGCCTGGTGCTCCTCGGCGAGTCCTTCCAGGTGGCGTACCAGCTGCCGACGATGATCTACATCCTCACCGTCGGCGGCGGCCTCAACTCGGTCTTCGTACCGCAGCTCGTGCGCGCGATGAAGGACGACGAGGACGGCGGCGAGGCCTACGCGAACCGGCTGCTGACGCTGGTCATGGTGATCCTCGGCGGTCTCACCGTCCTCGCCATGCTCGGCGCCCCGCTCCTGGTCCGCGCCCTGTCGAACCCGCTGGCCTCGGACCCCGCCGCGTTCGACGTCGCGGTCACCTTCACCCGGTACTTCCTGCCCTCGATCTTCTTCATGGGCGTCCATGTGGTGATGGGTCAGATCCTCAACGCCCGCGGCCGCTTCGGCGCGATGATGTGGACGCCGGTCCTCAACAACATCGTCATCATCGTGACGCTGGGCCTGTTCCTGTGGGTCTACGGCACCGCCGAGCACTCCGGCATCACCGTCGAGAACATCCCCGACGAGGGTGTGCGCCTGCTGGGCATCGGCATCCTGCTCGGCCTCGTCGTCCAGGCCCTGGCGATGATCCCCTACCTGCGCGAGACCGGCTTCAAGCTGCGCCTGCGCTTCGACTGGAAGGGCCACGGCCTGGGCAAGGCCGCGATGCTCGCCAAGTGGACGATCCTGTTCGTGCTCGCCAACCAGGCGGGCGCGCTGGTCGTCACGCAGCTGGCCACCGCCGCGGTCGTCGACACCAAGATCGAGGGCACCGGCTTCAGCGCCTACGCCAACGCCCAGCTCATCTGGGGCCTGCCGCAGGCCATCATCACCGTCTCCCTGATGGCCGCCCTGCTGCCGCGCATCTCCCGCTCGGCCGCCGAGGACGACGCGGGCGCCGTCCGCGACGACATCTCCCAGGGCCTGCGCACCACGGCCGTCGCCATCGTGCCGATCGCCTTCGGGTTCCTCGCCCTCGGCATCCCGATGTGCACCCTGATCTTCGGCTCCTCCGGTGCCCAGGCCGCCACGAACATGGGCTACATGCTGATGGCCTTCGGCCTCGGCCTGATCCCGTACTCCGTGCAGTACGTCGTCCTGCGCGCCTTCTACGCGTACGAGGACACCCGCACGCCGTTCTACAACACGGTCATCGTGGCCGCCGTGAACGCGAGCGCCTCCGCCCTGTGCTTCCTCCTGCTGCCGCCCCGCTGGGCCGTGGTCGGCATGGCCGCCTCCTACGGCGCGGCCTACGTCATCGGTGTCGGCGTCGCCTGGCGCAGGCTGCGCAAGCGGCTCGGCGGAGACCTCGACGGCGCGCGCGTGCTGCGGACGTACGCCCGCCTGTGCATCGCCTCGGTCCCGGCCGTGCTGCTCAGCGGCGCCGCCTGTTACGGCATCACCCAGACGCTCGGCCACGGCGCCGCGGGCTCGTTCGCCGCGCTGCTCGTCGGCGGTGCCGTCCTGCTCGGCGTCTTCTACGTCGCCGCCCGCCGGATGCGTATCGAGGAGCTCAACTCCTTGGTCGGAATGGTGCGCGGGCGACTGGGTCGCTGAAGCGGGGGAGGTACTCGCACAACCATCGTCCGTCCCTGTGTGTCGTGCACAGGGACGGACTGTGGGCACAATTGGATCGGCGTCGCACGACGCGCAACGGATGGGGAGGCAGACGACGGTGGCGGATCGGAGCAGGGCTGCCGTCGACGTGGCAGACAACAGCGGTGACAAGCCGCTGACCGCCGGGGCGGAGCAGGCGGACCAGTCCACGGCCGACGGGGTGGACCAGACCGGGGAGCGGGACACGGAGAGCACCGAGGCACAGGGGAGCGGCGGGACCGAGAGTCCCGCGAAGGCCTCACCTCCCGAACTGCACAGCGGTCACAAACTCGCCAGGCGCTACCGCCTCGAGGAGTGCGTCACCCGTCTGGACGGATTCAGCAGCTGGCGTGCGGTCGACGAGAAGCTCCGCCGTGCCGTCGGCGTGCACATCCTGCCCGCGGACCACACGCGTGCCCGTTCCGTGCTCGCCGCGGCCCGTTCCTCCGCCCTGCTCGGCGATCCCCGTTTCGTGCAGGTCCTCGACGCCGTCGACGAGAACGACCTGGTGTACGTCGTGCACGAGTGGCTGCCCGACGCCACCGAGCTGACCGCGCTGCTCGCCGCCGGACCGCTGGAGCCGCACGACGCCTACCAGTTGGTCAGCCAGATCGCCTCCGCCATGGCCGCCGCGCACCGCGAGGGCCTGGCGCATCTGCGCATCAACCCCAACGCCGTGCTGCGCACCTCGAGCGGGCAGTGGCGCATCCGCGGCCTCGCGGTCAACGCGGCGCTGCGCGGCGTCAGTTCCGACACTCCGCAGCGCACCGACACCGAGGCGATCGGCGCCCTGCTCTACGCCGCCCTCACCCAGCGCTGGCCCTACGAGAACGACGCCTACGGTCTGTCCGGGCTGCCCAAGGACGTCGGTCTGATCGCCCCCGACCAGGTGCGGGCCGGTGTGCACCGCGGACTGTCCGAGCTCGCCATGCGGGCCCTGGCCAACGACGGGGCGACCGCCTCCCGGCACGAGGCCGCGTGCACCACGCCGGAGGAGCTGGTGAAGGCGGTCGGCGAGATGCCGCGCATCCGCCCGCCGGAGCCGGCCTTCACCGCGCCGCCGGAGTATCAGCGCACGACCTACCAGCAGGGCACCTACGGCCGCCCGGCGCCGCACCCCGGTGCGACCCAGCCCGTGCCCGCCCCTCCGCCCCCGCTCCAGAGCGGCACCGGGCGGGTCCTGAAGTGGGCCGTGTCGGCCCTGCTCATCGCCGCCCTCGGCCTGGGCAGTTGGCAGCTCGCGGACGCGCTGATGGAGCGCGGCGGCGGCAAGTCCGACGACACGAACAAGACCCAGACGACGGACGGCGGCGACAAGAACAAGCCCAAGCCGCCCAGCGCGATCGCGATCCAGAGCGCCCGGGACTACGACCCGTTCGGCTCGGACCGTTCCGAGAAGCCCGAGAGCATAAGCAAGGTCTACGACAGTGAACCTGGCTCGTACTGGGAGACGGACTACTACCTGGGCTCGCGCTTCGGCAACCTCAAGTCCGGCGTAGGCGTCATCCTCGACCTCGGCAAGGTCCAGGAGGTCGGAAAGGTCTCCGTCACCTTCCAGGGGAACACCTCAGTCGAACTGCGCACCGCGAACGGCGACGCCGAGCCGGCGAGCTTCGAAGGCTTCACCAAGGTGGCCGACGGCACGGGCACCACAGTGGACCTCAAGCCGGGCAAGGCACTCAAGTCCCGTTACCTGCTGGTCTGGCTGACCGAGCTGCCCACGCAGTCGAACGGCCAGATCCGCGGCCGGGTGGTCGACATCAAGGTGACCGGCTGAGGAAGCGAGGGAGGGGGCGTGCACAGCGACCGGCAGGAACCGCCGGATGAGACCGACGAGGCCCTTCTGGCACGGCATGTCGCCGGGGACCCGGACGCCTTCGGCGAGCTCGTACGGCGGCACCGGGACCGGCTGTGGGCCGTGGCCCTGCGCACGCTGGGGGACCGGGAGGAAGCCGCCGACGCCGTGCAGGACGCCCTGGTGTCGGCGTACCGGGCCGCGCACACCTTCCAGGGGAAGTCCGCCGTCACGACCTGGCTGCACCGGATCACGGTGAACGCCTGCCTGGACCGGGCCCGCAAGGCCGCCTCCCGCAAGACCTCGCCGGTCGACGACACCGAGCGCCTGGAGCGGCTGCTGGAGCCGCACGAGTCCGCCTCGGCGCCCGCCGAGCGCAACGACCTGCACCGGCAGCTCATCGAGGCGCTCGGCACTCTCCCGCCCGATCAGCGCGCCGCCCTCGTCCTGGTGGACATGCAGGGCTACCCCGTCGCCGAGGCCGCCCGCATCCTCGACGTGCCGACCGGGACGATCAAGAGCCGCTGTGCCCGCGGCAGAGCGAGACTCCTGCCGCTGCTCACCCATCTGAAGCCGGAAAGCAACACCGACGGCGGAAACTCGGAGGAGGGGCGGAACCGGACGCAGGGGACATCCGTCCCACCCGCAGCGGGACCACGATCCAGTGGTCCCCACCATCCCGGGTCGAGCGACTCAGCCACAGTGAAGGGCGGAGGTGGGCGAGCGTGACTGCCACGACGGACACGGCCGGGCACCCGGACGTCGCCGAGATCTCCGACCTCACCGAGGGCCTGCTGTCCCCGTCCCGGAGCACGGAGCTGCGGCGGCACCTGGACGGCTGTGAGCTGTGTGCGGACGTCCACGCCTCGCTGGAGGAGATCAGGGGCCTGCTCGGCACCCTGCCGGGCCCGGTGCGGATGCCCGACGACGTGGCGGGCCGTATCGACGCGGCACTCGCGGCAGAGGCCCTCCTGGCTTCCACGGCCACGTCGGCCGGCTCCCCCGCCGAAACAGCCGACGCCGACGAGCCCTCTGGGCCGGCCGATCCCACCGCGGCGGACACGGCCGACCTCGCTGACGCAGACACCGAGCCGCCGACAGCAGAGCGGCCCGCAGCCACCGAAGAGGCTGCCTCCGTCAGCCAGCCCTCTCCCCTCGCGGGCGCCGCATCTCCCTCGACTCCCACCTCCGCGCGCGACAGCGGTCATGTTTCACGTGAAACTGCGGCCCCGGCCGGCCGACCCGCAGGCAGGCCCCGCGCCGCCACCGGCCCCGGCCGCAAGGACCGCCGCACCGGCAAGCGCAGGATCGCCGCTCTCGGGGCCGCCTTCACGGTGGCCGCTCTGGGGCTCGGCTCCGTCCTGCTGTCCTCGTGGGGCGGCGGCTCTCCCTCGAGCTCGCCCGGCCAGGAGGAGCAAGCCTCCATCGCCGACACCTTCGCCGCGGGAACGCTGGAGGGAAAGGTCGACGATCTCCTCGCCGCGCACGCGAGCGAGAGCAGCGGTGACAAGCGCACCCCGCAGAGCCTCGGTGTGGAGGGCGGCCCCTCCAGCGGGGGACCGCGTGTCCTGCAGCAGCCCGCGGTGCCCGACTGCGTCCGGCAGGGCATCGGCCGCACCGACCCGGCACTCGCCACCGAGCAGGGCGTGTACAAGGGACGCGACGCGCTGCTCGTCGTGCTCCCGGACGCCACCGACACCAGCCGGGTCAGCGTCTATGTCGTCGACTCTGGCTGTGTGGCCGAGGACTCCGCTGCCAAGGCCGAGGTGCTCTTCAAGGACACCTACGCTCGTCCCTGAGGCGGGCCCGCACCACAAGGGTCTGCGGCCCCAGGAGAGGGCGTGTGGCGCACATCAGCGGCGTGAGGCTGAGCCACCCTCCGCTCAGGGCATCGCACCCGCCCCTGAGCGGCACCTCGTCTCTTCTGTCACGGCTGTCTCGCCCCTTGGTGTGCCCGGACACAGTGGGAATGCGCGCCCCTTAGGATCCGTTGGGTGGGGTGAGAGTTCCGAGAGGGCTCCCACCGGTCGTACGACGCAGTCCAGAGACGAGGAATCAAGCCGTGAGCGACGTCCGTAACGTGATCATCATCGGCTCCGGGCCCGCCGGCTACACGGCGGCGCTCTACACCGCGCGCGCGTCGCTGAAGCCCCTGGTGTTCGAGGGTGCCGTCACCGCCGGCGGTGCGCTGATGAACACCACCGAGGTGGAGAACTTCCCGGGCTTCCAGGACGGCATCATGGGCCCCGAGCTCATGGACAACATGCGCGGCCAGGCCGAGCGCTTCGGCGCCGAGCTCATCCCCGACGACATCGTCTCCGTCGACCTCAGCGGTGAGATCAAGACCGTCACCGACACCGCGGGCACCGTCCACCGGGCCAAGGCCGTCATCGTCGCCACCGGCTCCCAGCACCGCAAGCTCGGTCTGCCCAACGAGGACGCCCTCTCCGGCCGCGGCGTCTCCTGGTGCGCCACCTGTGACGGCTTCTTCTTCAAGGACCAGGACATCGCCGTGATCGGCGGCGGCGACACCGCGATGGAGGAGGCCACCTTCCTCTCGCGCTTCGCCAAGTCCGTGACGATCGTCCACCGCCGTGACAGCCTGCGTGCCTCCAAGGCCATGCAGGACCGCGCTTTCGCCGACCCGAAGATCAAGTTCGTCTGGGACAGCGAGGTCGCCGAGGTCCAGGGCGACCAGAAGCTCGCGGGTCTGAAGCTGCGCAACGTCAAGACCGGTGAGCTCTCCGACCTTCCGGTGACCGGCCTGTTCATCGCGATCGGCCACGACCCGCGCACCGAGCTCTTCAAGGGCCAGCTGGACCTGGACGAGGAGGGCTACCTCAAGGTGGCCGCCCCCTCCACCCGGACGAGCCTGACCGGTGTCTTCGCCGCCGGTGATGTCGTCGACCACACCTACCGCCAGGCGATCACCGCGGCCGGCACCGGCTGCTCCGCCGCCCTCGACGCCGAGCGCTTCCTCGCCGCCCTCGCGGACGAGGACAAGGCCGAGCCCGCGACCGTCTGACCTCCACCCACCCCACGCACACCACAAAGGAGCCCCCTGTGGCCGGCACCCTGAAGAACGTGACCGACGATTCCTTCGAGCAGGACGTCCTCAAGAGCGACAAGCCCGTCCTGGTGGACTTCTGGGCCGCCTGGTGCGGTCCCTGCCGCCAGATCGCTCCGTCCCTCGAAGCCATCGCGGCCGAGCACGGCGACAAGATCGAGATCGTCAAGCTCAACATCGACGAGAACCCGGCCACGGCTGCGAAGTACGGCGTCATGTCCATCCCGACGCTGAACGTCTACCAGTCCGGTGAGGTCGCCAAGACCATCGTCGGTGCCAAGCCGAAGGCCGCGATCCTGCGCGACCTCGAGGACTTCATCGCCGAGTGATGTCTCGGATGTGAGGCGCTCCGCCGTTTCACGTGAAACATGAAGGGGGCCGGCCCAAGAGGGTCGGCCCCCTTCATGCTGCGCCGAGTGTCAGAGGGGACGCAGCACCGGTTCCTTCTGCACAGCTCCCAGCAGCCGGTCCAACGCCATCTCCACGTCTTCCTTCCAGGAGAGCGTGGTGCGCAGCTCCAGCCTCAACCGGGGGTGGGTGGGATGCTGCCGAACCGTCTTGAAGCCGACAGCGAGGAGATGGTCGGCAGGCAGCAGACAGGCCGGTTCCTTCCAGCGGGCATCCCCGAACGCCTCGATCGCCTTGAAGCCCCGACGCAACAGGTCCTTGGCGACGGTCTGCACCATCACCCGGCCCAGCCCCTGTCCCTGGTAGCCGGGAAGGATGAAGCTCGTCATCAGCTGGACGGCATCGGGGGAGACGGGACTCGTCGGGAACGCCGTGGAGCGGGGCACATAGGCCGGTGGCGCGTAGAGGACGAAGCCCACGGGGACGTCGTCGACATAGACGACCCTGCCGCACGATCCCCAGTCCAGCAGGACGGCGGAGATCCACGACTCCTTCTCCATGGCCGACGTTCCGGCACCTACCGCGGCTTCTCCGCTGACCGGATCGAGCTCCCAGAAGACGCACGAGCGGCAGCGCTGGGGAAGGTCTTGAAGGTTGTCCAGCGTGAGCGGTACGAGCCGACGCCCCATGAAGGCTGTTCCTCGCTTCCTTCGCCCGCGGCATCGCGGGCGGCAGTCAGAGCACTGTGTTCTCTGAACAGTTCGACGACGAATCCTCCAACGGCGCCCAGACCCAGTCCCGCGCTCACCAGTCCGGTCCGGCTCATCGTTCGCACGGCCTCCGCCTCCCCATGAGGTATCGCCAGGTGGATGCGCCTTTCCGATCGCATCGTATCGACCACGAGATTCACTCGATACCGACAGAAAGCAAAGAGCGAGCCGTGTTCCGGTACACACCGGACACGGCTCGCTCACCTGGCGTGCCCCACACTGGGGCGGCTCAGTCCTCCGTGTCGTCGGAGTCGCCGTCCAGCAGGCTCTTCTGCAGAACCGGCCCCTCGCCGGGAGCCAGCGTGCCGAGGATGCGCTCAAGGTCCTCCACCGAAGCGAACTCGACCGTGATCTTGCCCTTCTTCTGGCCCAGGTCGACCTTCACCCGGGTCTCGAAGCGGTCCGACAGACGGCCCGCAAGATCGGTCAGGGCCGGGGAGAGCCTCGCGCCCGCACGAGGGCCCTTGGCACGCGGAGCCTTCTGGGGCCGCGAGCCCATCAGGGTCACGATCTCCTCGACCGCACGCACCGAGAGTCCCTCGGCGACGATCCGGTGGGCCAGCCTGTCCTGCTCCTCCGCGTCCTCCACGGACAGCAGTGCCCGGGCGTGACCGGCGGACAACACCCCGGCCGCGACCCGCCGCTGAACGGTGGGCGAGAGCTTCAGCAGCCGCAGGGTGTTGGAGACCTGCGGACGGGACCGGCCGATGCGGTCCGCCAGCTGGTCGTGCGTGCAGTTGAAGTCCTTCAGAAGCTGGTCGTAGGCGGCCGCCTCTTCCAGCGGGTTCAGCTGGGCGCGGTGGAGGTTCTCCAGGAGGGCGTCCAGGAGCAGCTTCTCGTCGTCCGTGTGCCGCACGATCGCCGGGATGGCCTCCAGGCCGGCCTCACGGCAGGCCCTCCAGCGCCGCTCGCCCATGATGAGCTCGTAGCGGCCGGTGCCGACCTGACGGACGACGACGGGCTGGAGCAGACCGACCTCCTGGATGGAGGTGATCAGTTCGTGCAGGGCGTCCTCGTCGAAGACCTCACGCGGCTGGCGCGGGTTCGGTGTGATGGCTTCCAGCGGGATCTCGGCGAAGTGGGCTCCGATGGGTGCCGCGGGTGTCTCCACCGGGGCGGGCACCGGGAAGTCCTCTGTTTCACGTGAAACAGTCGGCAGCGTGGCCACCTTCGCCGCGGCCACTCCACGCTCGGCCGTCAGTACCGGCGCTGCCGCAGAAGCAGTGGAGCCGACGCTCCCCACCTCGTCGGCGGCCGGCGTCTTCTCCGTGGAGGCCGCGGGGATGAGTGCGGCGAGCCCTCGGCCCAGTCCCCTCCGTCGCTCACTCACTGGATCCCCTCCACCATGCTCGGGTTGTTCTGGGCGCCGATGTGGGCGCGGGTCGGGTCATAGCTGACGCCGACGCCCTTCAGCGCGATCTCTCGTGCGGCCTCAAGATAGGACAGCGCACCGCTCGATCCAGGATCGTAGGTCAGCACCGTCTGTCCGTAGCTCGGCGCCTCGGAGATACGGACCGAGCGAGGAATGCTCGTCCGCAGCACCTCGTCGCCGAAGTGGGTGCGCACCTCGTCCGCGACCTGTGACGCCAGACGCGTCCGGCCGTCGTACATGGTGAGCAGGATCGTCGACACATGCAGGGCGGGGTTGAGGTGCCCCCGGACCAGATCGACGTTGCGCAGCAGCTGTCCCAGGCCCTCCAGCGCGTAGTACTCGCACTGGATCGGGATGAGGACCTCCTGGCCCGCGACGAGCGCGTTGACCGTCAGCAGCCCGAGGGAGGGCGGGCAGTCGATGAGGACGTAGTCCAGCGGCTGCTCGTAGGCCTGAACGGCCCGCTCGAGCCGGCTCTCCCGTGCGACCAGGGACACCAGCTCGATCTCCGCGCCGGCCAGGTCGATCGTCGCGGGGGCACAGAAGAGGCCCTCGACGTCGGGAACAGGCTGGACGACCTCGGCGAGCGGTCTGCTGTCGACCAGGACGTCATAGATCGACGGAACGTCGGCGTGGTGGTCGATACCGAGCGCCGTGGAGGCGTTGCCCTGAGGGTCGAGGTCGATCACCAGCACCCGGGCGCCGTGCAGCGCCAGGGAGGCGGCGAGATTGACGGTCGTCGTCGTCTTGCCGACCCCGCCCTTCTGGTTGGCGACGACGATGTTCCGGGTCTGCTCGGGCCGTGGAAGACCCTCCCCGGCGCGTCCCAGAGCCTCGACCGCCAGTTGGGCAGCACGACCGATGGGGGTGTCGTCCATCGGGGGCGGTGTTTCACGTGAAACATCGTCCCCCAGCGACTCGGTACGGGGACCAGGGACCGGATCGGTCATCGGTCCCGCGATGTTGGCGTCGGACCGCAAGGATTCACTCTCCTCGACTTCAGGCTCGCAATGAACAGAGCCTCCCATGCCTTCGGGGTCGTGAACCAGTGAGGCCGGGGCTTGTGTGGAGAAATCCACCTCTGTGGACAACTCCGATCCCGCTTTGAGTGACCCGACAGGCCTGTCGAGCGAACCGAGAGGCTTACGTTCGCGAGGTTCGGCCGCGGCGCGGCCTCGACTGATGATGCCGTGCAGCAGTGAGCGACGTTTCACGTGAAACACGATGCACAGCGCCTGGGGCCGAACTGTCGCGACACTCCGTCATGTACAGGTTTGGCAGCTTGTGTGGAGTAGGCAGCCGCTTCTTTCGGGGCGGCTGCTCTCCGGGAACTCAGCGGCGTCGGCGCGTCCGCCCCGTACGGGCCGCCTTCGCCCGCTTGGCGGCGAAACGCACACCGCCCGGACTCTCTCCGACCTCCACACGCACGACCGTGGACAGCGGATCCACGACGCCCTCGCCGACGTGAAGGACGGACGTCCCCACGGCACCGAGCTTGCTCAGGGCGGTGGCCGAGCTCTTCAGCTCCTCCTCCGCGGTGTCTCCCTTGAGCGCCAGCATCTCGCCGTAGGGCCGCAGCAGCGGGATGCCCCATGTGGCGAGACGGTCCAGCGGCGCGACCGCACGGGCAGTGACGACATGGACCTGCGGCATCTTGCCCATGACCTCCTCGGCACGGCCGCGGACGACGGTGACATGGTCCAGGCCCAGCAGCTCCACGACCTCGGTCAGGAAGGTCGTACGCCGCAGGAGGGGCTCCAGCAGGGTGATCTTCAGGTCCTCGCGGACAAGGGCGAGCGGGATGCCGGGCAGACCGGCGCCCGAGCCGACGTCGCAGACCGTGACCCCCTCGGGAACGACCTCGGAGAGCACCGCGCAGTTCAGCAGATGCCGCTCCCACAGACGGGGCACTTCGCGTGGGCCGATCAGCCCACGCTGCACGCCCGCCTCGGCGAGCAGCTCCGCATACCGGACCGCGTCCGGGAAGCGTGCGCCGAACACCTCACGTGCCTGTTCGGGCGCAGGGGGAAGCTCCGCTGCCTCCGTCACGGGGGACCGTCCTTCCGTACCGCATCGGCGCGGCGGGCGCCGACACCAGAACCACCAGAACTATCAGGCTGACAAAATTCGGCCCCGTCTGCGCTACAGACGGGGCCGGTGGATCGTGCGGACCGATCAGGCGGGCAACACGACGACGAAACGCTGGGGCTCCTCGCCCTCGGACTCGCTGCGCAGCCCCGCGGCCTTGACCGCGTCGTGCACGACCTTGCGCTCGAACGGGGTCATCGGCTTCAGCTTCACCGGGGAGCCGCTGCTCTTTGCCTCGGCAGCGGCCTTGGCACCCAGCTCGGCGAGCTCGGTGCGCTTCTTGGCCCGGTAGCCCGCGACGTCCAGCATCAGACGGCTGCGGTCCCCGGTCTCCCGGTGCACGGCCAGACGCGTGAGCTCCTGAAGCGCCTCCAGCACCTCGCCGTCCCGGCCGACCAGCTTCTGCAGATCGCGCCCGCCCGCGTCACTGATGATCGAGACAGAGGCGCGGTCGCCCTCGACGTCCATGTCGATGTCGCCGTCGAGATCGGCGATGTCCAGCAGACCCTCGAGGTAGTCCGCCGCGATCTCGCCCTCCTGCTCCAGGCGGGTCAGGGTGTCTGCACCCTCGGCAGCGGCGGAGGTGGTGCCTTCCGTCACGGGATGGACTCCTTCTTACTTCTTGGACGGGGACTTGGGACGCTGCGGACCCTTGCGCTGCCCGGACTGAGCCTTGCTGCGGGTACCGGAGGCGGGCTTCGGCTCGGCCTTCTTCTGCGCGGCCGGGGCGGAGTCCTCGGGTGTGTCGGACGTCTCGGGCGAGCCGTCCTCGCCGGCCGCCTTGGCGGCACCCGACTGACGCTGCGACTTGGTCTGCCGCTTGGGCTGCTGGCGCTTGGCCGGAGCGGTGGACGTGGTCGTGGGCGTGCCGTCCTCGGTCAGGGTGGCGACGGCGCCCTCGCTCTTGATCACGGAGCCGTCGGCCTGGGCCGCCAGGCCCGCCTTGCCGAGGCCGTTGATGAACTTGCGCTCGTGGTCGTTGCGGTCCCGGCCCTTGGTGACGATGGCCTTGACGATGGCCTTCTCACGACGGTTGCGCGTCTTGCCGTGGTGCGAGATGTGCTTGTAGAGGCGCTCCAGGTAGGCGGCCTGGGCCTTGGAACCCGGGGTCGGGTTGTTGTGGATCACGTACATCTGCTGGCCCATGGTCCACACGTTGGTGGTCAGCCAGTAGACGAGAACACCGACCGGGAAGTTGATACCGAAGACGGCGAAGATGACCGGGAAGACGTACATCAGCATCTTCTGCTGCTGCATGAACGGCGTCTTCACGCTGGTGTCGACGTTCTTCGTCATCAGCTGGCGCTGCGTGTAGAACTGCGACAGCGACATCAGGACGATCATGACCGCGGTCACGATGCGGACGCTGGTCAGCGAGGCGTCCAGCGCGGCGACGTCGGAGGCGCTGTCGGTGAACTTCGCGGCCAGCGGGGCCCCGAAGATGTGCGCCTTCTGCGCGCTCTCCAGCAGGCTCTGGTTGATGACACCGACGGTGTCGCCGTTCGCGATGCTGTTGAGCACGTGGTACAGGGCGAAGAAGAACGGCGACTGGGCCAGGATGGGAAGGCACGAGGAGAGCGGGTTCGTACCCGTCTCCTTGTACAGCTTCATCATCTCTTCGGACTGGCGCTGCCGGTCGTTCTTGTAGCGCTCCTGGATCTTCTTCATCTCCGGCTGGAGCGTCTGCATCGCCCGGGTCGCCTTGATCTGCTTCACGAAGAGCGGGATCAGGCAGATCCGGATGACGATCACCAGGGACACGATGGACAGGCCCCAGGCCCAGCCCGTATCAGGTCCGAAGATCGCACCGTACAGGCTGTGGAACTGCACGATGACCCAGGAGACGGGTGTGGTGATAAAGCTGAAGAGGCTGGCAATCGTGTCCACTAATCATGCTCCTTGGGCATGGGACGAGGTCTCTGCGGCCGGGCTCGGCGGGCCGGAGGAATCAGGTCCGTCGATGACCGGTTCGGCGGCGGAGGGCCCGCCCTTGCGTGCGCGCCAGGCGTTGCGCAGCACTTCGTGCCACCGCGGGCGCTTGCGCGGCGGGACATGGTCCACGCCGCCCAGCGACCACGGGTTGCAACGAAGGATGCGCCAGGCGGTCAGGGCAGTGCCCTTGATCGCACCGTGCCGGTCGATGGCCGTGAACCCGTAGTGGGAGCACGACGGGTAGTACTTGCACACCGGCCCGAGCAGTGGACTGATCGTCCACTGGTACAGCTTGATCAGTGCCAGCAGCGGGTACTTCATCGCGCGCCCCCTCCCAGGACCCGCTCCAGGGCGGCGTCCAGGTCTCGGGCCAGGTGTTCGTGGTCCGCGCCACCCGCATCGGGCAGCGCTCGTACCACTACCAGGCTACCGGGGGGCAGGAGTGCCACCCGGTCACGCATGAGGTGACGAAGTCTGCGCTTGACCTTGTTGCGCACAACCGCGCCACCCACGGCCTTGCTCACGACGAAACCCGCACGCGTCGGAGGAGCGCTCTCCCCAGGCGCGTGCGGGTCCGTGGTACCGCTTCGAAGATGGACGACGAGAAGAGGGCGACCGGCCCTGCGTCCTCGTCGTACCGCGGTCGCGAAGTCCTCGCGCCGCCTCAGCCGGTTCTCGGTGGGCAGCACGACGGCATGACCTGACCGGGATCAGGCGGACAGTCGGGCGCGACCCTTGCTACGGCGGGACGCCAGGACGGCGCGGCCGGCACGGGTACGCATACGCAGCCGGAAGCCGTGGGTCTTCGCGCGACGACGGTTGTTCGGCTGGAAGGTGCGCTTGCTCACTCGGGGGCTCCAGAAAGAATCAGTAGTGGCGGGGTGCCGTCCTGGCTGTCACCGTGCGCCCACGAGTAGCTCGCGTTACGCCCGAGTGCACCGCTTTCCGATCACCTAGACGCGATCTGTGCCCATCGGAGGCAGGCGGCAGCAGCCATCGACAACTCGACCTGGTTACGGTACGCGCGGCTACGCCATCCGGTCAAACCAGGAGTCGGCGGGAGACACTGTCCACAGGCTGGGGACAACAACTTGAACCCTACCCGCCGCGCTGACTACCGTGGCTGGACTCCGATTCGTTCCCTTGTCACCCGCCCAGCGGGTTTGTACCTCCCGCCCCGCCCCGATCTACATCCCGATCCGTCCCGTGAACCACACATTCGTGGGACCTGTGAGAGAGCGTGCCCTGTGGCTGACGTACCTGCCGATCTTGCCGCAGTGTGGCCACGCGTACTCGAGCAACTTCTCGGTGAGGGCCGTGGGCAGGGTGTCGAGGCCAAGGACGAGCACTGGATCCGGCGCTGCCAGCCGCTCGCGCTGGTCGCCGACACCGCGCTGCTGGCCGTACCGAACGAGTTTGCGAAGAACGTGCTCGAGGGCCGCCTCGCGCCGATCGTGAGCGAGAAGCTGAGCCGTGAGTGCGGCCGTCCCATCCGTATCGCGATCACCGTGGACGACTCCATGGGCGAGGCGCCGGCGCCCCAACCGCCCGCCGCCCAGCCGCAGTCGCCCGCGCGGTACGACGAGCCCGACTCCGCGCCGTACGAGGGCTACGGCCGCCACCGCGCCGAGCCGCTGCCCGGCACCGGCGAGCAGCAGCACCCGACCGCCCGCCCGGCCTACCCGGCGGAGTACCAGCGCCCCGAGCCGGGCGCCTGGCCGCGCCCCGCGCAGGACGAGTACGGCTGGCAGCAGCCGCGCCTGGGCTTCCCGGAGCGCGACCCGTACGCCGAACGCGAACGCGACGGCTACACGGACCGCGACCCGTACGCGGACCGGGACAGGGACCCGTACGCCGAACGCGAACGCGACGCCTACGCGGACCGGGACCGTGACCGCGATCCGTACGCCTCGCCCTCCTCCCAGGGCGGCTACGGCTCGCAGGCCCGTGACACCTACGGCTCCTCCGCCCAGGACTACCGCGGGCAGGCGCCGGAGCGGCCGTCGTACGACCAGACGCGCGCCGAGTTCGACAAGGGACGCGGGGACTACGACCAGCGCGACGGCCGCCGCGAGCTGCCCGAGCCGCAGTCCGGCCCCGGGCCCGCCCACCGCGGCGGCTCCGGAGCCCCGGGTTCCGTCGGACCGTCCGGCGGCGGACCGCTGGGCTCCTCCCCCAAGCCGGCCGGCGGTCCGGGCGAGCCGACCGCGCGGCTGAACCCCAAGTACCTCTTCGACACCTTCGTCATCGGCGCGTCCAACCGCTTCGCGCACGCGGCCGCGGTGGCCGTCGCCGAGGCGCCGGCCAAGGCGTACAACCCCCTCTTCATCTATGGGGAGTCGGGGCTCGGCAAGACGCACCTGCTGCACGCGATCGGGCACTACGCGCGCAGCCTCTACCCGGGCACCCGCGTGCGGTACGTGAGCTCGGAGGAGTTCACCAACGAGTTCATCAACTCCATCCGCGACGGCAAGGGCGACAGCTTCCGCAAGCGCTACCGCGAGATGGACATCCTGCTCGTCGACGACATCCAGTTCCTGGCGGACAAGGAGTCGACGCAGGAGGAGTTCTTCCACACCTTCAACACCCTCCACAACGCCAACAAGCAGATCGTGCTCTCCAGCGACCGGCCGCCCCGGCAGCTGGTGACGCTTGAGGACCGGCTGAGGAACCGTTTCGAGTGGGGTCTGACCACCGACGTCCAGCCGCCGGAGCTGGAGACGCGTATCGCGATCCTGCGCAAGAAGGCGGTCCAGGAGCAGCTCAACGCCCCGCCGGAGGTACTGGAGTTCATCGCCTCCCGGATCTCGCGGAACATCCGTGAGCTGGAGGGCGCGCTGATCCGGGTGACGGCCTTCGCGTCGCTGAACCGGCAGCCGGTCGACCTGGGCCTGACGGAGATCGTCCTGAAGGATCTGATCCCGGGCGGTGAGGACTCGGCCCCGGAGATCACCTCCACGGCCATCATGAGCGCCACGGCGGACTACTTCGGGCTGACCGTCGAGGACCTGTGCGGCACCTCGCGCGGCCGCGCGCTGGTCACCGCCCGGCAGATCGCCATGTATCTGTGCCGGGAGCTGACGGACCTGTCCCTGCCGAAGATCGGCGCGCTGTTCGGCGGCCGGGACCACACCACGGTCATGCACGCGGACAGGAAGATCCGGAACCTGATGGCCGAGCGGCGCTCGATCTACAACCAGGTCACCGAGCTCACCAACCGCATCAAGGCCGGCTGAGCCCGCACAGACCGCCTCCAGGTCCACGGAGCCTCACACCGGGCGCTCCGGCTCAGACACGCCACCAGGTCCACGGAGCCTCACACCGGGCGCTCCGGCCCAGACACGCCACCCGGTCCGCACAGCCGGCACCGGGCACTCCGACCCCACACGCCTCCGGCGCCCGGCCCCTGCACCACCTTCCGGGGCCGGGCGCTCGGCCGCGCGTCCAGAGCCTCCGAGCCCTCGCAGCCCGCTCCAGGACCGCCTCACGCAGAGCCGTCCGGACGCTCGACGATGCCTCGGAAACGACCCTCACGACCCACCGGAAGCGCTCCAAGGGCGCCTCGGGAGCGATTCCCGGGGCGCCCTTCGTGTTTCCGCCGAGTCATTCACTGTTCGAATTCGAGCCGGGTTACGGCCACCCTCCACAGATTCGGCGACTTTCTTCCGTCCACACACTGGGGACTGTGGAGTTGTCCCGAACGGCATCCACAGCGGACCCTGTTGAAGGAACATCAGACCAGGTCACCTGCCTGTGGATTGGTGGATGAAAGTTCTCCACAGACTGTGGAGAACTCCTCCGTCCACAGCCTGTGCACAAGGTTTTCCACCGACAACCCACAGGCTGAGGCCGGTTGTCCCCAATGATTCCCGGCTTCTCCACATGTCTGTCCACTGTTCGGCAACCCGGAGGCCCCGCCCACCGGGTCGAGTGAAAGCCGTCACACGAAGTTGCCGGGTTGCCCTGTGGGAAAGATGGGTAAAGCTGGGGACGACGCTGGGGAGAACTCGCCCCACCCTGTGCATGGGGTGTGCAGAACTTTCTGTTCTCCACAGATGACCCCAGTTGTCCACCGCCTCCACCCACAGGGCCTGGGGACAAAATTTGGGCCCTGACCTGCGAAAACAGGGTTATCCACGGTATCCACAGGCCCTACTACTACTCCCGACTAGAGAGAGTCCGGGAATCGCTTTGAAGCGGGGCCTGTGCACAACTCGCTCTCCGGCGTCCGACCGTCCCTCGTCACGACTTGACCCCGAGGGGCGCCGACTGTCAGTGGCGTGCGTCAGACTGGTCCCCGGTGTCCTGCCCGTCCCAGTGGCCGGCGACACCGGGACAGCGACGAAGCAGGGCGGGAAGCGCCGGCAACAGCAGGAGGCGGCTTACGGTGAAGATCCGGGTGGAACGCGACGTACTCGCGGAGGCAGTGGCCTGGGCGGCGCGCAGCCTCCCGGCCCGTCCACCGGCGCCTGTCCTCGCCGGCCTCCTGCTGAAGGCCGAGGAGGGCCAGCTGAGCCTGTCGAGCTTCGACTACGAGGTCTCGGCACGGGTCAGCGTCGAGGCGGAGGTCGACGAGGAGGGCACCGTCCTCGTCTCGGGCCGGCTGCTGGCGGACATCTCCCGCGCCCTCCCCAACCGGCCGGTGGAGATTTCCACAGACGGTGTACGGGCGACCGTGGTCTGCGGCTCCTCGCGGTTCACGCTCCACACCCTGCCCGTGGAGGAGTACCCGGCGCTGCCGCAGATGCCGAACGCGACCGGCACGGTTCCCGGCGAGGTCTTCGCCTCCGCCGTCTCCCAGGTCGCCATCGCGGCCGGCCGTGACGACACGCTGCCCGTCCTGACCGGTGTGCGCATCGAGATCGAGGGCGACACCGTGACGCTGGCCTCCACCGACCGCTACCGCTTCGCGGTCCGCGAGTTCCTGTGGAAGCCGGAGAACCCGGACGCCTCCGCGGTCGCCCTGGTGCCCGCCAAGACGCTCCTGGACACCGCCAAGGCGCTCACCAGCGGCGACAGCGTGATCCTGGCGCTGTCCGGCTCGGGCTCCGGCGAGGGCCTGATCGGCTTCGAGGGCGCCGGCCGTCGTACGACGACCCGCCTGCTGGAAGGTGACCTGCCCAAGTACCGCACGCTGTTCCCGACGGAGTTCAACTCCGTCGCGGTGATCGAGACCGCGCCCTTCGTGGAGGCCGTCAAGCGTGTGGCCCTGGTCGCCGAGCGGAACACCCCGGTGCGCCTCAGCTTCGAGCAGGGGGTGCTGATCCTGGAGGCCGGTTCCAGCGACGACGCACAGGCTGTGGAAAGGGTCGACGCCCAGCTGGACGGCGACGACATCTCGATCGCCTTCAACCCGACCTTCCTGCTGGACGGTCTGAGCGCGATCGACTCCCCGGTGGCGCAGCTGTCCTTCACGACCTCCACGAAGCCCGCGCTGCTCAGCGGCAAGCCGGCGCTCGACGCGGAGGCGGACGACGCGTACAAGTACCTGATCATGCCGGTGCGCCTCAGCGGCTGAGCCTCCGTCGCCCGCGAGGGGTTGTCCACAGGCCGTGGGAAAAGTCCCCGGCCTGTGGGGAGAACTCGCAGGTGGGGCGGCGCCTGTGGGTGTTCGTATGAGCGGGTATGCCCACAGGTGTGCGTGACCGTCCGGGTTTAGGCTCGGACACAGGTACGAAGGTGCCTGCCACGCCACAGCAACCTAAGGAACAACTGATGGAGCTCGGTCTCGTCGGCCTCGGCAAGATGGGCGGCAACATGCGCGAGCGGATCCGCCGCGCGGGCCACACCGTCGTCGGATACGACCGCAACCCGGACCTCGCGGATGTCCACAGCCTGGAAGAGCTTGTGGGCAAGCTCAGCGCTCCGCGCGTCGTCTGGGTGATGGTCCCGGCCGGCGGGGCCACGCAGTCCACCATCGACGAGCTCGGCGAGCTGCTGGAGCCCGGGGACGTCGTCGTCGACGGCGGCAACTCCCGCTGGACGGACGACGAGAAGCACGCCGAGGAGCTGGCCGCCAAGGGCATCGGCTTCGTCGACTGCGGTGTCTCGGGCGGCGTCTGGGGCCTGGAGAACGGCTATGCGCTGATGTACGGCGGCGACGCGGAGAACGTCGCCAAGGTGCAGCCGGTCTTCGACGCGCTCAAGCCCGAGGGCGACTTCGGCGCGGTGCACGCCGGCAAGGTCGGCGCGGGCCACTTCGCGAAGATGGTCCACAACGGCATCGAGTACGCGATGATGCAGGCCTACGCCGAGGGATGGGAGCTGCTGGAGAAGGTCGACTCCGTGGAGAACGTCCGCGAGGTCTTCCGCTCCTGGCAGGAGGGCACCGTCATCCGCTCCTGGCTGCTGGACCTGGCCGTCAACGCCCTCGACGACGACGAGCACCTGGCCGGGCTGCGCGGCTACGCGCAGGACTCCGGCGAGGGCCGCTGGACGGTCGAGGCGGCGATCGACAACGCCGTGCCGCTGCCCGCGATCACGGCCTCACTGTTTGCGCGGTTCGCCTCCCGCCAGGACGACTCTCCGCAGATGAAGATGATCGCGGCGCTGCGCAACCAGTTCGGCGGCCACGCGGTCGAGAAGAAGTAGCACCCTCCCGGAGCATGTCTTCGGGAGCGGACAGGCAACACCGGGAAGCTGGGGGAGGTCGGCGAACGACCATGCACGTCACGCATCTGTCGCTGGCCGACTTCCGCTCGTACGCCCGGGTCGAGGTTCCGCTCGACCCGGGCGTCACCGCCTTCGTCGGGCCGAACGGCCAGGGGAAGACGAACCTCGTCGAGGC
This sequence comes from Streptomyces sp. NPDC048600, assembly GCF_055587025.1. Taxonomy (NCBI): domain Bacteria; kingdom Bacillati; phylum Actinomycetota; class Actinomycetes; order Kitasatosporales; family Streptomycetaceae; genus Streptomyces; species Streptomyces sp. NPDC048600. The sequence continues at coordinate 135,781 of NZ_JBVJGZ010000013.1, read as the reverse complement.
CGTGGGCTATCTCGCCACCCTCGGCAGCCACCGTGTGGCCTCCGACGCGCCCCTGGTGCGCATGGGCGCCGACCGGGCGGTGATCCGGGCACAGGTGCGGCAGGGCGAGCGGCAGCAACTGGTCGAGCTCGAGCTGAACCCGGGCAAGGCCAACCGCGCCCGCATCAACCGGTCCTCGCAGGTCAGACCCCGTGACGTGCTGGGCATCGTACGGACGGTGCTGTTCGCGCCGGAGGATCTGGCGCTGGTCAAGGGGGACCCCGGTGAGCGGCGGCGGTTCCTGGACGAGCTGATCACCGCGCGCTCTCCGCGGATGGCCGGGGTGCGCTCGGACTACGAGCGGGTGCTCAAGCAGCGCAACACCCTGCTGAAGACGACCGCGCTGGCCCGCCGGCACGGCGGACGGTCGATGGACCTGTCCACACTCGACGTGTGGGACCAGCATCTCGCGCGCGCGGGCGCCGAGTTGCTCGCGCAGCGCCTGGACCTGATCGCGGCGATCCAGCCGCTGGCCGACAAGGCCTACGAGCAGCTGGCGCCCGGAGGAGGTCCGCTCTCGCTGGACTACAAGCCGTCGGCGCCCGGCGAGGCCCACACGCGCGAGGACCTCTACGCCCAGCTGATGGCGGCGCTCGCGGAGGCGCGCAAGCAGGAGGTCGAGCGGGGCGTGACCCTCGTGGGACCGCACAGGGACGATCTCCAGCTCAAGCTCGGCCAGCTGCCCGCCAAGGGGTACGCCTCGCACGGCGAGTCCTGGTCCTACGCGCTGGCGCTGCGGCTGGCCTCCTACGACCTGTTGAGGGCCGAGGGCAACGAGCCGGTGCTGATCCTCGACGACGTGTTCGCCGAGCTCGACGCCCGGCGGCGGGAGCGGCTGGCGGAACTGGTGGCGCCGGGCGAGCAGGTGCTGGTGACGGCGGCGGTGGACGACGACGTGCCGCACGTGCTGACCGGCGCGCGGTACACGGTGTCGGGCGGGACGGTGGAGCGCGTATGAGCGTCCTGGTGCCCGCCTCGCGGGAGGTGCGCGGATGAGCGAGTCCGACCGGCCCAGGACGCCCGAGCCGTCCGGCGTCGACCTCGCGCGCGTGGCGCTGCGCGCCGCGAAGGAGGCGGCACGCGCGCGTGGGGACGCGGCCCAGCAGAAGAAGCAGGCGCGGCGCGGAGGACTGCGGTCCGGCGCCCGCGCCGACGGCCGGGACCCGATGGCGCTGGGCTCCGCGATCAACCGGCTGATCAGCGAGCGTGGCTGGGAGACGCCGGCGGCGGTGGGCGGTGTCATGGGGCGCTGGCCGCAGATCGTCGGTGAGGACGTGGCCAAGCACTGTGTGCCCGAGCGCTACGACGAGGACGAGCGGGTCCTGGTGGTGCGCTGCGACTCGACGGCATGGGCGACGAATCTGCGGCTGCTCGCGCCGACGTTGGTCGCCCGGCTGAACCAGGATCTCGGGCAGGGCGCGGTGCGGCTCCTGAAGGTCATGGGGCCCGGTGGCGGGCCCCGCCGGTACGGGCCGCTGCGGGCGCCGGGGAGCACGGGGCCGGGCGACACGTACGGGTGAGCGGCGGGTGCGCGGGTCCGCCTGCCGCTGTGGCCGGGCGGGTGCGGCCGCGTCGTGGTGGTTCGCGCAGTTCCCCGCACCCCTTCCTGGTGTCTGCGGCGTTGTATGGGGGGTTTGCGCAGTTCCCCGCGCCGCTGTCGAGGGCCGTGGTCGGGCGGGAGGTGGTGGCGTTGTGGCTGTTCGCGCTGTTTCTCGGGCCCGTTCCGGGGTGCCGGCCCACCCCTGTGGAGAGTGAGTGACGGACTTCACATCGCCGACTTGGCGGGGCCCGTTTTCGGCCGACTGCTCCGCTGTGCCGCGCAACCGCACGCGGGTGCGAATCCCGACCTGACCCGCGAGTAGCGAAGGGTTGACGGGTCGAAGCGCTGAATGGCTCCGTGAGCCTCTTGGAGCCCCCATCCGCATATCGGGAGTCCTCCGAGCCGGGTTCAGGGCGGCACATGCGGACTCAGGTACCGGCAAACCCCCATCAGTGTCAGTGCTACCGGTAGACTGGAAGACAATCCCGCCCCGCACAGTGGGGGACGCCCGGGAGAAGCTGAGCAACGCTGATCAAGGCTTACCAACGCAACATGCCGCAGCCGCTCCGGCAACCGCCGACGAGCTCGGCTCGTGCTGTGCCAGAAAGGGCGCTTCGTGGCCGATTCCGGCAACCCCAACGAGAACATCCCGTCCACCGAGGCCCCGGCCGGAGTTGCTGAGGCCTCAGGCACGGCGTACGACGCTAGCGCGATCACCGTCCTCGAAGGTCTGGACGCGGTCCGCAAGCGGCCGGGCATGTACATCGGCTCGACCGGTGAGCGCGGCCTGCACCACCTGGTGCAGGAGGTCGTCGACAACTCCGTCGACGAGGCGCTGGCCGGGCACGCGGACACGATCGACGTCACGATCCTCGCCGACGGCGGCGTGCGCGTGATCGACAACGGCCGTGGCATCCCGGTGGACATCCACCCCGTCGAGAAGAAGCCCGCCGTCGAGGTCGTGCTCACCGTGCTGCACGCGGGCGGCAAGTTCGGCGGCGGCGGCTACGCGGTCTCCGGTGGTCTGCACGGCGTCGGCGTCTCGGTCGTCAACGCCCTGTCCACCAAGGTGAGCGTCGAGATCAAGCGCGACGGCTTCCGCTGGACGCAGGACTACAAGATGGGCGTCCCGACCGCCCCCCTCGTCAAGCACGAGGCGGTCGAGGACTCCGGCACGTCGGTGACCTTCTGGGCCGACCCGGACATCTTCGAGACCACGGAGTACTCCTTCGAGACGCTGTCCCGGCGTTTCCAGGAGATGGCCTTCCTCAACAAGGGCCTGACCATCAAGCTCACCGACGAGCGCGAGTCGGCCAAGGCCACCTCGGGCGCCGACGAGGCGGGCGGTGACGAGAAGGCCGAGGTCAAGACCGTCTCGTACCACTACGAAGGCGGCATCGTCGACTTCGTGAAGTACCTCAACTCCCGCAAGGGAGAGCTGGTCCACCCCTCCGTCATCGACCTCGAGGCCGAGGACAAGGAGAAGCACCTCTCCATCGAGGTCGCGATGCAGTGGAACAGCAGCTACACCGAGGGCGTCTACTCGTTCGCGAACATCATCCACACGCACGAGGGCGGTACCCACGAAGAGGGCTTCCGCGCCGCGCTGACCAACCTGATCAACAAGTACGCGCGCGACAAGAAGCTGCTGCGCGAGAAGGACGACAACCTCACGGGTGACGACATCCGCGAGGGTCTGACGGCGATCATCTCGGTCAAGCTGAGCGAGCCGCAGTTCGAGGGCCAGACCAAGACCAAGCTGGGCAACACCGAGGCGAAGACCTTCGTGCAGAAGGCCGTCTACGAGCACCTCAACGACTGGCTGGACCGCAACCCGAACGAGGCGGCGGACATCGTCCGCAAGGGCATCCAGGCGGCCACCGCGCGCGTGGCGGCCCGCAAGGCGCGCGACCTCACCCGCCGCAAGGGCCTGCTGGAGACCGCGTCCCTGCCGGGCAAGCTCTCCGACTGCCAGTCGAACGACCCCACCAAGTGCGAGATCTTCATCGTCGAGGGCGACTCCGCCGGCGGTTCGGCCAAGTCCGGCCGCAACCCCGAGGTACAGGCGATCCTCCCGATCCGCGGCAAGATCCTGAACGTCGAGAAGGCCCGGATCGACAAGATCCTTCAGAACCAGGAGATCCAGGCGCTGATCTCCGCCTTCGGCACCGGCGTGCACGAGGACTTCGACATCGAGAAGCTCCGCTATCACAAGATCATCCTGATGGCGGACGCCGACGTCGACGGCCAGCACATTAACACCCTGCTGCTGACCTTCCTGTTCCGCTTTATGCGGCCGCTGGTCGAGGCCGGCCACGTCTACCTGTCGCGTCCCCCGCTGTACAAGATCAAGTGGGGCCGCGAGGACCTGGAGTACGCCTACTCCGACCGCGAGCGCGACGCCCTGATCGAGATGGGCCGCCAGCGCGGCAAGCGCATCCGCGAGGACTCCATCCAGCGCTTCAAGGGCCTCGGCGAGATGAACGCCGAGGAGCTGCGCGTGACGACCATGGACCAGGAGCACCGCGTCCTGGGCCAGGTCACCCTCGACGACGCCGCCCAGGCCGACGACCTGTTCTCGGTCCTGATGGGCGAGGACGTCGAGGCGCGCCGCCAGTTCATCCAGCGCAACGCCAAGGACGTCCGCTTCCTCGACATCTGAGTCGGTCTCAGCTGACCGCACCAGGAAGGATCCTCACCAGCAATGACCGACGAGAACACTCCCGTGACGCCGGGCGAAGAGGCACTCTCGCTGCGCGTCGAGCCCGTCGGGCTCGAGACCGAGATGCAGCGCTCGTATCTCGACTACGCGATGTCCGTCATCGTCTCCCGCGCGCTGCCCGACGTCCGTGACGGCCTCAAGCCCGTCCACCGGCGCGTGCTGTACGCGATGTACGACGGCGGCTACCGCCCCGAGCGCGGCTTCTACAAGTGCGCCCGCGTGGTCGGCGACGTCATGGGCAACTACCACCCGCACGGCGACAGTTCCATCTACGACGCCCTGGTCCGCCTCGCGCAGCCCTGGGCGATGCGGATGCCGCTCGTCGACTCCAACGGCAACTTCGGCTCCCCGGGCAACGACCCGGCGGCCGCCATGCGCTACACCGAGTGCAAGATGGCGCCGCTGTCGATGGAGATGGTCCGCGACATCGACGAGGAGACCGTCGACTTCACGGACAACTACGACGGCCGCTCCCAGGAGCCGACCGTCCTGCCCGCCCGCTTCCCGAACCTGCTGATCAACGGCTCCGCCGGTATCGCGGTCGGCATGGCGACCAACATCCCGCCGCACAACCTGCGCGAGGTCGCGGCCGGTGCCCAGTGGTACCTGGAGAACCCCGAGGCGTCCCACGAGGACCTGCTGGACGCCCTCGTCGAGCGCATCAAGGGCCCGGACTTCCCGACCGGCGCGCTGGTCGTGGGCCGCAAGGGCATCGAGGAGGCCTACCGCACGGGCCGCGGCTCGATCACCATGCGCGCGGTCGTCGAGGTCGAGGAGATCCAGAACCGCCAGTGCCTGGTGGTCACGGAGCTGCCGTACCAGGTCAACCCCGACAACCTGGCCCAGAAGATCGCCGACCTGGTCAAGGACGGCAAGATCGGCGGCATCGCCGACGTCCGCGACGAGACGTCGAGCCGCACCGGCCAGCGCCTGGTGATCGTCCTGAAGCGGGACGCGGTCGCCAAGGTCGTGCTGAACAACCTCTACAAGCACACCGACCTGCAGACGAACTTCGGCGCCAACATGCTGGCGCTGGTCGACGGCGTGCCGCGCACGCTGTCCCTGGACGCCTTCATCCGCCACTGGGTGCAGCACCAGATCGAGGTCATCGTCCGCCGTACGCGTTTCCGGCTGCGCAAGGCCGAGGAGCGCGCGCACATCCTGCGCGGTCTGCTGAAGGCCCTGGACGCCATCGACGAGGTCATCGCGCTGATCCGGCGCAGCGACACCGTGGACATCGCCCGGCACGGCCTGATGGACCTGCTGGAGATCGACGAGATCCAGGCCAACGCGATCCTGGAGATGCAGCTCCGCCGGCTGGCGGCCCTGGAGCGCCAGAAGATCATCCAGGAGCACGACGAGCTCCAGGCGAAGATCACCGAGTACAACGCGATCCTGGCCTCGCCGGTGCGTCAGCGGGGCATCGTCAGCGAGGAGCTGGCGGCGATCGTCGAGAAGTACGGCGACGACCGCAAGACCCAGCTGATCCCCTACGACGGTGACATGTCCATCGAGGACCTCATCGCCGAGGAGGACATCGTCGTCACCGTCACGCGCGGCGGCTACGTCAAGCGCACGAAGGCGGACGACTACCGCGCCCAGAAGCGCGGCGGCAAGGGCGTGCGCGGGGCGAAGCTGAAGGAAGACGACATCGTCGACCACTTCTTCGTCTCCACCACGCACCACTGGCTGCTGTTCTTCACCAACAAGGGCCGGGTGTACCGGGCCAAGGCCTACGAGCTGCCGGACGCCGGCCGGGACGCCCGCGGCCAGCACGTCGCCAACCTGCTGGCCTTCCAGCCGGACGAGGCGATCGCCGAGATCCTCGCGATCCGCGACTACGACGCGGTGCCCTACCTGGTCCTGGCGACCAAGGCGGGCCTGGTGAAGAAGACCCCGCTGAAGGACTACGACTCCCCGCGTTCCGGCGGTGTCATCGCCATCAATCTGCGCGAGCGCGAGGACGGCAGCGACGACGAGCTGATCGGCGCCGAGCTGGTCTCCGCCGAGGACGATCTGCTGCTGATCAGCAGGAAGGCGCAGTCGATCCGGTTCACCGCGACCGACGACGCGCTGCGTCCGATGGGCCGTGCCACCTCGGGTGTGAAGGGCATGAGTTTCCGCGAGGGGGACGAGCTGCTCTCGATGAATGTTGTTCGACCCGGTACGTTCGTGTTCACTGCCACCGACGGCGGGTACGCGAAGCGGACCCCTGTCGACGAGTACCGCGTCCAGGGCCGCGGCGGCCTCGGTATCAAGGCCGCCAAGATCGTGGAGGACCGCGGTTCTCTCGTCGGTGCGCTGGTGGTCGAGGAGACCGATGAGATCCTCGCCATCACGCTCGGCGGCGGTGTGATTCGTACGCGAGTCAACGAGGTCAGGGAGACGGGCCGTGACACCATGGGCGTCCAACTGATCAATCTTGGCAAGCGCGATGCCGTGGTCGGTATCGCACGCAACGCCGAGGCGGGGCGCGAGGCGGAGGAGGTCGACGGCGAGGATGCCGTGGACGAGACCGCCGAGGGCGCCACGCCCACCGGCACGGACGAGGGCGAAGCGCCCTCGGCCGAGTAGCACGAGGAGAGAGTCATCGTGAGCGGAGCCACGGGCGCCGGGTCGTCCGGTACGTCGGCCGGCACCCCGACCGGCACGGACGGCGCGGGCCGTGGCTCCGCCGCGCACGGCGTCAGCGGCGCGCACCACGCGCCCTCGTCCTCGTACGGCACTCATGGATCCCAGGGGGGAACTGTGACGGACACCCGAGGCCCGCACACCCAGCAGTACGCGGCTGGAGCGGGCCCGGCCGCACCCGGAGCCGATCCGCACGCGGGCTCCCCGCTGCCGGGCGAACGGCAGCCGCAGCAGCAGGCGGGGCCCTATCACCCGCCGCAGGCCTACCAGACCCAGGGCGGGGACACCGGCGGCGTGCGCCGGCCGCGCACCGGGGCGCGCACCACACCGCGGGTGCGCAAGGCCCGGCTGCGGGTGGCCAAGGCCGACCCGTGGTCCGTGATGAAGGTCAGCTTCCTGCTCTCCATCGCGCTCGGCATCTGCACCATCGTCGCCTCGGCGGTGCTGTGGATGGTCATGGACGCCATGGGCGTCTTCTCGACGGTCGGCGGCACCATCTCCGAGGCGACCGGGTCGAACGAGTCCAACGGCTTCGACCTGCAGTCGTTCCTGTCGCTGCCGAACGTCCTGATGTTCACGACGATCATCGCGGTCATCGACGTCGTCCTCGCGACGGCGCTGGCCACGCTCGGTGCGTTCATCTACAACCTGTCCGCAGGCTTCGTGGGTGGTGTGGAGCTGACGCTCGCCGAGGACGAGTGAGTCGCCGCAGGTAACCGATTTTGGGACTGCCCGGGTCGTGCGCTAATCTTCAGGAGTCAGCGCGCGGGACACACACCGCAAGCGCGGCGGGGCTATAGCTCAGTTGGTTAGAGCGCATCCCTGATAAGGATGAGGCCACAGGTTCAAATCCTGTTAGCCCCACAGATGCAGATCGGGCGTCTCCCCTACGGGAGGCGCCCGATCTGCGTTTACGGCTTGGACACCGACGGTGCCTCTCCATGCGAGTTCCACGTCACCCTCGCGGCGATTGCGGTGCGTCGGCGTCGGTCCGCTCTTCTGACCCGGTCCCCTCGTCCGGCACCGGTCCCTCCCCTCGTGGGGACCGCTGCCGGACGCGGGGATTCGAGTTCGACCCGGCCGGCGTGGATCGAGCGACCGCCCGCTCGCACCGTGGCTCTCGGGCGCGTTCGCGGGCGCAGCATGATCCTGCCTGCTGAGAACTGCCAGGAGGAGCGTCCGGTCTCCGGAACGGGGTTTTGTCGCAGGTCAGCCGTATAGAGTGAGTTTTCCGGTCCGGACGTCCAGACGCGGAGGGAAGCCAGGGGTGGACACCTTGAGTGGCGACTCAGGGGCGCGCACAGCCCTCGCCGAGCGTCTCGCCCTGCTCTACCGGGAGGCCGGCAATCCGCCGCTCAAGCGGGTGTCCGAGGCCGTCGCGCGCCTGCAGCGGGTCGACGAACGGGGGCGCCCGGTACGGGTCTCCGCCCAGCGGATCAGCGACTGGCGGCGCGCCCGGAACGTGCCCGCCCAGTTCGCCGCCCTCGCCGCCGTGCTGCACGTCCTGATACCCCAGGCGCGGCGCCTCAGGCCCACCCCCGTCTCTCCCGGCCTGTACGAACTGACGCAGTGGCAGCGGCTGTGGGAGCGCGCGCTGGCCGGTCCGGCCGCGCCCGCCGAGGAACCGGAGCCCCAGCAGGAGCAGCCCGTCTCCGGGGTGTGTCCCTACCGGGGGCTCGCGTCCTACCGGCGGCAGGACGCCCGCTGGTTCTTCGGCCGGGAGCGCAGCACCGCCGCGCTGGTCGCCCAGTTGCGCGAGGTGGCGGACGGCGGCGGCCTGGTGATGCTCGTCGGTGCCTCGGGGGCGGGCAAGTCCTCGCTGCTGAGCGCCGGACTCGTGCCCCTGCTGCGGGAGGACGCCGAGAACGCGCGCGAGGTCCTCCAGTTCGTGCCGGGCGCCGATCCACTGGCCGAACTGACCCGCCGCGTACCCGGGCTCGCCGACGTGCCGGAGCCGGACACCGAGGGCTTCGCCGAGGCCGTGCACCGGGCGGTGGCCGCGTGGGCCGGACCCGGTGAGCGGCCCGTCGTCATCGTGGACCAGTTCGAGGAGGCCTTCACCCTCTGCTCCGACGACCGCGTGCGGCGAACCTTCGTGCAGACCCTGCACGCCGCGGCCTCCCCCGGCCCCTCCGGCGGGACGGCGCCCGTCCTGGTCGTGCTGGGCATACGCGCCGACTTCTACGAGCAGTGCCTGCGGTATCCGGAGCTGGCCGACGCCCTTCAGCACCGGCACATGGTGCTCGGCCCGCTGACCACCGCCGAGCTGCGGGAGGCGGTCACGGGACCGGCGAAGGCGGTCGGACTGGAACTCGAACCCGGCCTCGCGGAGCTGATCGTCCGTGAGGTGAGCGCCGACGGCCCGCGCGGCGCGCACGACGCGGGCGTCCTGCCGCTGCTGTCGCACGCCCTGCTCGCCACCTGGCAGCGCCGCAAGGGCGGCAGGCTCACCCTGGCCGGCTACCGGGCGGCGGGCGGTATCCAGGGCGCGGTCGCCGCGACCGCCGAGCGGGCCTGGTCGGGGCTCGACCCGGCGGCCCGTACGGCGGCCCGGCTGCTGCTGCTCCGGCTCGTCCGGCTGGGCGAGGACACCCAGGCCACCCGCCGCCGCGGCACCCGGCGCCAGCTCGCCCAGGAGTCCACCGACCCGGGCAAGACCGAGGAGTCCCTCGAGGCGCTGGTCCGCGCCCGGCTGGTGACGCTGGACGCCGAGACCGTGGAGATCACCCACGAGGCGCTGCTGCACGCCTGGCCCCGGCTGCGCGACTGGATCGACGAGGACCGCACCGGCAACCTGCTGCGTCAGCGCCTGGAGGAGGACGGCAGGGCCTGGGAGGACTCCCGGCGCGACACCGCCCTGCTCTACCGCGGCTCACGGCTCGAGCAGGCCCACGGCTGGGCGAAGTCGTCCGGGGACACGCTGCTGACCCGCAGCGCGGTGGAGTTCCTGGCCGCCTCGGTACGGCTGCGCCGGCGCACGGTGTGGATCAGCCGGACCGCGGTGGCGGCGCTGCTCGTCCTCGCCGTCGTCGCGGTGGGCTCGGCGATCGTGGCCTGGCAGCAGCGCGACGACGCCGTGTTCGAGCACGTCCTGGCCGAGGCCGACCGCGTGCAGTACACCGACCCGTCGTTGTCCGCCCAGTTGGACCTGGTCGCCCACCGGCTGCGCCCCGGCGACGAGGGCACCGTCAACCGGCTGGTCTCCATCGTCAACGCCCCCCTCGCCACCCCGCTGGAGGGCCACAAGGGCGCCGTCTACCTGACCAGCTGGCGCTCCGACGGCCGTGTGCTCGCCACCGCCAGCTACGACCGGACCGTCCGCCTGTGGGACACCGCCGACCCGACCCGCCCGAAGCCCCTGGGCAAGCCGCTCACCGGGCACACCAGCTGGGTGAGCACGGCCGTGTTCGCCCCCGGCGGAGACGTCCTCGCCAGCGCGGCGGACGACGGCACCATCCGGATGTGGGACGTACGCGACCCCGCCCGCCCCCAGCCGCTGGGCTCGCCCGTGACCGGCCACGACGGCACGATCTACCTGCTCGCCTTCAGCCCCGACGGACGCACCCTGGCCGCCGCCACCGAGGACCGGGCCGTCCGTCTGTGGGATCTCGCCGACCCGGCCCGGCCGAAGCCGCTCGGCACGGTCACCGGGCACACCGAGGCGGTCCGCGCCCTCGCCTTCAGCCCGGACGGCCGTACGCTCGCCACCGGCGGCGACGACGACACCGTACGGCTGTGGGACATGGCCGACCGGCGGCGGCCCGAGGCGCTCGGCGGGCCGCTGACCGGGCACCGGGGGACCGTGCACTCGGTGGCGTTCAGCCCGGACGGGCGCACGCTCGCCTCCGGCAGCGGGGACGACACCGTCCAGTTGTGGGACGTTCCGGGAGCCAAGGCCCTCGGCGCGCCCCTGACCGGTCACACCGGGCCCGTGTGGTCGGTGGCGTTCAGCCCGGACGGGACGATGCTCGCGGCGGGCAGCGCGGACTCCACGGCGAGCCTGTGGAACGTGCGCAACCCTGCCTTCCCCTCGCAGGTCGGCGAGCCGCTCGCGGGCAGCAGCGGCGAGATGTACGCGGTGGGGTTCCGCCCCGACGGACGGACCCTGGCGACCGGAAGCGGCGACAGCAGGGTGCGGCTGTGGTCGATCCCCACCTCGGACATGATCGGCAGGATCGGCGCCTTCCGGCCGGACGGGCGGGTGCTGGCCACGTCCTCGCGCGACGAACGCGTACGGCTGTGGGACGTACGCCGGGCCGGGCGGCCCGTTCTGCTCGGTGAGCCGTTCCTGCCCGCCCGGGGCGACGCGCAGTCCCTCGCCTTCTCGCCCGACGGCCGGGTGCTGGCGGTGATCACCGGCAGCAGTGCCGTACAGCTCTGGGACGTCTCCGACCCCTCCCACCCGGTGCCGCACGGTCGCCCGCTCGCGCTGCACACCCGGTTCGCCGGGCCCGGCACGCTGGCCTTCAGCCCGGACGGCCGGACCCTCGCGACCGCCTACGAGGACCGCTCCCTGCGCCTGTGGGACGTCTCCGACCCGGCCCGTCCGCGCCCCTTCGGCGCACCCCTGACCGGGCACACCGGCTACGTCAACGCGCTCGTCTTCAGCCCCGACGGACGGGTGCTCGCCAGCGGTGGCGCCGACGGCGCGATCCGGCTGTGGCGGGTCGCCGAGCCGCGCCGGGCCGCCCAGCTGGGGAAGCCGCTGACCGGGCACTCAGGGCCGGTGAACGCCCTCGCCTACAGCCCCGACGGGCACACGCTGGCCGCGGGCAGCGACGACAACACCGTAAGGCTGTGGAACATCGCAGACCCGCTGCGGGCGGGCGCGCTGTCCGCCCTCAAGGGGCACAGCGAGGCCATCGTGTCGCTCACCTTCAGCCCGGACGGCCTGACCCTCGCCTCCGGCGGCAACGACGACACGGTCCGGCTCTGGGACGTGGCCGACCCGTCCGACGCCTCGGCGATCGGTCAGTCGATGAGCCCCAACGCCCGGACCGGCACCTTCCTGGCCTTCAGCCCTGGCAGCCACCTGCTGGGGGTCTCCAGCGGCACCGACACCGTGCGCCTGTGGGACCTCGACGTCGACACGGCCGTCCAGCGGATCTGCGCGGTCACGCGCGGGGTGCTGACGCCGGACCGATGGCGGGAGTACCTGCCGCGGCTGTCCTACGAGTCGCCCTGCGGGGAGCGGTGAGGCGCGTCATTGACAGCCTTGTTAGGGTTGTTGTCAGCCCGGTCGCTGGTGCATCCCCCGTCGCCAGCGATCGGGCCTTTTGCGTCCCGCGGCGAACGGAGCCGTCCATGGGACTGTGCATCTGAGGGCTCGTCAGTTACCTTCCGGGCAGTGCGGTCGGTGCCGTGCTTCTCGCGAAGGGGTGTGCCATGCCGATGCGTCCCCGCAGTCCGCAGCCCCCGGGTACGCCCCGGTGGGTTGCGATGTTCCACCGGCCCTCCGACGGTTCCTGGGCCGTGGGCGCCGAGTCGCCGTACCGGGCGCCCGTGCTCTACGCCGCCGGCCAGATGACCCAGACGCTCCGGGCCCGCGGTGACGAGGCCGCCGTGGAGCTGTGGGGCCCGGTGAGCGGAGAGTGGCGGAGGTTCACCGCGGAGGTGAAGACCCCGGCCGCGCCGGAAGCTCCCGAGGGCGACGCCGAGCCGTTGTTTCACGTGAAACATGTGGAGCGGATGGGCGACCGCCGTCAGCAGGTCCTGATGGCGGGGCTGGGCGGCGCGGGCCTGTACGACCTCACGCCTGAGGACCAGTCGGCCGTCGAGGCGCTCGTGGACCGGCTGGACGAGTCCACACTGCGGAGGGTCGCGCAGTGGCTGGCACTCGCCGGTGGCCGCTGAGCGCCGGTTCGCCGACCCAGGGCCTGGGCAGTCACCCCTCGTGGCCGTCCCAGGATCAGGAGCGCGCATGAAGGTGTCCATCGACCCGGAGCTCTGCTACGGCTCCAACGACTGCGCGTACCGGGTGCCTGCGGTGTTCACGGTCTCCGACGGCCTCGGTGCCGTGCTGCCGGGCCAGGAGGGCGCGGGGGAGGATCCGTCGGTGCGGGATGCCGCCGAGAAGTGCCCTTCACAGGCGATACGCATCGAGGGGTGAGCTCCCTGCCGGGGTGTGAGCTGCCCCGTGGAGGGGTGGGCCTACTCCGGTCGCCGCCAGCCCAGGTCCGTCAGGGCCAGCGCCCTCGCCTCCGCGACAGCCGCGCGGGCGGCCCGCTCGGCAGGGTCCACATGGGCCTCCTGGCCGGTCGCCTGACCGTCCCACTTGCGGTAGAGCAGTCCCACCTCGGCGGAGAACCACCCGCGGCTCACCGCGTCCAGAGCGAGCAGCAGGCCGGTGTCCTCCGAGGCGGGCAACGCCATCCAGCCGCCGAGCGCGAGCAACAGATCCCGTCGTACGCAGAGCGTGGCCGGGTGGACCGGGGCGCGGAAGTCGTGGGACTTCCAGTGGGCGAGGACCGTGCCGGGCGTGATCGGGCCCGGCTCGGGGTCGCCGGGGAAGCCCACGGTCGAGCCGTCGGGCAGGACGTCCAGGGCGCGCGAGGTGGCCCAGCCGATCGTGCGGTCGGCCTCCAGCGCGGCGAGGTCGCGGGCGAGCGCGCCCGGTGCGAGCCGGTCGTCGGCGTCGAGGACCTTCACATAGCTGCCGTCCGCGTGCGCCAGCGCGAGCGTGCGGGCCACACCGGGCCCGCCGGGGCGTCCCGGGCGGCCCTGGCGGAAGGTCACCCGGGGGTCGTCGGGCACATGCAGGGCGACGGTGTCCGTCCTGCCGTCCTCCTGGACCAGCCAGTGCCACTCCCAGCCCTGTGGCAGCTCCTGGGCGCACAGCGAGTCGTAGGCGTCCGGGAGGAAGCGGGCGGAGGGTGCGTGGACAGCGGTGAGGACGGTGACATGCCGGTTCACGGCGGCCTTCACCACCTTTCCGGATAGGTGGTGAACGCCGTCTCCGTACGGTTGCGGGGCAGGGTGACGCGGGAGAGGTCCACCGGGCGGTCATGGGCGGCTCGTCATGATCAGCCTACGGTTCCGGGAAGGACGTGCCGAGGGCGCCTCCCCGTTGAGAGGCGTTCCCTGCGTGGGGAGTTGGGCCGGAAGGTAGAGAACTGGTGCTCTGTGACCGCATGTTGCTCGACACTTGGCTTGCGCCCCGCTCTCTTCGCCTGAGAGCAGGGGCAGTTACGTCGAGCGGGCGCGGATGCGCTTGAAGGCCCGGACGCCGAAGGGTGCGGCCGGGCCTGCCCATGGGGGTGTGGTGCGCGGAGTCGTGCGCAGGGGCCGTACGCGCATGGCGTGCATGCGTGACGTACGCGGATGTCCTGCGTGATTCCGGTAGCCGTGACGGCATGGGCGCGTCACGGTGAGCGCGTCGTACTGATGGGCCGGGAGCGTGCCTCTGGGGGAGCGGTGGTGCTTCGATCTGCGGGGCCGGGCTGCCTGGGAAGGGGTGCGGCTTCGTTTCGGGGAGGCGGTGCTGCTTCTTTGCGTGAGGCGGGCATCCGGGGATGCCGTCCGGCTTCGTCCGGGGGGTGATCCTGCGAGGCAGGGCGTCTGCGGGGCCACGGCGGTCAGCGCTGGAGCGGGATCGTGGCGGTGACGGTGCCCTGGTGGCTGACGGTGGGGCCGGCGGGGCTGTCGGTACGGCCGATGGTGCGGCTGAGCGGGGAACCGCTGGTGGTGCCGGCCGCGGAGCCGCTGGAGTTGCCGACGGCGGAGCCGGGGGTGTTGCCGGCCGCGGAGCCGCCGTTCCGGCCGTCGGTGTGGCTGTCGGACTCTGGGCCAGTGGCGCAGGAATCGGTCTGCGGTGCGTCGGCTTCCTCGGTGTCCGTGAGCGGGAGGGTGCGGCAGCCCGGAGTCTTGCCATGGGCCTCGGCGCGGATGCGCTGCTTCATCGTGGGAGGCAGTGACCTGGCTTGGGACCAGGCCGCCCAGAGCGACATCGCCGCCGACGCCGCGAGCGGGGCGTCGGTGTTGCGGGCGCCCTCGTTCTGCGGTACTGACGCGGCCGAGGCCGTACCGGCGGTGGTGGTGACGAGACCGAGCGCCGTGCACAGCGCGAGGAAGGCGGTGACGAAGGCGGTCCACAGCTGCATGACCTTGTTCCGGGCCATGACACCTCACTTTCGGGTTGGGCGATTTGCGTACTTTCCTCATGATGTGTATGCGGGCTGCGAAGTGGTGGACCGACGCCCGGGGCGCGTCGATCGTCAGATGAACACCACCCGGATGGGCGCAGCGGCCCCGGAAAAGGCCTGGGAATGCCCGGGCTCGGATCGGAAGGTCAGTGGACGGGATGAAATGTCACGGTCCGTGGAGGTGTGATCACCCTCAGATCGCAATGGTGTCCGGCCGTCTACTGCGCTGTCCCGGAACGGAGTTGAGGCCCGGACACAGGTCACCGATCGATATCGGTCGGTGTGTATAGTCGGGCGCCAGAGGTCCCCTACGTCAACGAAAGACGAGGTCGCGCGGTGAAGAAGCTTCTCCTGGTCGCACTGGCCGCCATCGGCGGGCTCCTCGTGTACCGCCAGATCCAGGCGGATCGCGCCGAGCAGGATCTGTGGACGGAGGCGACCGACTCCGTGCCCACGGGTTCCTGAGTCCCAGAATTCAAGATTCCGAACAGACCCCGGCCGCCTGTGCGGTCGGGGTTTTGTGTGTCCGGGGCGCGCGGCAGGATGGGCCCCTGGCCGACGAGGAGGGGTGGCACGCGATGGGGCGGCGTACGGGCTGGTGGCCGACGAGGGCGGAACACGGCCGGCTCCCGGCAAGCGCACTCCCCCGCACGTTCTCGGCGGCACGCGCGCGCGTGGCCGCGTCGATGGTGTGCGTGGCCGCCGCTCTCGGCGCGCTGACCGGGACGTACGCGCAACCCGCCGCCGCGGCCGGGACCCCGGACGGCTACGCCTTCGCCGACGACGCCCTCCCCGTCACGGCGGCGCAGAGCACCACGGGCGCCGAGCGCCTGCGGCTGGGCGGCACCTACCGCAGCAGCGTGGCGGTCGCCACGCAGGCGTACTACCGCCTCGACCTCGACGCCGCCGCCGACGCCTATGTCGCGGCCACGGTGGTCCCGCCGCCGGGCACCTCCGTCACCACGCTCGACGGGATCAAGGTGTCGGTCCAGGACGTCGACGGCGGCGTCTGCGACCAGGACACCGAGACCTTCGGCAGCGTCCGCAGCGCCCGCCCGCTCACCGCGTGGGCCGTGCGGGAACTGACCTCCCGCCGCTCACGCTGCCAGGAGGCGGGGACGTACTACGTGGTCGTCGAGGCGGTGAAGTCCGACGACGAGGTGTTCGCGCCGGAGGAGTGGGAGCTGGAGCTGGTCACCGTGTCGGAGCCGAAGCTCGAGCGGTCCGGGGCCACCGAGGCGCCCGACTCCTGGAACTCCGCCCCGCCCTCCGGTCTGACCGGCGACCCCAGTCCCCGTACCGGCGGCGCGGGCTTCACACAGGCCACCCGCCTCGGCCAGGGCGTCTGGGAGGACGAGGTCCGGCCCGGACAGACCCTCTTCTACGAGGTGCCCCTGGGCTGGGGACAGCAGCTGTACGCCACCGCCGAACTGGGCAGCTCGCCCGGTGGGTCCGGTGCCACGGCCGGCGCTCTCGACCTGACCCTCTACAACCCGGTGCGCGGTCCGGTCGAGGACGAACGCGTCGGCTACTACGGGCGGCAGCAGTCCGCCGAACTGGACCCGCTGCCGCCGGTGGCCCACGAGAACCGGTTCGCCGTGTCCGACCGGATCAGCGGCATGCGGTTCGCGGGTTCGTACTACCTCGTCGTGCATCTCGCCGACCAGGTGGCAGAACGTTTCGGCGACGAGGCTCTCGGCCTCACCCTGCGCGTGCGCGTCGAGGGTGTGCCGCGCTCGGGGCCGGACTACGCGGGGGAGTCGGAGCCGAAGGGGCTGTTCGAGGCCGAGGGGGCGAGCGGGCTGCCCTCGCTGCCCGGGGGCGGTGGGTCGGGGACGGACACGGCCCGCGAGGCGACCGACGACGACACGGCGATGACGGCCCTCGCGGTGGGCGGCCTCGGCGGCGGCACCGCTCTGCTGGCGGGGCTGGGGATCTGGACGGTTGCGGCGCGGCGGCGGGCGGGGTAGGGCGCGTTCCGGGCGTCGCGCGGCTCGCGAAGCCGTCCAGATGTGTCAGCCGTCCAGATGCGTCCTGCCGTTCAGGTCTGCCGAACCGCTCAGATCCGCGTCAGCGCCCAGAAGCCCACGGCGTAGCAGACCAGCGCGAGCAGCAGGACCGGGACGGTCACGGCCGGGGGCGGCCCCGGGCGCCTACGGCGACGGCGGCGGTGCTGGCCGTCGCCGCGGGGAGCGGGGGCGGCCGCGGGCCGCGGATCCTCCTGCGCGGGAGTGGGCACCCGCGAGTCCCGAGCGGTGTACGAAGCAGTGGAGGCATCGCTGAGCGGCTGAGGGGCGAACGGGGCATGAGCGGGTTGGTGGGGCGTCCGCAAGGAGGGCGCCTCGGCGGGGAGGGGCGGGGCCGGGGGAGCCTGTGGGAGCTGATCCTCGCCGTGTATCCGCTGGTGACGGGGGTGGATGCCGGACGGCATGGGGGCCGGGGGACTGGTCGGTGCCTGCGGCCGGTGCTGGGCCGGGTCCGAGGGCTGAGGGAAGGGTTGCGGCCGGGAAGCCGTCACGGGAGGCGGCAGATGGAAGCTTCCCGTGTCCGACATGGAGACCTGAGCGGCGGACCCGCTGTCGTGAGAGCCGGAGGGCCGACCAGGGTCCGCCGACGGCCCACTGCCGGGCCGACCGGAGTCCGGCACCGACCCCAGGCCCTGACGGGGATCCCTCGGCACAGAGCCGGTGGAGCCGGTTGAGCCGGTGCCGCTCCCGCTCACAGGAGGAGCGGCCGGGGAAGCAGGGGGAGAACCGGCGGCGAGGCCGGCCCGGACCGTCGTCCCCGACGTGTCTCCCGACGGCTCCTCCACACCCGGCGCCCGCTTGAGCGGTCCAGTGGCTCCGAACCCCGAGGGCAGCGGCCCCAGTTGGTCGAAGATCTCGATCAGTTCGTCGTCGACTCCCGGCTCCGGCAGCAGCTCGGTCGCGGAGGCGAGTGCCTTGCGGGCTCCGTTGGCGGTGCGGAAGCGCGCCTGCGGGTCCGGCTGCAGCAGGGTCGCCACGATCTGCCACAGCGGCTCGGGAATGCCCTTGGGGGCGCCGGGTGTGCCATGGGCCGTGAAGTAGTCGACGAGGGCCTTGGTGTCCGGCTTGGCGCCCTCCAGGAGGTACAGCGCGACCAGGCCGACGGCGAACAGGTCGGACGGGAAGTCCGGCTCCGCGCCCAGGAGTTGTTCGGGGGCGAGATAACCGGGCGTGCCCACCACGAGGTTGGTCTCGGTCAGGCGTGGCTCGCCCAGCCGCATGGCGATGCCGAAGTCGGACAGCCGTAGCCGGGGGCGCCCGGTTCCGGTGGCCTCCAGCAGCAGGTTGGCGGGCTTGATGTCGCGGTGCACCACGCCCTCGGCGTGCACGGCGGCCAGGCCGGAGAGGAGCTGGTCGAGCAGCAGGGCGACGAAGGAGGGCGGCAGGGGGCCGTAGTCCCCGACGAGGCGGACCAGCGACCCTCCGGCGACCAGGTCCATCGTGAACAGGACCTTGTCGTCGTCGGCGGCCCAGCTGGCGGGAGCGAGGACATGGGGGTGATCGATCCGCAGCGCCTGCTCGCGGACGAACCGCAGCAGCGAGTGGGCATCGCGCTGCTGGAGCACCTTGGCGGCCACGTACCGGCGCCGACGATGGTCCCAGGCGCGCCAGACGGCGCCGACGCCTCCGCGTCCGATCGGGTCGGCCAGTTCGTACCGGCCGGCGAACACCTCACCCATCGCTGTGCGCTGCTCCTCCCCCTGCGCAGGACGTCCGCCCAGGCCCCCGAGATCCCTCGCTCCCCTTACTCCCCCGGCACTGCGCCGGTACTCCCCCGCGACCCGACCTCGTGGTCCGACCTCGTGGTCCGACCCCGTAGTCGGACCTCGTCGTCCGGGGCCGTCCTACCCGACGGCCCTCCGAAGCCGCCCTACCCGACGGCTGCGGGCCCGGCCGCCGCCCCCACGGCGCGCCGGGCCGGACGGTCAGTTCTGGTGGGACTGGTAGTGGGCGACGGCGTCGGAGGTGCGGCCGGCGCCGTAGACGCGGAGGAACTCGGCGAGCTCGGGGTGGGTGGGCGCGAGGGAGTCGGCGGCGTCGATGATGTCACCGGCGGCGGCGACGGAACGCAGCAGCGACTGGATCTCCCGGACGACGCGCTTGACGGTCGGGGCACCCGAAGTGCTGGTCGCCTGCGTCACGTTGCTCAGCACGGAGCCCCCTTGCGACTTCTTGATCTCGTCCATCCGCTCGGTGGCCTCGGCGGCGCTGACACTGCCGTCGGCGACCTGCGCGGCCAGCTCCTGGAGCAGCTGAACGCGCTGGACGACGGCAGGGTTGCCGATCTTCGCCCGCTGACCGCTCATCAGCTGCGACAGCATCGGTGCCGAGAGTCCCAGTACCCCCGCGAGACGAGCCTGGTTGAGCCCAAGATCGTCGATGAGCTTACGGAAGAGCGCCCCCAGCGGCTCCCCGTACCAGTTCCGCTGCAGTTCCCGCGCTCTCGCGGTGGCTTCCTGCTGTGCGGCGTCCATTGCGTCTCCCCATCGCTTCCCCAAGAACCGCGGTTCGCTGTAGCGAACCACGGTTGAGCATCTTACGGAGAGTGGTCGGCCACAGGGAGCCCCAATCTTTTTGCGAGATCCCGGGGGTGACCCGGTACTCTGGTCTGCGGCGCCTGCCGGTGCGAACGACTTCCGGCGGGGCGCTTGTCGCGGGGCCTTAGCTCAGTTGGTAGAGCGCTGTCTTTGCATGGCAGATGTCAGGGGTTCGACTCCCCTAGGCTCCACCCCGTACAACCCCTTCCACCTGCGGAAACGCGGTGGGAGGGGTTGTTTTTTCGTCCCCGGGCGACAAGTGCTTCGTCTCCGGGCACGAAGTGCGGGGCGGTGCGCGGCAGTTCCACGTGAGGCGGTTTCGGGCGAGGGTTCCACCCCCGGGAAACGGCGGAGCCGCCCGCGATGTCCCGCGGGCGGCTCACCGGCCGGTCGTTCCTCGGGGGCTCAGCGCCCGTCCTCCCGCTCGGCGGCCTCTTCCTCGGCCTCCTTGGCCTGGACCTCCGGGTCGAGGACGTCGCTGCCGTCCACGGACGTCAGGGGGCCGGACTCGGGGACCTCGGTCGCGGCGGGGGGCTCCACCAGCCAGTCCGGGTTGGACTGCTTGTCCCACCACTTCCAGGCGGCGAAGGCGGTACCCGCCAGCAGGCCGGTCACGGCGAGGAACTTCACCACGCGGCGGCCGCGGGCCCGGCGCTCGTGGTGCCGGATGACCTTGCGGATGTCCTCGGGCGTGACCTGGCCGCGCAGGGCGGCCAGCGTGGCGACGCCCCGGGCGGCCGCCTCGTCCCTCACGGGTCCGGCCGCGGCCACGGCCTGCTCGATCATCGGCCGGGAGTACTCGGCGGCCTGACGCGAGTACTCCGCGGCGTACTCGGCGGCCTGACGCGAGTACTCCGCGGCCTGCCGGGCGGCCACGCGCGCGCGTGCCGCCGCGTCCTGCGCGGCCAGGTCGACCTTGGGCGGCACATGGGTACGGGCTTCCGCGATACGGGGCGCGAGATGGGACTCGTACTGCACACGTGCCTGCTCGGCGGCCAGGGCGACCTTCGGCGCGATGCGTACGCGCGCCTCCTGCGCGTAGTGCGAGGCCCTCTCCTTGGCGGTGTCGGCGTAGGGCGCCACCACTTCCGCGGCGTGCAGCACGCTGTCCTTCGCCGAGCCGGTCGCGGCGCGCACGCTGTCGATGCGGGTCACGGGATCCTCCTCCTCGGTGGCGATACGTTAATTCGACTTTCCACCCTTTTACGGATCATGCCTGCTGGAGCGTCCTGCGGCATGTAGGGGCGGGCATTTGGGTTCCGATGAACATGATCGATCCCAACAAGGGACGAATGTGAGGCAACGGGGGCTTGTCGTCGACAATGCCACGGATTGCCCCGTCCCGCTGCGGAACACCGGGGGCGGGCGACGGACGGCGCCCGGCGTGCGAGGATCGGGGGGTCACAGAAAGACAACGGAAGGCAGATCGTGGCCGAGCAGCTCTACGCCACCCTCAAGACCAACCACGGCGACATCGAGATCCGGCTGTTCCCGGACCACGCGCCGCAGACGGTCAAGAACTTCGTCGAGCTCGCCCAGGGCGAGCGGGAGTGGGTCAACCCGGCCACCGGCGCGAAGTCCACGGACAGGCTCTACGACGGCACGGTCTTCCACCGCGTCATCAGCGGCTTCATGATCCAGGGCGGTGACCCGCTGGGCAACGGCACGGGCGGCCCGGGCTACCAGTTCGGGGACGAGTTCCACCCGGACCTGCGCTTCGACAAGCCGTACCTGCTGGCCATGGCCAACGCCGGCCCGGGCACCAACGGCTCGCAGTTCTTCATCACCGTCTCCCCGACGGCCTGGCTGACCCGCAAGCACACCATCTTCGGTGAGGTCACCGACGCGGCGAGCCAGAAGATCGTGGACGCCATCGCGGGCACCCAGACCAACCCGCGCACCGACCGCCCGCTGAACGACGTGGTCATCGAGTCGGTCGTGGTCGAGAAGCGCTAGGGCCTGCCCGGCGGACCCGAAGCCGGCCGGTGCCGGGCCCGTCGGGTCCGGCACCGGCCGCAGGGAACCATCGGCCCCGCTCGTCCGTAGGGATGGGCGGGGCTACTTTTACGACCTCAGACGACGACTCACGACCTCAGACGACGACCGAGGTGACATCGATGGAGCAGCAGGTGCCGGACGCGCAGCCCGTCCCGGTGTGCTATCGCCACCCGGACCGCGAGACCGGCGTGCGCTGCACCCGCTGCGATCGCCCCATCTGCCCCGAGTGCATGATCAGCGCCTCGGTGGGCTTCCAGTGCCCCGACTGTGTGCGGGGGACCGACGGGAGCGGCCCCGCCTCGCGGGCGACGGCTCCGCGCACGATCGCCGGCGCCACGATGGTGGGCGACACCCGCCTGGTCACCAAGATCCTGATCGGGATCAATCTCGCGGTCTTCATCGCGGTCCAGGTGTCGGACGAGCTGCTGGCGAGGCTGGTCCTGATCGGGTCCTGGCCGCCCGCCCCCTGGATGCCGACGGAGGGCGTCGCGGAGGGCGAGTGGTACCGGCTGCTGACCTCGGCGTTCACCCACCAGGACTTCTGGCACATCGGCTTCAACCTGCTGAACCTGTGGCTGCTGGGCAGCCAGGTGGAGGCGACCCTGGGCCGGGCCCGCTATCTCACGCTCTATCTGGTCTCCGGGCTCGCGGGCAGCACCGTCGCCTATCTGCTGGAGTCGCCGACCACGGCGACGCTGGGAGCCTCCGGTGCCGTCTTCGGCCTGTTCGGCGCCTACGGCGTCCTGATGCGCAGACAGAACTACGATCTGCGTCCGATGGTGCTGCTGCTGGCGATCAGCATGATCTTCGCCTTCAGTCCCGGCTCGAACATCTCCTGGCAGGCACATCTCGGTGGTCTGGTGGCCGGCGTCGTGATCACCTACGCGATGGTGCACGCCCCGCGGGAGCGGCGGGCGCTCGTGCAGTACGGGACCTGTGGGCTGGTGCTTGGCGTGATCGTCCTCGCCACCCTTTTGAGGACGCTCCAGCTCACCTGAGCGGCCTGTTGTCCACAGCCTGTCGCGGATCTTGTGCACAGTGTGCGGGAACAACTGTGCCCCCTGTAGCTGACCCGTGTTTCCGCAGGTCAGACAGGGGGCAAACAGGTTTTCGAGCCAACGATGACGCCGGTAGTTCCGTCACACCGGCGTCAACCTCGGAGAGGTTATCCACAGATCGTCTTTCTTTTCCCCAGCATGTGGACAGGTGCTGTGGATAACTCAGTGGATAGCCGTGGGCAGAGCTGCGTTCAGCCCCGCGCCGCCGTCACTTCCACTGGGTGGAGACGCCGAATCCGGCCGCGATGAACCCGAAGCCGACCACGATGTTCCAGTTGTCCAGGCTGTCGATCGGCAGCGAACCGTCGGTCACGTAGAAGACGACGATCCAGGCCAGGCCGATGAGGAACATGGCCAGCATGACCGGCGCGACCCAGGCGCGGTTGGTGAGCTTGATGGCCTGCGCCTGCTTGGAGGGCGGCGGCGTGTAATCGGCCTTCTTGCGGATACGTGACTTCGGCACGAGGGTCTCTCCTGTCGATGCGCTGCGTGGCCGCGCAGGGTTTGGGTCGGGCTCGGGGCAGCGTACAAGGGGACACTGAGTGCTCCCCCGGGCGTCAGTTAGCGTAGTGCTTCCGTGGCGCCTAAGGAGATAAGGGTACGTTGAGCAATTCTGCCGACTCCCCCCAGCCGGGATCCAGTCCCGACCGCCGAGGACGATTCCGTCCCGCGCGGGTGCTCACGGTCGCCGTCTTCGCGCTCGCGGGCCTCATTTTCTTCACCAGCTTCAATACGGCCAAGGGCACCAATATCCGCACGGACACGTCCCTGCTGAAGCTCTCCGACCTCATCCAGGAACGCAGCCACAAGAACGGCGAACTGGACGAGGCGAACGCCACCCTGCGCGACCGGGTCGACGCCCTCGCCGACGCCGACGACGGCAGCACCGAGGCCGAGGACGCCCGGCTCGCCGCCCTGGAGAAGAGCGCGGGCACCCAGAAGCTCAAGGGCGAGGCGATCACCGTCACCCTGAACGACGCCCCGCCGGACGCCACCGCGAAGCTCCCCGGCTACCCCGAGCCGCAGCCCGACTACCTGGTCATCCACCAGCAGGACCTCCAGGCGGTGGTGAACGCCCTCTGGCAGGGCGGGGCCAAGGGCATCAAGGTCATGGACCAGCGGCTGATCTCCACCAGCGCCGTGCGCTGCGTCGGCAACACCCTGATCCTCCAGGGCCGCGTCTACTCGCCGCCGTACAAGATCACGGCCGTGGGGGACCCGGAGAAGCTCCAGAAGGCGCTCGGCGCCAGCCCGGCGATCCAGAACTACATGGTGTACGTCAACGTCTACGGCCTCGGCTGGAAAGTGGAGGAGAACGGGACGGTGACTCTGCCGGGTTACTCGGGCACAGTGGATCTGCACTACGCCAAGCCCGTGGAGTGACTCCCCTCTGGAGGCGCCGGTGCGCGTCGTCGTGAGGACCGTCAGCGAGCTGTGCATCACCGCCGGCACCGTGATCGTTCTCTTCGTCGTCCACGTGCTGTTCTGGACCGGAGTACGGGCCGACGCCGCCATGGACGAGCAGATCGACCGGCTCCAGGAGCAGTGGGCCCGTGAGCCCGCGCACCCCGCCGGGAGCATCCCGGCCCCGAAGCCGTACGTGAACGGCCGCCCTTTCGCGATCATGTACATCCCCCGGCTCGGTTTCACGTGGAACAAGCCGGTCCTGGAGGGCACCTCCACCGAGACCCTGAAGAAGGGCCTCGGCCACTACGCGGCCACCACCCGGCTCGGCGGCAGGGGCAACTTCGCCGTCGCCGGGCACCGCCGCACCTACGGCGACCCGTTCAAGGACTTCCCCCGGCTGCGGCCCGGCGACGCGGTGGTCCTGACCGACGGGACGACCTGGTTCACGTACCGCGTCGACAAGGGGCCGTACCGCACACTCCCCACGGACGTGGCGGTCGTCGACCCGGTCCCGCGCAGTTCCGGCTACACCCGGCCCGGCCGCTACCTCACCCTCACCACCTGCGACCCCGAGTGGGGCCACAGCCACCGGCTGATCGTCTGGGCCCATCTCGACCGCACCGAGCCTGTGGACAACGGCGAACCGGAAGCCCTCCGCCGTTAATCTGGTGCGGGCGGCGTGAGTCAGGTGCCGTGGTACGGACGTAAGGGGCGGCATGTACGGCTGGATCTGGCGGCATCTGCCGGGCAACGCATGGGTGAGGGCGCTGATCTCGCTCGTGCTGGTGCTCGCGGTCGTCTACGTCCTGTTCCAGTACGTCTTCCCGTGGGCGGAACCGCTGCTTCCCTTCAACGATGTGACGGTGGACAACCAGTGAGCGCGCGCATTCTCGTCGTCGACAACTACGACAGCTTCGTCTTCAACCTCGTGCAGTACCTGTACCAGCTCGGCGCCGAGTGCGAAGTGCTGCGCAACGACGAGGTGTCCACCGCGCACGCCCAAGACGGCTTCGACGGCGTGCTCCTCTCGCCCGGCCCCGGCGCCCCCGAGCAGGCCGGCGTCTGCATCGAGATGGTCCGCCACTGTGCGGCCACCGGCGTCCCCGTCTTCGGCGTCTGCCTGGGCATGCAGTCGATGCAGGTGGCCTACGGCGGTGTCGTGGACCGGGCGCCCGAGCTGCTGCACGGCAAGACCTCGCCGGTCGAGCACGAGGGCAAGGGCGTCTTCGCCGGACTGCCCTCGCCCTTCACCGCGACCCGCTACCACTCGCTCGCCGCCGAACCCGCCACGGTCCCGGCCGAGCTGGAGGTCACGGCCCGCACCCACGACGGCATCGTCATGGGCCTGCGCCACCGGGAACTCCCGGTCGAGGGCGTGCAGTTCCATCCCGAGTCGGTGCTCACCGAGCACGGCCACCGGATGCTGGCCAACTGGCTGGTGGAATGCGGCGACCAGGGCGCGGTGGCACGGTCCGCGGGGCTCGCCCCGGTGGTGGGCAGGGCCACGGCGTGACCTCGGACTGGTACGGCTCGGAGGGGTACGCGACGGCGCAGGAGCCGTACGCGCCGTACCCGTCCGACGAGTCGTACCGGACGCCGTACGAACCGCCCTACGAGCCGCCGGCCGACGACGAGACCGTTGCGCTGCGGATACCCGGCGAATCCATGACGGCTCCTCTGCGGGCCTCGGAGACGGGTGGGGCGTCAGAACCTCCGACCGGGGGGCGAGCGGCCCGCAGAAAGGCCGCCAAGCGTCGCCAGGGGCGCCACGGAGGCAACACCCGCCCCTCCGGCACCGAGGAGGCGGCTCCCGGCCGGCCGATGTCCCGGGTGGAGGCACGCCGGCTCGCGCGGTCCCGCAAGCCCGGCCCGGCGGTGGTCGTCAGCCGGGTGGTCGGCGAGCTGTTCATCACCACCGGCGTGCTGATGCTGCTCTTCGTCACCTACCAGCTCTGGTGGACGAACGTCCGCGCCCACGCGCAGGCCGGTGACGAGGCCAGCGACCTCCAGCGGGACTGGGAGAACGGCAAACGCAACCCCGGCGTCTTCGAGCCCGGCCAGGGCTTCGCGATCCTGCGCATCCCCAGGCTGGACGTGGTGGTGCCGATCGCCGAGGGCGTCGACAACAAGAAGGTCCTCGACAAGGGCATGGTCGGCCACTACGGCGAGGGCGATCTGAAGACGGCGATGCCGGAGGCGAAGACCGGCAACTTCGGTCTGGCCGGACACCGCAACACCCATGGAGAACCGTTCCGGTACATCAACCGGCTGGAGCCCGGCGACCCGATCGTGGTCGAGACCCAGGACACCTACTACGTCTACAAGATGGCCTCGATCCTGCCGGTCACCCCGCCCAGCAACGTCAGCGTCCTCGACCCGGTCCCGCCGGGCTCCGGTTTCACCGCTCCGGGGCGCTACATCACCCTCACGACATGCACGCCGGAGTTCACCAGCAAGTACCGGATGATCGTCTGGGGCAAGATGGTCGAGGAACGGCCGCGCAGCAAGGGCAAACCCGATGCGCTCGTCAGATAGGTCGTCGGCCGGGCGTCAGTCGAGGGCGGGAGAACAGTGGCAGCGACCACCGAAGGCACCGAAGAGCACACCGGGACCGACCGTCCGGACCATGTCCCGGCCCCCCGCCGCGGGCCCGGTCCGATCGCCACGGCGGTCAGCGTCTTCGGTGAACTCCTCATCACCGCGGGCCTGATCCTCGGTCTGTTCGTCGTCTACTCGCTGTGGTGGACCAACGTCCTGGCCGACCGCAAGGCGGGCCGCGAGGGCGACAGGGTCCGCGACCACTGGGCCCAGGACGCCGGCCCCGGCGCCCTGGACACCAAGGACGGCATCGGCTTCCTCCACGTCCCCGCGATGGGCGGGGGCGAGATCCTGGTCAAGAAGGGCACCGCCGCGCAGCTCCTCAACGACGGGGTGGCCGGCTACTACACCGACCCCGTCAAGGCGACCCTCCCCACCTCCGGCCGCAACGGCAACTTCTCCCTCGCCGCCCACCGCGACGGCCACGGCGCCAAGTTCCACAAGATCGACCGGCTGCACGAGGGCGACCCGATCGTCTTCGAGACCAAGGACAAGTGGTACGTCTACAAGGTCTACGCGACCCTCCCCGAGACCTCGAAGTACAACGTCGCGGTCCTCGGCGCCGTCCCCCAGGAGTCCGGCAGGAAGAAGGCCGGCAAGTACATCACCCTGACGACCTGCACCCCCGTCTACACCAGCCGCTACCGGTACGTGGTGTGGGGCGAACTGGTCCGCGTCCAGAAGGTCGACAGCGAGCGCACCCCGCCCAGGGAACTGCTCGGCTGATTCCCGAGAGCACCCCGGACGGCACGGAGCCCCGGCCCCCCGTGAGGGGCCGGGGCTCCGTCGTGCGCGGACCGGTCCGGTCAGTCGAGGCCTCCGATGATGCCTCCGTCGCCGCTGCCCCCGCCGTTGTTCTGGCCGAAGTTGACGGTCGTCAGGGTGATCTGCGTCCCCGCCGGGTCCTCGGTCTTCTTGTCGGGCTTCGGGTCCTGGTCGATGACGAAGGCGGTGTCGCTGCCGTCGCTGCCGCCCGCGAACTGGATGTTCGTGAAGCCCGCCTGGTTCAGGATCTGCCGGGCCTCGGCGACCGTCCGGTTGCGGACGTCCGGGACCTGGATCTCCTGCTTCTTCTTCTCACCGATGTTGATCGTCACCGTCGAACCCGGCTCGACCTGCTGGCCGATCGCGGGAACGGTGTCGATCACCACGTTGACCTTGCTGTCGTCGTCCGTGGGGACGTTGACGCAGTTGCCCTGCAGGTTGTTGGCCTCCAGCTGGGCCTTGGCGGCGTCGCAGCCCTGGCCGGCGACGTTCGGGACGGTCGCCTGCTCCTTCTCCTTGGCGACGGTGAGCTCCACGGTCGAGCCCTTCTCCACCTCGTCGCCGAGCTCCGGAGTCTGCTCCAGGACCGTGTTCGCCTCCTCGGTGGACGACTCCTCGTACGTCACCTTGACGGTGAAGTTGTACTTGTCGTCCTCCAGGATCGACTTGGCCTCGTCCAGGCTCTTGCCGGTCACACTCGGCACGGCCACCTTGGGTGCGCCCGTGGACACCACGAGGGTGACCGTCGAGCCCTTGTCGACCTCGGTGTTCGCCTTGACGTCCTGCTCGCAGATCTTGTCCTTGGCCGTGTTCTCGCACGGTTTGGGGTTGAACGTGAGCTTGAGCGAGACGTTGTCGGCTTGTCGCTGGGCCTCGTCCTTCGTCAGGTCGACGAAGTTCGGGACCGTCGCCGTGCCGTTGTCGGCGCCGTTGCCGTTGAAGATCCACTTGCCGATGAGGATCGCGCCGACCAGGACCAGGACGGCCGCCACGACCAGCAGGATCGTGGAGTTGCTCGACTTCTTCTGACGCCGCCGGTCGGGGCGGTCGTCGTAGCCGAAGCCGCCGTCGTCCGGGTTCATCGGGGGCAGCATCGAGGTGGCGCCCGCGTCGGCCTGGCGCAGGGCCGTGGTCGGCTGGTCGTCCGGGTAGCCGCCGTAGCCGACCGCGCCCATCGCGGCCGTCGCGGCGACCGGCTGGCCGTCGAGGCAGGCCTCGATGTCGGCACGCATCTCGTCGGCCGACTGGTAGCGGTAGTTGGGGTCCTTGACCAGTGCCTTGAGGACGATCGCGTCCATCTCCGGCGTGATCTCGGGGTCGAAGACCGACGGAGGCTGCGCCTCCTCCCGCACGTGCTGGTACGCCACCGCGACCGGGGAGTCGCCCACGAAGGGCGGCCGGACCGTCAGCAGCTCGTAGAGCAGACAGCCGGTGGAGTACAGGTCGGACCGGGCGTCGACCTGCTCGCCCTTGGCCTGCTCCGGCGAGAGGTACTGCGCGGTGCCGATCACGGCCGAGGTCTGGGTCATCGTCATGCCGGAGTCGCCCATGGCGCGGGCGATGCCGAAGTCCATCACCTTGACCTGGCCGTTGCGCGTCAGCATGACGTTCGCCGGCTTGATGTCGCGGTGGACGATGTTGTTGCGGTGCGAGTACTCCAGCGCCTGGAGGATGCCGATGGTCATCTCCATCGAGCGCTCCGGCAGCAGCTTGCGGCCGCTGTGCAGCAACTCACGGAGCGTGGAGCCGTCGACGTACTCCATGACGATGTACGGGATCGAGACCCCGTCGATGTAGTCCTCGCCCGTGTCGTAGACCGCGACGATCGCGGGGTGGTTGAGCGAGGCGGCCGACTGGGCCTCCCGGCGGAACCGGGCCTGGAAGGAAGGATCGCGCGCGAGATCCGCGCGCAGCGTCTTCACCGCCACGGTGCGGCCGAGGCGCGTGTCATGCGCGAGGTAGACCTCGGCCATGCCACCACGGCCGAGCACCTGGCCCAGCTCGTACCGGCCGCCGAGGCGACGCGGCTCTTCCATAGCTACCTACCAGCCCTCTCCGTCGGGTCCCGGTCCGCACGCCTGTGCGGCCGGAGGCTGCCGTCCGGGCCTACCGTACCCGGCTCTCTTTGTGCGACCTGGCCAAGCCCGTCAACCCGATACAGGACCGGTATCGCAGCGTGCAACGATGTGAAGGGGATGTGCTCGGCATCACTTCTTGCTCTCGATGACCGCCTGCATCACATCCCGGGCGATCGGACCGGCCAGACCGCCACCCGAGATGTCGTCACGGTTGGCGGCGCCGTCCTCCACGACCACGGCCACGGCGACCGGCGCGCTGTCCCCGACCTTGGCGTAGGAGATGAACCACGCGTAAGGCTTCTCACTGTTGTTCAGGCCGTGCTGGGCCGTACCGGTCTTGCCGCCGACCGTGGCCCCGTCGATCTTGGCCTTGCCGCCGGTGCCCTGCGGGTCGTTGACGACGGACTCCATCATCTGCTGGAGCTTCTGCGCCGTCTCGGGGGAGACCGCCTGGGACAGCTCCTCGGGGTCGGTCGTCTCGATGGTGTCCAGGCTCGCGGTCTTGATCTGGTCGACCATGTACGGCTTCATCAGCGTGCCGTTGTTGGCGATGGCCGAGACGACCATGGCCATCTGGAGCGGGGTGGCCCGGTTGGAGGCCTGACCGATGCCGTCCATGGCGTTCTGCGGCCGGTTGTCCTCGGGGTAGATGCTCTCCGCGGCACGGACCGGGGTGTCCAGCTCCTTGTTGTTGTAGCCGAACTTCTCCGCCTGCTCGATCATCTTCTCGTTGCTGACGGAGTCCGCGAGCTTCGCGAAGACGGTGTTGCAGGACACCATGAGCGCGTACCGCAGGGTGGCGTTCTTGCACTCGCCGTGCTGGTTGGTCAGGTCGGTGCGGGTGTCCGGCAGCTCGTACGGGTCCGGGGTCTTGGTCTTGTCGTCGATGCCCGAGACGACGCCGTTCTCCAGGGCAGCGGCCGCGGTGACGACCTTGAAGGTCGAGCCGGGCGGGTAGACCTCGCGCAGCGCCCGGTTCAGCATCGGGTCGTCGGGGTTGTTCTTCTTCTGGGCGGCGTTCCAGGCCTTCTCGTCGTCGCCGGTGGTGCCGGCGAACTTCGAGGGGTCGTAGGACGGCGTGGAGACCAGCGCGAGGATCTTGCCGGTGGACGGCTCGATCGCGGCGACGGCGCCCTTCTTGTTGCCCAGGCCCTCGTAGGCGGCCTTCTGAGCGGCCGCGTTGAGGGTGGTGACGACGCTGCCGCCCTCGCGCTCCTTGCCGGTGAGCATGTCCAGGGTGTTGCGGAAGAACAGCCGGTCGTCGTTGCCGGTGAGGATGCCGTCCTCGAGCTTCTCCAGCTGGTTGGCGCCGAAGGCCTGCGAGGAGTAGCCGGTGACCGGCGCCCACATGGGGCCGTTCACCCAGGTCCGCTTGTACTTGAAGTCGCCGGACTCGTTCTCGACGGAGCCGGTGATCGGCTTGCCGTCGACGATGATGTTGCCGCGCGGGATGGAGTAGCGCGCGATGTTGACCCGGCGGTTGTTGTCGTCGGTGGCCAGCTCGTTCGCCTTGACGTACTGGAGCCAGTTGTCGCGGATGAGCAGCGTCAGGATGAGCAGCCCGCAGAAGATCGCGATCCGGCGCAGGGGCTTGTTCACGGGCGGACCACCTGGGTCATCTCGGCGTCGGGGTTCGGGGCGGGCGACGGCGCCGGGCGGCGCGCGGTGTCGCTGATTCTGAGCAGGATGCCGATCAGCGCCCAGTTGGCGATGACGGAGGAACCGCCGTACGCCAGGAAGGGCATCGTCATACCGGTCAGCGGGATCAGCCCCATGACGCCGCCCGCGACGACGAAGACCTGGAGGGCGAAGGCGCCGGACAGGCCGATCGCGAGCAGTTTGCCGAAGGGGTCGCGGGCGGCGAGGGCGGTGCGCACGCCGCGTTCCACGATCAGGGCGTAGACGAGCAGGATCGCCATCAGGCCAGCCAGGCCCAGCTCCTCGCCGAAGGTGGCGAGGATGAAGTCGGAGTTGGCGGCGAAGCGGATCAGCTCGGAGTGGCCCTGGCCCCAGCCGGTGCCGAGGGTGCCGCCGGAGCCGAACGCCCACAGGGCCTGCATGGCCTGCTCGGAGTGGCCGACCACACCCTGGCGGGAGAGCGTGTACTCGCGCATCGGGTCGAGCCAGGCGTCCACACGCTGCTGGATGTGCGGCTCGAAGGAGGCCACACCCACGGCGCCGACCGCGGACATCAGCAGACCGAAGACGATCCAGCTGGTCCGCTCGGTGGCGACGTACAGCATGATGACGAACATTCCGAAGAACAGCAGCGACGTACCGAGGTCGGTCTCGAAGACCAGGATGAGGATCGAGATCCCCCAGACGACCAGGATCGGGCCGAGGTCGCGGCCGCGGGGCAGGTACAGGCCCATGAAGCGGCGGCTGGCCAGGGCGAGCGCGTCGCGCTTCACCATCAGGTAGCCGGCGAAGAAGATCGCGAGGACGATCTTCGCGAACTCACCGGGCTGGATGGAGAAGCCGGCGACGGAGATCCAGATCTTGGCGCCGTAGATGTTCTGGCCGAGGCCCGGCACCAGCGGCAGCAGCAGCAGGAACACCGCGCCGAGCATGGAGATGTACGTATAGCGCTGCAGGACGCGGTGGTCCTTCAGGAAGATCAGCACCACGATGAACAGCGCGATGCCCATCGCCGTGTACAGCAGCTGTCGGGGCGCGGCCGTACCGGCCTGCCCGATCGACTGCAGCAGCTTGGACTGGTCCAGGCGCCAGATCGCGACGAGCCCGAGTCCGTTGAGCAGCGTGGCCAGCGGCAGCAGCAGCGGGTCCGCGTACGGGGCGAACTTGCGTACGACCAGATGGCCGACGCTGGCCAGCAGGCCGAGGCCGAACCCGTAGGCCAGCAGACCGGAGGGCACCTCGTCGTTGATGGCCAGGCCTACGTTGGCGTAGGCGAAGACCGGGATGACGACGGCGAACACGAGCAGCGCGAGCTCGGTGTTGCGCCTGCTGGGCGCTCCGATGGCGCCGATCGTGGACGTGTGGTGCGTCGACGTGTTGGTAGTACTGCTCATCGTGTGACGGGGCCTCTCACGGCTCGCCTACTGCTTACCGCAGAGCGAGACGACCTTCTGCTCTTCCTCCGACAGGCTCGGGCCGGGGCTGGGAGTGGTCGCGGTGGGGGACGTGGACGGGTCGGGGGTGGTGGCCGACGGGTTCGGCGATGACGAGGCCGACGGTGTCGGCGACGCCTTGGACGCGAACGAGGTGCGGGTGGTTCCCGTGGTGCCGCCGGCCTCGCCCTCGCCGGTCTTCGCGTTCTTCTCGCTCTCCGCGGCACGCCGCTCGGCGCTCTTGCGGCACGCGGAGGCCTGCACGGACAGCTCGTCGATTTTCGTCTGGGCGTTCTTCAGGCCGCCCTCGGCGATCGTCGCCTTCACTGCCTTCTGCTGGTAAGGCGGCAGGTACTTGAGTTCGATCTCGGGGTGGTCCTTCTCCACCTTCGACAGCGACACCCAGGCCAGGTCCTGGCTGATGCCGCGGTAGAGGGCGACGTGCTCGCCGTTGGTGCCGACGTAGTACTGGGTCTGCGTCCAGCGGTAGCCGCCGTACAGACCCGCTCCCACGACGGCCAGCGTGAGCCCGATGTAGACCGAGCGCTTCAGCCATCTGCGGCGGGGGCGCTCCTTGACGAAGTCGTCGTCGCCGAAACCGAAGCCGTCGGTGGGGATGAACCCGGTGATGTCGCCGGAGCCGGGCGGGCCGAACTCGCCGCCGCCCTGCTGCTGCCTGCGGCCGAGGCCGGAGGCGCGGCCGGCCGGCGTCTGCATGATGCCGTTGTCGTGCAGCTGGTGCTGGTTCTCGGCGACCGCGCCGACCACCACGGGGGCGTCGGAGATGTGGCCGGCGAGGGTGTCACCGGTGTCCAGGTCGAGGACGTCCGCGATGATCACGGTGATGTTGTCGGGCCCGCCGCCGCGCAGCGCGAGCTGGATCAGCTCGTGCACGGTCTCCTGCGGGCCCTGGTAGCTGGCGAGGGTGTCCTCGAGGGTCTGGTGGGACACCACGCCGGACAGGCCGTCGGAGCAGATCAGATAGCGGTCGCCCGCCCTGACCTCGCGGATCGACAGGTCGGGCTCGACATGGTCGCCGCTGCCCAGCGCGCGCATCAGCAGGGAGCGCTGCGGGTGGGTGGTGGCCTCTTCCTCGGTGATCCGGCCCTCGTCGACGAGGCGCTGCACCCAGGTGTGGTCCTGGGTGATCTGTGTCAGGACGCCGTCGCGCAGCAGATAGGCGCGGGAGTCCCCGACGTGGACGAGGCCGAGGCGCTGGCCGGTCCAGAGCAGGGCGGTGAGCGTGGTGCCCATGCCCTCCAGCTGGGGGTCCTCCTCGACCATGGAGCGCAGCTGGTCGTTGGCCCGCTGCACGGCGGCGCCGAGGGAGGTGAGCACGTCGGAGCCGGGGATGTCGTCGTCGAGGGCGACGATGGTGGAGATGGCCTCGGAGGAGGCGACCTCACCCGCGGCGGCGCCGCCCATGCCGTCGGCGATCGCGAGCAGCCGGGGACCGGCGTAACCGGAGTCCTCGTTGCCCTCGCGGATCATGCCCTTGTGCGATCCGGCGGCGAAGCGCAGTGACAGACTCATGCCCACCTCGCCCGTCGGCTCCGCATGCAGCCGGTCGTGTCGAGCCACACTGCCCACCCTCCGGTCGGGAGCGCGCCGGTGCCCGGGGTGCCGGTCTCCGCCGCGTGCTCGCTCCGCTCGCGCTCATTCATGATGTAGCACTACTTCCGCAGCTCGATGACGGTCTTGCCGATGCGGATCGGCGCACCCAGCGGAATCGGTGTGGGGGTCGTCAGCCGGCCGCGGTCGAGGTAGGTGCCGTTGGTGGAGCCCAGGTCCTCGACGATCCACTGACCGTCCCGGTCCGGGTAGATCCTGGCATGGCGGCTGGAGGCGTAGTCGTCGTCCAGCACGATCGTGCTGTCGTGCGCACGGCCCAGCGAGATGGTCTGCCCCTGCAGGGCGACGGTGGTGCCGGTCAGTGTGCCTTCTGTCACCACCAGCTTGGTGGGAGCGTTACGGCGGCCCCGGCCGCCCGCGGGTGCGGGCTGCTGGCGCTGCTGGGGCGGCGCCTGGCGGGCAGCCTGCTGCTGCCGCCCGGCGTCGCGGCGCGATCCGCGCTGGGTGACGCGCGTACCGAACAGGTCGCTGCGGATGACCTGAACGGCCACGATCACGAACAGCCACAGTACGGCCAGGAAACCCAGCCGCATGACCGTGAGGGTCAGCTCTGACATTGCCCCCGGATCACCCTTCGGCTTGCCTATAGATAACGGTGGTGCTGCCCACGACGATCCGCGAGCCGTCGCGGAGCGTAGCGCGGGTGGTGTGCTGCCCGTCCACCACGATGCCGTTGGTGGAGCCGAGATCCTGGACAGTCGAGGGCGTTCCGGTCCGGATCTCGCAGTGCCGTCGGCTCACGCCGGGGTCGTCGATCCGTACATCGGCCTCGGTGCTGCGGCCCATCACGAGCGTGGCGCGGGAGATCTGGTGGCGGGTGCCGTTGATCTCGATCCAGAAGCGGGTGCGTCCGCCGGCCGCGGGGCCGGCGGGGGCGCCGCCGTGCCGCGGTCCGGCGGGCGGCTGCGGGGCGGGGGCGGGCTGCGGATAGCCGTAGCCGCCGGCCCGGGCGCCGGGCGGCGGTGCCGCCGGCATCGGCGGGGCGCCCGCGGGGGCGCCTCCCGGCTGCGGGTATCCGTAGCCGCCGGGACGCTGGTTCGCGGCAGGGGCGCCGGGCGCCGGGGCCTGGCTGCTGGAGGAGGCGAGGGTGCGGCTGCGAACGCGGTACAGGCCGGTGTCGAGGTCCTCGGCCTTCTCCAGGTTGACCTTGATCGGTCCCATGAAGGTGTAGCGCTGCTGCTTGGCGTAGTCGCGGACCATGCCGGCGAGCTCGTCGCCGAGCTGCCCGGAGTACGGGCTGAGCCGCTCGAAGTCCGGTGTGCTCAACTCCACGATGAAGTCGTTCGGCACGACGGTCCGGTCGCGGTTCCAGATGGTCGCGTTGTTGTCGCACTCGCGCTGGAGCGCGCCGGCGATCTCCACGGGCTGGACCTCGGACTTGAAGACCTTGGCGAAGGTGCCGTTGACCATGCCTTCGAGACGCTGCTCGAAACGCTTCAGGACTCCCATGAGGCACCTCCTCTGTCGCTGTCGTCCTGCCTGCTGCTGCTTCTTGCCTGGCTGTTTCCTACCGGTACTGCTTACTGATCGTATCCACGCACCGGTGGATCGGCTGGTTCCCCCTGGTGAACCGGCCGACCGGTGTCATCAGGTGTCGTCCGGCGACCGTCCCGAGCCGACCCGGGTGGTGCCCGGGGCCGCTTGTCGCTGTCCGCGGTGCCGACTGGTTGCCGACGCCTCCGACAGTTCCCCCCGCGGGGCCCGTTCGAACTCCGCCGGGCTCCGCTTCTGCCATGGATCGTAGAGGCGGCCCCGGACCAGTGTCCCGCACGTGGCTGTGCTCGCGGTCCTGCTCCTGTGAGGACGGGGTGGACCGGTACAGGGTTGATACGTGCCACTGCCTGCCCCGGGCGGCCCCTGGGGGCGGGGGAAAGGGATGTGAATCCATCCCGTCCAGCGTGCTAATGTTCTGCATGTCGGAAGGCGCCGCACCGAGAAGCACCGGGGCCCGAGGACACACCCAATGCGCGGGTGGCGGAATAGGCAGACGCGCTGGATTCAGGTTCCAGTGCCCGCAAGGGCGTGGGGGTTCAACTCCCCCCTCGCGCACCAGACGAGACGGTCGTCATCGTGAAAACGATGGCGGCCGTTTTGCGTTGGGCTTCTTGTCGTGGTTGTCCGGGGTGGGATGCCGACAGGGTCCGGGCCGTGGTGTGCCTGGGGGCGGGTCCTCGCGATGGGGCACGTTCGTGACGGGGCGGGTTCCTGGCAGGGCGCGTTCGTAGCGATGGCCGCACGGGGGCCGCAGGTGAAGCCCGCTTCGCGGGAGCCGTGTTCGTGTGATGAAGGCCACGGGCGGGCGGGGCGTTGTCCACAGGGTGGCAGGCCACGGTGCGGACGGGTGGAGTTGTCCACAGGGTCTGACGTGTTTCGGCCACCGGCTGTACGGTTCGGGCCTGATTGATGTTCATGTCGATGCGGCGCGGCGGGTACGCGTCCGCGGAGTGCGGGGGAGGCGGTCCTGGTGGCCGACGGTGCGGAGCGGCGACTGCCGCGGGTGCGGGGGTTCGCCGAGTGGCCGGGCGCGGGATCGCCCCGTGAGGAGGGCAAGGAACTGCGCCGCCGGGTGCCGCGCGACGCACACGCCCTCCTCGACCTCGACGGCTCCCGGCCGGACGCGCTCGGCGCCGTGGCGGAGTCCAGCCGCGGCCGTCTGCCCGAGCTGGCGCCGATAAGGGTCGGCAGGATGGCGGCCACCCCGTTCGCCTTCCTGCGCGGCTCGGCGGGCCTGATGGCCCATGACCTGGCCCGCACTCCCATGACCGGGATCCGCGCCCAGATCTGTGGCGATGCCCACGCCGCCAACTTCGGCCTGTACGGCGACGCCCGCGGCGGCCTGGTCATCGACCTCAACGACTTCGACGAGACCGTCGTCGGCCCCTGGGAGTGGGACCTCAAGCGGCTCGCCGCCTCGCTCGTGCTCGCGGGCCGGGAGGCCGGCGCCGACGAGGACACCTGCCGCAAGGCCGCCCGCGACGCCGCCGGCGCCTACCGGCGCACCATGCGGCTGCTCGCCAGGCTGCCCGTGCTGGACGCGTGGAACGCCATCACGGACGAGGAGCTCGTCTCCCACACCGACGCCCACGACCTGCTCGGCACCCTGGAGCGGGTGATGGAGAAGGCGCGTGCCAACACCAGCGGGCGCTTCGCGGCGAAGGCGACCGAGCCCGCCCCGGACGGTGGACGCCGCTTCCAGGACGCCCCGCCCGTGCTGCGGCGGATCCCGGACGCGGAGGCCGCCGCGGTGGCCGCCTCCCTCGGGGACTACCTCGGCACGCTCTCCGAGGACCGCCTGCCGCTGCTCGCCCGGTACGCGGTGCAGGATGTGGCCTTCCGTATCGTCGGCACCGGCAGCGTGGGCACGCGTT
This sequence comes from Streptomyces sp. NPDC048600, assembly GCF_055587025.1. Taxonomy (NCBI): domain Bacteria; kingdom Bacillati; phylum Actinomycetota; class Actinomycetes; order Kitasatosporales; family Streptomycetaceae; genus Streptomyces; species Streptomyces sp. NPDC048600. The sequence goes on along the minus strand of NZ_JBVJGZ010000013.1, from coordinate 98,169 downwards.
CCTACGTCGTGCTGCTCCTCGACCACCGCGGGGAGTCCCTGGTCCTCCAGGTGAAGGAGGCCCGTCCGTCCGCGCTGCTGCCGCATCTGGCCGCCGCCGGCCTGGAGGCGCCCACCGCCGGGCACGAGGGCCGGCGGGTGGTGCTCGGGCAGAAGCGCATGCAGGTGGTCAGCGACATCCTGCTGGGCTGGACCACCGTCGACGGCCGGGACTTCCAGGTGCGGCAGTTCCGCAACCGCAAGGGCAGCGTCGACCCGGCCGCGCTCGCCGCCGACCAGGTCGACGACTACGCCCGGATGACCGGCGCCCTGCTCGCCCGCGCCCACTCGCACAGCGCCGACCCGCGCCTGGTCGCCGGGTACTGCGGGAAGAACGAGGAGCTGGACGAGGCGATCGCCACGTTCGCCGTCGCCTACGCGGACCGCACCGAGGCGGATCACGCGGAGCTGGTGGCCGGGGTCCGCGCGGGGCGGATCGCCGCGGAGATGGGGGTCTGAGGTCGTGGCGGGTCCTGCGGAGTCAGGAGTCAGGAGTCTGAGGTCGTGGTGGGTCCTGCGGGGACGGGGGTTTGAGGTCGTGGCGGGTCCTGCGGTTCGCACGTTTCGGGAGGTCGTCCAGCCGTGTCCTACGCTGGTCGGGTGACGAGCTCGGAAGCTGAGCAGGGTGAGGGCAACGTGGCCGGGGTGACCGGGGCGGTGCCCGAGGGTGGTGTGCCGGGGTCCGGCGACGGGTCCGCGGAAGCGGGTGGCGGCCCGGGGGCCGGGGAGGGCTCGCAGGGCTCTTCGGCCAGCCAGGTCCCGCCTGAGCCTCAGGGTGCGCCGGAAGCGGCCGGCTCTCCGGGCGCGCAGGACTCCAGCGCCGAGCAGGGCCCGCCGGCCGCCGCGCAGGCCTCGTCGGGCTCCGCGCAGGCCTCGTCGGGCTCCGAGTCGCCCGAGGAGCGGCTGGATCGGGCGGTGCGGGCGGCCGAGCAGGCGCTGATCGAGTTCGAGATCGCCGTGGAGACCTTCCGCATCGAGGTCGAGAACTTCTCCCGGCTCCACCACCAGCGGCTCGGCCCGATGTACGCCCGGCTCGAGGAGCTGGACGCCCTCATAGCCGAGGCGCGCGCGGCCCGTACCCAGGACCCCGAGGACCTGCGGGTCGCCCAGGAGCTGCGGGCCCGGGTGCTGCCCATGCCCAGCGTCGAGGAGCTGTTCCACGGCTGGATGGACGGGGACGGGCTGTTTCCGGAGGCCACAGCGATGCTGACCGGTCAGGCCGTGCAGCCGCCCGCGCGGGTGCGCCCCAGCGAGGAGGCCCGCAAGCTCTACCGCGAGCTGGCCCGCAAGGCGCATCCGGACCTGGCGCAGGAGGAGGGCGAGCGCATGCGGCGTGAGGAGTTCATCACCCGTGTGAACTCCGCCTACGCCCGCGGCGACGTGGCGCAGCTGCGGCAGCTGGCCGAGGAGTGGGCGCAGGGCCCCGCGCCCGTGGACCGCGGCCCGACCCGCAGCGAGGAGCTGTACGCCCGCCTCGACTGGCTGGCCCGGCGCAAGGAGATGCTCTCCGTGATCGCCAAGGAGCTGGAGGAAGGCGCGATCGGCGCGATGCTCCGGCTCGCCCCGGACGACCCGGACCGGCTGCTGGACGAGATCGCCGAGCAGCTGCTGACGGAGGTCGCCAAGCGGGAGACGGAGCTGGCCGGGCTCCAGGGGTAGGGGCCGCGGCTCCACCGGGGGGCTTCGGCCGGTGGGCGTCGGCCGACCGACGGTGGCCGGTCGGCGGTGGGCGGATCGCGGGCCTACGGTGCTTCGGCCGAGGTCGGGTAGCGTCGGGGGCATGAACTTCGGAGGAGTGCCCACAGTCGAGGTCACGGACCTCAAGGACGACGACTTCCTGCTGGACGTCCGTGAGAACGACGAATGGCAGGCCGGTCACGCCGAGGGGGCGCTGCACATCCCCATCAGCGAGTTCGTGGCCCGCTACGGCGAGCTGACCGAGGCCGCGCCGCAGGACGGCCGGGTCCATGTGATCTGCCGCTCCGGCGGGCGTTCGGCGCAGGTCGCCATGTATCTGGTCCAGCAGGGCATCGACGCGGTGAACGTGGACGGCGGCATGCAGGTGTGGGCGGCCGTGGGCCGGCCCGTCGTGACGAACGAGGGGCAGCCCGGGTTCGTCCTGTGATTTCGGGTCAGGGGCGGCTCGGGTCGGCGCTGTGAGCCGCCCCGGGGTCGCTCCCGTCTCCGTGGCCTGTCCTGCGGTCAGCCGCTGAGGGGGTGGGCCGCCAGCAGGTCTCCCAGGGCGTCCTCGTGGGCCGCCGCCGGGCCGAGCGACAGTTCCAGGTGCTTGGCCCAGGCGTGATAGCGGTGCAGGGGGTAGTCGACGTCCGCGCCGAAGCCGCCGTGCAGGTGTTGGGCCGTCTGCACCACGCGTCGCACTCCCTCCGACGCCCAGATCTTCGCGACGGCCACGTCCCCGGACACCGGGAGCGCGCCCGGCGTCCCTGAACCGAGCCGCCAGGCTGCCTGCCAGAGGGTGACCTCCATCGCGCGCAGGTCGATGTAGCGGTCGGCGGCCTGCACGGCGACCGCCTGGAACGTGGCGAGCGCATGCCCGAACTGCTCGCGTGTGCCGGTGTAGTCGGCGGTCATCCGCAGCACCCGTTCCCCGAGGCCCAGCGCCAGGGCGCAGGTTCCGGTGGCCAGCAGCTCGCGCAGCCACTCCCAGGCCCCGTCCGCCGTCACCACGCATCGCCGCGGCAGACGTGCCGAGTCCAGCCGCAGTTCGCCGAGGCGTTCGCCGGTCGTGGAGATCTGCTCGGCGAGGGTGGTTCCGGGGTGGCCGTGCGGGACCAGGGCGAGGACGCTGCGGCCGCTGCCGGTGTGCGCGGGCACGAGAACATGGTCGGCGTCGAACGCCCACGGCACCGCCGTCTGCACGCCGTCCAGCACCCATTCCGGCCCGTCCGGGCGTGCGGTGACGGCCAGTTCGGCCGGGTCGTGGCCGGTACGGCCGTGCGCGGCGACGGTCAGCACGACCTCGCCCCGGCCCGTTCCGGCGAGCAGCCCGGACGTCAACTCCGGTTCGGCGTGCGCCTGGAGGGCGGCGGCGGCCGCACAGCTCTCCAGCAGGGGGACGCGGGCCAGCACCTTCGCGGACTCGCGCAGCACCCCGCACAGCGTGACGGCGTCCAGGCCCGCTCCGCCATGCGTCTCGTCCAGCAGCAGGCTCAGCAGATCCGCCTCGGCCAGCCTGGCCCACAGCTCCCGGTCGAAGCCCTCGGCGACGGCGCCCCTGGTCAGCGAGGGGCTGGGCACGGAGTCGGGCGCGACGCCGGCGAACACCCCGCGGGCCGCCTCGGCGGCCGCCTCCTGCTCCTCGGTGAAGGTGAAGTCCACGGTCCTGGCCTCCCGACGACTCCGCCGGCCCGGCACGGCTGCCGGACCTGACGGGGCGTCAAGATAGAACAGGTTCTAGGAGAAGGGAATGCCGAGTCCTCAGCGGTCTCAGCGTCTCAGCGGTCGAAGTCCAGCTCCACCTTCTCCGTCGCCGGGTGCGACTGGCAGGCGAGGACGTATCCGGCGTCCGTCTCCTCCGGCTCCAGCGCGAAGTTGCGGTCCATGCGGACCTCGCCGGAGACGAGGAAGGCCCGGCAGGTGCCGCAGACCCCGCCCTTGCAGGCGTAGGGCGCGTCGGGGCGGTTGCGCAGCACCGTGTCGAGCAGGGACTCGCCGTCCTGCACCGGCCAGGTGCCGCCGCGGCCGTCGAGCCGAGCGGTCACCGTGCTGTGCGCGGGGGCGGCGATACGGGCCTTCGGGGCCTCGCCGTTGTCCACGTGGAAGATCTCCTCGTGGATCCGGGTGCGGGGCACGCCGAGGCCGCGCAGCGTCTGCTCGGCGCCCTGCACCAGGCCGTACGGCCCGCACAGGAACCAGCCCGCGACCTCGTCCACCGGCAGCAGCGCGGGCAGCAGCCCGGTCAGCCGCTGCCGGTCGAGCCGGCCGGTGGGCAGCCCGGCCTGCTGCTCCTCCCGGGAGAGGACCGTGACCAGCTGGAACCGCTCGGGGTAGCGGTCCTTCAGGTCGGCGACCTCTTCCAGGAACATCGTCGAGGCGGCCGTGCGGTCGCCGCGTATCAGGCAGAACCGGGCTCCGGGCTCGCGCGCCAGCAGGGTGGAGACGATCGACAGCACGGGGGTGATCCCGCTGCCGCCGACGATCGCCGCGTACAGTCCGGGCGCCGGGTCGAGGGTGAAACGGCCGGCCGGGGTCATGACCTCCAGCTCGTCGCCGATGTTCACCTCCTTGAGCGCGTACGTCGAGAACGCGCCGCCGTCCACCAGGCGCACGCCGACCCGCAGGGTGCGGGGGCCGTCGTCACCGGGTGCGGGGGCGGGGGCGCAGATCGAGTACGTCCGCCGGATCTCGGCCCCGTCGGCAAGCCGTCGCAGCGCCAGATGCTGGCCGGGCGCGAAACGGTAGGCCTCGCGCAGCTCCGGGGGCACGGCGAAGGTGAGGGCCACGGAGTCGTCGGTGAGCTGGTCGACCGCGGCCACCGGGAGCGTGTGGAAGCGGGCCATCACAACTCCTTGAAGTGGTCGAAGGGTTCACGGCAGTCGAGGCAGCGGCGCAGGGCCTTGCAGGCCGTGGAGGAGAAGCGGGTGAGCAGCTCGGTGTCGGCGGAGCCGCAGTGCGGGCAGGTCACGGGCTCCGCACCGGGGTCGGGCTCGGCCGCCGTGGGGGCCGCGGTGCGGGTCGCGCCGAGGGTCAGGGCCACCGGCCCGGCGTCGTGAAGCGCCCGCGGGGGCGCGATGCCGAACTCCCGGAGCTTGCGACGGCCTTCGGCCGATATGTCGTCCGTGGACCAGGCCGGCGCGAGCACCGTGCGGACCGTGACCTCGCGCATCCCGTGCGCGTGCAGCACCCGTTCGATGTCGGCGGACATGGTCTCCAGCGCCGGACAGCCGGTGTACGTCGGGGTCAGCTCGACCTCGACCGCGTCCGCGCCGCGCAGATGCACGGCACGCAGTACGCCCAGCTCCTCCAGGGTGATTACGGGGAGCTCGGGGTCGGGCACCGATCCGGCGAGCGCGAGCAGCTCGGCCTCCAGCGGGGTGACGGTCACCATGACGCCCCCGGGTGGCTGCGGTGCAGGTGCTGCATCTCGGCGAGCATCCGGCCGAACGACTCGGTGTGCAGGCCCTCGCGGCCCGCTCCGGCCGCCCAGGCTCCGGTGCGCGGGCCCTCGGGGACGGTCAGGGTGGCCTCGCGCAGCACGTCCTCGACGGCGGCGAGCCAGGCCGCCTCCAGGGCCTCGCGGTCCACGTCCAGGCCTTCCACCGGGCGGAACATCTCGCCGGTGAACCGCCACAGCGCCTGACAGGCCCGCTGCATGCGCTCATGGCTGACGTCGGTGCCGTCGCCCAGGCGCAGGGTCCACTGCCGGGCGTGGTCGCGGTGGTAGGCGACCTCCTTGACGGCCTTCGCGGCGAGCGGGGCGAAGGGGCCTTCGCCCGCGGCCAGTTCGGCGTACAGCAGGTGCTGGTAGGTGGAGAAGTACAGCTGGCGGGCGATGATGTGCGCGAAGTCGCCGCCCGGCTGCTCCACCAGCTGCAGGTTGGTGAAGGCGCGCTCCTCGCGCAGGTAGGCCAGTTCGTCCTCGTCGCCCGCCATCGACAGCAGCACGCGCGCCTGGCCGAGCAGGTCGAGCGCGATGTTGGCGAGGGCGACCTCCTCCTCCAGGACGGGGGCGTGGCCGATGGTCTCGCCCAGGCGGTGGGAGAGCACGAGGGCGTCGTCGCCGAGGGCGAGGGCGGCCGTGACGGCGCTGGTGACGGTCGCCTCGGGGGTGACGGTCGTCTCGGAAGCGGTCACAGGTGCTTCACCCCCTCCGGGATCTCGTAGAACGTCGGGTGCCGGTACGGCTTGTCGGCGGACGGCTCGAAGAACGGGTCCTTCTCGTCCGGTGAGGACGCGGTGATCGCCGACGAGGGCACGACCCAGATGGACACGCCCTCGCCGCGCCGGGTGTACAGATCGCGGGCGTTGCGCAGGGCGAACTCCGCGTCCGGTGCGTGCAGGCTGCCGGCGTGGGTGTGGGAGAGGCCTCGGCGCGAGCGCACGAAGACCTCCCACAGGGGCCAGTCGGTGGTGCTCATGCGTGCGTCTCCTCGCGCTCACCGATGTGCTGGGTGCTGTGCTTGGCCGCGTAGGCCGCGGCCGCGTCCCGGACCCACGCGCCTTCGTCGTGGGCCTGCCTGCGCTGGGTCAGGCGCTGTTCGTTGCACGGGCCGTTGCCCTTGAGGACGTCCCAGAACTCCGTCCAGTCGATGGCGCCGAAGTCGTGCTGTCCCCGCTCCTCGTTCCACTTCAGGTCCGGGTCGGGCAGCGTCAGGCCCAGGGACTCGGCCTGGGGGACGCAGATGTCGACGAAACGCTGGCGCAGCTCGTCGTTGGAGTGACGCTTGATCTTCCACTCCATCGACTGCGCGGAGTGCTGCGACTCGTCGTCGGGCGGGCCGAACATCATCAGGGACGGCCACCACCAGCGGTCGACCGCGTCCTGCGCCATCGCGTGCTGCTCCGGGGTGCCGTTGCTCAGCGCCAGCAGCGCTTCGTACCCCTGGCGCTGGTGGAACGACTCCTCCTTGCAGACCCGGACCATCGCGCGTGCGTACGGCCCGTAGGAGGCGCGGCACAGCGGCACCTGGTTGGTGATCGCGGCGCCGTCCACCAGCCAGCCGATCGCGCCGACGTCCGCCCAGGTCAGGGTGGGGTAGTTGAAGATCGAGGAGTACTTCTGGCGGCCGCTGTGCAGCTTGTCGAGCAGCTCGTCACGGCTGGTGCCGAGCGTCTCGGCCGCGCTGTACAGATACAGCCCGTGGCCCGCCTCGTCCTGGACCTTGGCCATCAGGATCGCCTTGCGGCGCAGCGAGGGCGCGCGGGTGATCCAGTTGGCCTCCGGCTGCATGCCGATGATCTCGGAGTGCGCGTGCTGCGCGATCTGGCGCACCAGGGTCGCGCGGTAGGCGTCCGGCATCCAGTCGCGCGGCTCGATGCGCTCCTCCGCGGCCACGGCCGCGTCGAAGGCGCGCTGGTACGCCTCGTCGGTGCCGCCGGGGCCTTGCTGCTCCGGTGTACGGGCCGTCTGGTGCGCGGCTGCTGTCGCCATGAGGTCCCCTCGACCACGGGCTCTGCCCTGAGCCTCTCCCGACCGATCGTTCGGTCCGTGCGATTCCATGGTGGGACGGGCGCCGTAAGGTGTCAACCGTTGTGGATAACCCGTCCGGGGTCGCAGGTCCGTCGTGGGTCCCCGCCGGGGGCTGCGCCGGGACGGTCGGGCTGAGTACCGTTCCGCGTGCGAGTGCCGGGGGACGGTCCGCGCGGACCTCTCGAGTCCGTCGGCCGCGGCGCTCGCCGCATCGACCGGGCCGGCGGCATCGGCCGTACCGCGAGTCGGCGCGGGTCGGCTCACGCGGGCGCGGGTGGTCGCGGGCAGTCGCAGGTATCTGACCGGCGGGGGATCGGGGAATCGGGGCGTGATGGACGCGCACGGCGCTAGGGACGCGGACGAGGGGCACGCGCCTGCCCTCGACGGACCGCCGGAGGACCGCCGGTCCGCGGCGGACGCTCGCCCTGCGACTCGAGCCGTTCCCGAGCCGGGGCCCGGTCCTGTGCCCGCCGCCGAACCCGAGCCGGTGCCGGAGCCCGTGTCTGTATCCGCTGCCGAGTCCGAATCGACGCCCGAGCCCGGGTCCGTACTCGCTGCCGAAGCCGAGTCGGTGCCCGAGCCCGGTTCCGTGCCCCTGCCCGCCGGGGTGCCGCCCGTCGGCTCCGTTCCCCGCGCTGGGGTCCGTACCGGGATCGCCGCGCTCTCCCCGCGCTACCAGGTCGGTGTCGCGCTGGCGCTCGCCGCTGTCGCCGTGGGGGTCTGTGTGCACCTGGGCATGGTGTTCCTGCACATCGCGCCGTCGAACACGCTCTCGAAGAAGCACGCCGACACGATCGACGACTGGGTGTACCCGGAGTTCGAGCAGAACTGGAAGCTCTTCGCGCCCAACCCGCTCCAGCAGAACATCTCCGTACAGGTGAGGGCGCAGATCAGCACGCCGGACGGCGGCAGGCGGCTCACCGGCTGGCAGGACCTGTCGGCGCAGGACGGCCGCGCGATAGACGGCAACATCTCGCCCAGCCACACGCAGCAGAACGAGCTGCGCCGGGCCTGGGACTTCTTCCAGTCGACGCACGACGCCGACAACCGTCCGGCCGGGGTGCGCGGAATGCTCGCCGAGTCGTATCTGCGGCGGATCGTGGTGCTGCGTCTGGAGCGCGCCGGCACGACCGGCCGGGGCGAGGCCGTCGAGCTGGTCCAGGTGCGCTCCAGCACGACGAACGTGCCGCCGCCGGAGTGGAGCGAGGAAGAGGTGTCGCTGAAGCCGACCCACCGGGTGCTGCCCTGGTGGACGGTGTCGCGGGACGAGGCGGAGGAGGTCGAGGGATGAACCGGTTCTCCCTGGCCGTCTCCGGCGCCATAGCCCGGGTCACCGAGGCGGCCCTCGGCCCGTACCAGGCGGCCGTGATCCGTATCGGCTTCGCCCTGACCTGGCTGCTGTTCCTGCTGCGCGAGTTCCCGCACCGCCATGAGCTGTACGGCCCCGACAGCCCGTGGAGCTGGGAGCTCGGGCAGCAGCTGGTCGACCTCAACCACGCGTTCACCGTGCTGATGTGGACGGACGGCAGGTTCTGGTTCGAGTCCGTCTATGTGCTCGCCGTGCTGTCCGCGGCGCTGCTGCTGGTGGGCTGGCGGACCCGGGCGATGTCCGTGGTGTTCATGGTCGGCGTGCTGTCGCTCCAGAACCGCAGCGTCCTGATGGGCGACGGCGGCGACAACGTGCTGCATCTGATGAGCATCTACCTGGTGTTCACGCGCTGCGGCCTGGTCTGGTCGCTGGACGCGCGCCGGGCAAGGCGCGGTGAGGCGGCACGCGCGCGTGGCACGGACGTCGTGGACCGCGCGGGGCCGGTGCTGTGGGGGCTGGCCGGTCTGGTGCTGGTCGTCGCGACCCTGGCCGGGAAGCTCGGCGACGACTGGATGCTGAAGGCGGCCGAGTCCGGCGGCGGCGGTGCGGCGGAGCGGGTGTGGATCTTCCTCGTCTCCGCGGTCAACGGCCCCGGCATGGTCCCGGCCCTGCTGTGGTCGGCGTGGGCGGCGCAGGGGCTGTGGTGGTTCGCCGTCCGCAGGGCCCGCACCGAGCAGCCACGCATCCTGCTGGACGTCGTGGCGAACATCCTGCACAACGCCGCCCTGCTGGTGATCATGGCCGAGGCGTGTCTGATCTACGCGACGGCCGGCTGGTACAAGGTCCAGGGTTCGCGCTGGCAGGACGGCACGGCGGTCTACTACCCGCTGCACCTCGACTACTTCTCCCCGTGGCCCGCGCTGAGCGGCGCGCTGTCCGCGAGCGCCACCATGCTGATGCTGGTGACCTACGGGACGGTGCTGGTCCAGGTCGCCTTCCCGTTCACCCTGCTCAACCGGCGGGTGAAGAACGTCCTGCTCGCGGTCATGATCACCGAGCACGCGGTGATCGCCGTGGTGCTCGGGCTGCCGTTCTTCTCGCTGGCCATGATCGCCGCGGACGCGGTGTTCCTGCCCACCGCGTTCCTGCGCCGGCTGGGCGCGCTCGCGGGTCGCGCGCGTGGCTGGCTGTTCCGCGCGGACCCGGGCCCGGCGCTGCCCGAGCGGCTGGTACGGAAGGTGCCGGAGCAGCCGGGGCCCTCACGGGTCACCCGCACGTAGGCTTCGGCGCATGAACGACCCCGTCGGCGCCTGGCGCCGCCTCGCCGAGGGAGACGCCCGCGTCCTGCTCGACGGCTTCCACGCCCTCAAGCACGCCCTGCGCTTCGGCGCCGAGGTCCCCGTCGCGGTGACCGCCGACCGGGCCGCCACGCTGGCCCTGGCCGACGAGCTGGCACCCGATGTGCGCCCGGCGCTGGAAGGGCTGCTGGCCGAGGTGCCGCAGGCGGTGTATGCCTCGCTGGTGCCGCGCCCGCACCCCACGGCCGTGGCCGCGCTCGCCGTACGGCCCTCGCGGGCGGGGCATCTGGAACGGCTCGCGCGCTCCTCGCGCACCGCTCCCGTGGTGCTGCTGGACCAGCCGCGCAACCTGGGCAACGCGGGGGCGGTGATCCGTCTGGCGGCCGGGTTCGGCGCGACCGGCGTCGTCACCACCGGCACCCTCGACCCCTGGCACCCCACGGTGGTGCGCGGCGGGGCGGGTCTGCACTTCGCGACCGCGGTGGAGCGACTGGAGGTGGCCGAACTGCCGCCCGGTCCGCTGTTCGCGCTCGACCCGGAGGGCGACGACATCCGGGGCGTGAAGCTCCCGGACGACGCCGTCCTCGCCTTCGGGTCGGAGCGCAGCGGCCTGTCCGCGGAGGTACGGGCGCGGGCGGACCACCTGGTGGCCCTGCCGATGCGCCCCCAGGTCTCCAGCTACAACCTCGCCACCAGCGTGGCCATGACGCTGTACCACTGGAGCCTGGGCGGCGCCCCGGACCTCCGCCCGTAGGCTCAGGCCTCCCGGCGCACCTCGACCACCCGGAAGCGGTTGGCGACGAACGCCCCGTCGCACAGGGCCGCGTTGGCCGCCGGGTTGCCGCCCGAGCCGTGGAAGTCGGAGAAGGCGGCGGTCTGGTTGACGTACACCCCGCCGGTGAGGTTGAGCGAGAGCTGCGCGGCCTCCTCCAGGCAGACCTCCTGCACGGCCTGCTCGACCTCGGCGTCGACGGTGTAGGCGCCGACGGTCATGGCGCCCTTGTCGCGGATCGTGCGCCGCAGCAGCTCCACCGCGTCGGTGGCGGAGTCGACGGCGACGGCGAAGGACACCGGGCCGAAGCACTCGTTCATGTAGGCGGCCTCGTCGTCCGGCTTGGCGCCGTCCAGCTTCACGATCACCGGGGTGCGCACGACCGCGTCCGGGAACTCCGGGTTGGCGACCTCGCGCGAGGCCAGCGCGACCTCGCCGAGGCCGGCGGCGGCCTCGAGGCGGGCCTTGACGTCCGGGTTGACGATCGCGCCCAGCAGCGCGTTCGCGCGGGCGTCGTCGCCGAGCAGGCCGTCCACCGCGCGGGCGATGTCGGCGGCGACCTCGTCGTAGGTCTTGGGGCCCTCGTCGGTGCGGATGCCGTCGCGCGGGATCAGCAGGTTCTGCGGGGTGGTGCACATCTGGCCGCTGTAGAGCGAGAGCGAGAAGGCCAGGTTGGAGAGCATCCCCTTGTAGTTGTCGGTGGAGTCCACCAGGACCGTGTTGACGCCGGCCTTCTCGGTGTAGACCTGCGCCTGGCGGGCGTTGGCCTCCAGCCAGTCGCCGAAGGCGGTGGAGCCGGTGTAGTCGATGATCCGGATCTCGGGGCGGGTGGCGAGGGTCTTGGCGATGCCCTCGCCGGGGCGCTCGGCGGCCAGCGCCACCAGGTTGGCGTCGAAGCCCGACTCGGTGAGCACCTCGCGCGCGACCTGCACGGTCAGCGCCAGCGGGAGCACCGCGCGCGGGTGGGGCTTGACCAGGACCGCGTTGCCGGTGGCGAGGGAGGCGAACAGGCCCGGGTAGCCGTTCCACGTCGGGAAGGTGTTGCAGCCGATGACCAGGCCGATGCCACGCGCGACGGGCGTGAACTGCTTGGTGAGCGCGAGCGGGTCCCGCTTGCCCTGCGGCTTCGTCCACTCGGCGGTGTCGGGGGTGCGCACCTGCTCCACGTACGCGTACGCCACGGCCTCCATGCCGCGGTCCTGGGCGTGCGGGCCGCCGGCCTGGAACGACATCATGAAGGCCTGGCCGGAGGTGTGCATCACCGCGTGCGCGAACTCGTGCGTCCGGTCGCTGATCCGCTTGATGATCTCCAGACAGACCGCCGCCCGCAGCTCCGCGCCCGCGTCGCGCCAGGCACGCTGTCCGGCCTTCATGGCGGGCAGCAGGACGTCGAGGTCCGCGTGCGGGTAGGTGACGCCGAGCTCGATGCCGTACGGGGAGACCTCGCCGCCGACCCAGTCGTCGGTGCCGGGCTGGCCGAGGTCCATGCGGGTGCCGAGGAGGGCGTCGAAGGCGGCCTTGCCCGCGGCCGCGTCCAGGCTGCCGTTCTCCCCGTAGGCCTTGGGATGCTCGGGATGCGGGGACCAGTACGCGCGCGTGCGGATCGCTTCCAGCGCCTGGTCGAGGGTGGGCCGGTGCTGGGCGATCAGCTGGTGCGCGGTGAGTTCGGCGGCCATGCGGGACCAACTCCTCGTGTGGAGAACTCTTCCTTGAGCTCGTGACCTGTCCCGAAGCATGGGCAGGGACAGGCGGTCAGAGTTAGAGTAACCGAACGATCGGTCGGTTCAAGGGGGACCGCCGCATCTGTGGAAAACCCCGTGCGGGAGGATCGCGCACATGACAGCACTCGACCTCGGCAGCCCTGTGGCAGTCGTCGGCACCGGCACCATGGGCCAGGGCATCGCCCAGGTCGCCCTGGTCGCGGGCCATCCCGTACGCCTGTACGACGCTGCTCCCGGGCGTGCCCGGGCGGCGGCCGACGCGATCGGCGCCCGCCTGGACCGGCTCGTCGAGAAGAGCCGGCTCGCCGCCGCCGACCGCGACGCCGCGCGCGCCCGCCTGGAGCCCGTGGAGGACATCGCCGGGCTCGCCGACTGCGGGCTGGTCGTCGAGGCGATCCTGGAGCGGCTCGACGTCAAGCAGGAGCTGTTCCGCGCGCTGGAGGACGTCGTCGCGGACGACTGTCTGCTGGCCACGAACACCTCGTCCCTGTCGGTCACGGCCATCGGCGGGGCGCTCGCCAACCCCGGCCGGTTCGTGGGCCTGCACTTCTTCAACCCGGCCCCGCTGCTGCCGCTGGTCGAGGTCGTCTCCGGGTTCGCCACAGACGTCACTTCTGCCACGCGCGCGTACGAGACCGCCCGGGCCTGGGGCAAGACGCCGGTCGCCTGCGCCGACACCCCCGGCTTCATCGTCAACCGCATCGCCCGGCCCTTCTACGCCGAGGCCTTCGCCGTCCTCGAGGCCCAGGGCGCCGACCCGGCCACCGTCGACGCCGTGCTGCGCGAGTCGGGCGGCTTCCGGATGGGCGCCTTCGAGCTGACCGACCTGATCGGGCAGGACGTCAACGAGTCGGTGACGCACTCGGTGTGGACGTCCTTCTTCCAGGACGTCCGCTTCACGCCCTCCCTCGCCCAGCGCCGCCTCGTCGAGGCGGGCCGGCTCGGCCGCAAGTCCGGACACGGCTGGTACGACTACGCCGACGACGCCGAGCGCCCCGAGCCGCACACGGCCGAGAAGGAGCAGCCGCCCGCCTACGTCGTCGCCGAGGGCGACCTCGGCCCGGCCTCCGAAGTGCTCGCGCTGATCCGCGAGGCGGGCATCCAGGTCCGCGAGGAGGAAGAGGACCACGGCACCCGCCTGGTGCTGCCCAGCGGCGGCCAGCTGGCCCTCGCCGACGGCCAGACCTCGGTCGAGTTCCGCGACGTCGTCTACTTCGACCTCGCCCTGGACTACCGCGCGGCCACCCGCGTCGCCCTGTCCGCCTCCCGGGACACCTCCCCGCAGACCCTCGGCGAGGCCATCGGGCTGTTCCAGGCGTTCGGCAAGAAGGTCAGCGTCATCGGGGACGTCCCGGGCATGATCGTCGCCCGTACGGTCGCCCGGATCATCGACCTCGCGCACGACGCCGTCGCCAAGGGCGTGGCCACCGAGGAGGACATCGACACCGCGATGCGTCTCGGCGTCAACTACCCGCTCGGCCCCTTCGAGTGGAGCCGCAGGCTCGGCCGGAACTGGGCGTACGCCCTGCTCGACGACCTGCATCTGCGGGACCCCTCCGGCCGCTACGCGCCGTCCCTCGCGCTGTACCGCCACGCGTACGCGTCCGACAAGCGGGAGGGGAGCACCTCATGACCACGGCCAGACGCGACACCTACACGCCCGAGACGCTGCTGTCGGTGGCCGTCCAGGTGTTCAACGAGCGCGGCTACGACGGCACGTCCATGGAGCACCTGTCCAAGGCGGCCGGCATCTCCAAGTCGTCGATCTACCACCATGTCGCGGGCAAGGAGGAGCTGCTGCGCCGCGCGGTGAGCCGGGCGCTCGACGGGCTGTTCGGCATCCTGGAGGAGGAGCACGCGCGCGCGGGGACCGCCGCCGAGCGCCTCGAGTACGTCGTACGGCGCATGGTCGAGGTCCTCATGGCCGAACTGCCGTACGTGACGCTGCTGCTGCGTGTGCGCGGCAACACCGGCACCGAGCGGTGGGCGCTGGAGCGGCGCCGCGAGTTCGACCACCGGGTCGCCGACCTGCTGAAGGCGGCCGCCGCGGACGGCGAGGTGCGCGGCGACGTGGAGGTGCGGCTCGCCACCCGGCTGCTCTTCGGCATGATCAACTCGATCGTCGAGTGGTACCGCCCGGACGGCCGCGGCGCCAGCGAGCGCGAAGTGGCGGACGCGGTGGTGCGGCTGGCCTTCGGCGGGCTGCGGCGCGAGGACTGAGTCCGGGCGCGGCGGCAGGGCGCGCGCCGAGCACACCGGCGCCCGGCGCCGGGGTCAGGCCCGAGTCCTGCCCTTGAGTACGCGCGCGTGCCGGGATGAGTACGCCACCCCATGACCCGGCCCGGCACGCGCTGATGGGGTGGGGGGCATGCCGCAGAACGCTGTGCGAACCGACTCCCCCGCCCGGGGCACCGCCCACCCCACCTGGTGGCGGGCGCCTCTCGTGGCCACCCTGGCCGGGCTGCCGTTCCTGGTGCTGGAGTTCCACTGGTTCCGGTCGCAGGACGGCCTCGGCTCGCTCGGGGGACTGTTCTACTGGTCGTCGGGCCTGCTCGTCCTCGCCTGGGTGCTGCCGCGCCGGCGGTCCCTGCGGACGCCGCGGATGCTGATCTCCGGTGCCGGGCTCGGCTGTGTGATGCTGCCGGTGCTGTTCGCGCTGGCGCTCGGCATGGCCATGAGTTCGGGCTGAGGACCGCCCCCGCGGTTCAGCCCTGCGGCTCCAGGTCCTCCTCCTCGAACACCAGCAGCGTGCGGCTGCTGAGCACCTCCGGGATCGCCTGGAGCCGGGTGAGCACCAGTTCGCGCAGCGCTCGGTTGTCGGAGGTGTGCACCAGCAGCAGGACGTCGAAGTCGCCGCCCACCAGGGCGATGTGGGCCGCGCCGGGCAACTGCCTGAGCTGCTCGCGCACCGTGCGCCAGGAGTTCTGGACGATCTTCAGAGTGATGTACGCCGAGGTGCCCTGGCCCGCGCGCTCATGGTTGACGCGGGCGCCGAACCCGCGGATGACCCCGTCCTCGACGAGCCGGTTGATACGGGCGTAGGCGTTGGCCCGGGAGACGTGGACCCGCTCGGCCACGGAACGGACGGAGGCGCGCCCGTCGGCCTGGAGCATCCGCAGGATGTCCTGGTCCACCGCGTCCAGCGGTCGCGCCGACGGAGGCGCGGCGGCGTCGGGTCCGTCGGCCATTTGTTCAGGTGCCATGTCCCCCCGCCTCCCTGTCATGGACGTACTGCATCCATCTCAGGCTGTGGAGAACCGTTTGTCCACAGCCTGGTGCCGCCTGTAGCCAAAATGTGCCGACGACCGAACAATCGGTAGGTGAGGCGCATCACAGGAGCTGCGTCTCCTAGTCGCTCCCACGAGGAGGTGCCGTCATGACGGTCATGGAGCAGCGGGGCGGGTATCGGCCGTCCCCGCCGCCCGCCTGGCAGCCCCGCACGGACCCCGCGCCGCTGCTGCCGGACCCGGAGCCCTACCGCGTCCTCGGCACCGAGGCGGCCGCCAAGGCCGACCCGCAGCTGCTGCGCCGGCTCTATGCGGAACTGGTGCGCGGCCGCCGCTACAACACGCAGGCCACGGCGCTCACCAAGCAGGGCCGTCTCGCCGTGTACCCGTCCAGCACCGGCCAGGAGGCCTGCGAGGTCGCCGCCGCGCTGGCACTGGAGGAACGCGACTGGCTCTTCCCGAGCTACCGCGACACGCTCGCCGTCGTCGCGCGCGGTGTCGAGCCGGTCGACGCGCTCACGCTGCTGCGCGGCGACTGGCACACCGGCTACGACCCGCACGAGCACCGGGTGGCCCCTCTCAGCACCCCGCTGGCCACCCAGCTGCCGCACGCCGTGGGCCTCGCGCACGCCGCCCGCATCAAGGGCGACGACGTCGTGGCGCTCGCCATGGTCGGCGACGGCGGCACCAGCGAGGGCGACTTCCACGAGGCGCTGAACTTCGCCGCCGTCTGGCAGGCCCCGGTCGTCTTCCTCGTGCAGAACAACGGCTTCGCCATCTCCGTCCCGCTCGCCAAGCAGACCGCGGCGCCCACCCTGGCCCACAAGGCCGTCGGGTACGGCATGCCGGGCCGCCTGGTCGACGGCAACGACGCCGCCGCGGTGCACGAGGTGCTGACCGAGGCCGTGCGCCGTGCGCGCGAGGGCGGCGGGCCGACCCTGGTGGAGGCGGTGACGTACCGGATCGACGCCCACACCAACGCCGACGACGCCACGCGCTACCGCGGCGACGCCGAGGTCGAGGCCTGGCGCGACCACGACCCGATCCTGCTCCTGGAGCGCGAGCTGACCGACCGCGGACTGCTCGACGAGCAGGCGATCGACGCGGCCCGCGAGAACGCCGAGACCATGGCCGCCGCCCTGCGCGAGCAGATGAACCAGGACCCGGTGCTCGACCCCATGGACCTCTTCGCCCACGTCTACGCCGAACCCACGCCCCAGCTGCGCGAACAGCAGGCCCATCTGCGCGCCGAGTTCGACGCCGAGGCCGACACCCAGGAAGGGACCGCGCGATGACCACCGTCGCCGTGAAGCCCGCCACCATGGCGCAGGCCCTCACGCGCGCGATGCGCGACGCCATGGCAGCCGACCCGTCCGTGCACGTCATGGGCGAGGACGTCGGCACCCTCGGCGGTGTCTTCCGCGTCACCGACGGCCTGGCCAAGGAGTTCGGCGAGGACCGCTGCACCGACACCCCGCTGGCCGAGGCCGGCATCCTCGGCACCGCCGTGGGCATGGCCATGTACGGCCTGCGGCCGGTCGTGGAGATGCAGTTCGACGCGTTCGCCTACCCGGCGTTCGAGCAGCTCATCAGCCACGTCGCCCGTATGCGCAACCGCACCCGCGGCCGCATGCCGCTGCCGATCACCATCCGCGTCCCCTACGGCGGCGGCATCGGCGGCGTCGAGCACCACAGCGACTCCTCCGAGGCGTACTACATCGCCACTCCGGGGCTCCACGTCGTCACGCCCGCCACCGTGCCAGACGCCTACGGCCTGCTGCGCGCCGCCATCGCCTCCGACGACCCGGTCGTCTTCCTGGAGCCGAAGCGGCTGTACTGGTCGAAGGACTCCTGGAACCCGGAGGACCCGCAGAGCGTTGAGCCGATAGGCCGCGCGGTGGTGCGGCGCACCGGCCGGAGCGCCACACTCATCACGTACGGTCCGTCCGTTCCGGTCTGCCTCGAAGCCGCCGAGGCCGCCCGGGCCGAGGGGTGGGACCTCGAAGTCGTCGACCTGCGCTCGCTGGTGCCGTTCGACGACGAGACGGTCTGCGCCTCGGTGCGCCGGACCGGGCGAGCGGTCGTCGTCCATGAGTCGGGCGGGTTCGGCGGACCGGGCGGGGAGATCGCGGCCCGGGTCACGGAGCGCTGCTTCCACCACCTGGAGGCGCCGGTGCTGCGCGTGGCCGGGTTCGACATCCCCTATCCGCCGCCGATGCTGGAGAAGCACCACCTGCCCGGCGTCGACCGGATCCTGGACGCCGTGGCGCGTCTGCAATGGGAGGCCGAGAGCTGATGGCACAGGTGCTGGAGTTCAAGCTCCCCGACCTCGGGGAGGGGCTCACGGAGGCGGAGATCGTCCGCTGGCTGGTGGAGGTCGGCGACGTCGTCGCCATCGACCAGCCGGTCGTCGAGGTCGAGACGGCCAAGGCGATGGTCGAGGTGCCCTGCCCCTACGGCGGTGTGGTCACCGCCAGATTCGGCGAGGAGGGCAGCGAACTGCCCGTCGGGGCACCGCTGCTGACGGTCGCCGTGGGCGCGTCCGCCTCCGACGGTCCGGCCGGGACACCGGGCGGACAGCCGGGCGGGGCCTCCTCCACCGGTTCCGGGACGGACTCCGGCCCCGCCGGCAGGGCGTCCGCGGCCTCCGGCAACGGCTCGGCCGAAGGCTCGGGCAACGTCCTGGTGGGCTACGGCACGAGCGCTCCCCCGGAGCGCCGCCGCCGGGTGCGCCGCCCGGCCGTCACCCCGGCAGCCGCCGCGGGCACGGCCGGTACGCCCGCCGCCACGTTCGCGGCCGACGCCCCCGTCGTCGAGACCGCACAGGGCGAGGGCCCCGTTCCGGTGATCTCGCCGCTGGTGCGCCGCCTCGCCCGGGAGAACGGCCTGGATCTGCGTGATCTCACGGGCTCCGGCCCCGAGGGCCTGATCCTGCGGGCGGACGTGGAGTACGCGGTGAAGGCGGCCGCCGCGCAGGGCCGCACCGCCCAACCGTCGGCCGGTCCGCACCCGCACGTGGCCGAGGCCGCGGCGAACGCGGCACCCTCCGCCGCACGGGTCCGCTCCTCCGCCACACAGGGCGGGGTCCGTGTGCCCCTCAAGGGCGTGCGCGGCGCGGTCGCCGACAAGCTCTCGCGCAGCCGGCGCGAGATCCCGGACGCCACCTGCTGGGTGGACGCCGACGCGACCGAACTGATGCGGTCGCGTGCCGCGATGAACGCCGCCGGCGGGACGAAGATCTCCCTGCTCGCCCTGCTGGCCCGGATCTGCACGGCCGCGCTCGCCCGGTTCCCCGAGCTGAACTCCACGGTCGACCTGGACAACCGCGAGATCGTCCGGCTGGAGCAGGTCCACCTCGGCTTCGCCGCGCAGACCGAGCGGGGCCTGGTCGTGCCCGTCGTCCGGGACGCGCAGGCGCGGGACGCCGAGGGCCTGACCGCGGAGTTCGCGCGGCTCACCGAGGCGGGCCGCGCGGGGACGCTCACCCCGGCGGAGCTGACCGGCGGCACGTTCACGCTGAACAACTACGGGGTGTTCGGGGTCGACGGCTCGACGCCGATCATCAACCACCCCGAGGCCGCGATGCTCGGCGTGGGCCGCATTATCCCCAAGCCGTGGGTGCACGAAGGCGAACTGGCGGTCCGCCAGGTCGTGCAGCTGTCGCTGACGTTCGACCACCGCGTGTGCGACGGCGGCACGGCGGGCGGCTTCCTGCGCTATGTGGCGGACTGCGTGGAACAGCCGGCGGTGCTGCTGCGCACCCTCTGAGGGGCGTCGCGCTCCGTCAGGCCTCGCGGGGGCGTTCCTGCGCCCCCGCGGGCCCCGCACCGGGGCGGCCGGTCTGCTGCCCGTCGGTGGCCCGGCCTGTCGCCCGGCCCACCGACGGGCTGTGGAAGGCCTCACCCGGATACCCGTGGGCCCCGGCGGGCCCGCATACTCAGGGGGTGACCGAGAGCGCCCCTTCCGACTCCGCGTACGACGCCGTCGTGCTCGCCGGAGGCGCCGCGCGCCGGCTCGGCGGGGCGGACAAGCCCGGAGTACGGGTGGGCGGCCGCGCGCTGCTCGACCGCGTGCTCACCGCCTGCGCGGACGCGGGGACGACCGTGGTCGTCGCCGATCCGCGGCCCACGGCCAGGGCCGTGCGCTGGGCGCGCGAGGAGCCGCCCGGAGGCGGACCGCTCGCCGCGCTGGACGCCGGGCTGCGGCCCGTCGGCGCGCCCTACGTCGCCGTGCTCTCCGCCGATCTGCCCTTCCTGCGGGAGGGAACCGTCCACCGGCTGCTCGCCGCGGCACGGGCGGGCGGCAGCGACGGAGTGCTGCTCAGCGACGCCGACGGCCGTGACCAGCCGCTGGTCGCGGTCTACCGGACAGCCGCCCTGCGCCACGGTCTGGCCGCCCTCACCGCCGAGCACGGCTCGCTCACCGGGCTGCCGCTGCGGCGGCTGACCGGCGGCCTCGGTCTCACCCGCCTCACCGACCCCGTCGCGGCCTTCGACTGCGACACCTGGGACGACATCGCCGCCGCCAGGGCCCGCATCAGGGAGCATGAGCACGTGTTGGACGAATGGATCTCCGCAGTCAAGGACGAGCTCGGCATCGACCTGGACGTCGACACCGGCCTCCTGCTCGACCTGGCCCGCGACGCCGCGCACGGCGTGGCCAGGCCCGCCGCGCCGCTGACCACCTTCCTCGTCGGCTACGCCGCCGCCCGCGCGGGAGGCGGCCCCGAAGCGGTCGCCGAGGCCTCCCGCAAGGCCGCGGCCCTCGCCCTGCGCTGGGCGCAGGAGGACGCCGACAGCAAGCCCGACGCCGCCCCCGGAACCTCCGACGCCGCCCCCGGAACCTCTGCGGACGCCGGATGACCGCGCGAGGCCTGGGACGGGACGCCGACGACTTCGACGTCGAGGAGGCCCTCGCCCTGGTGAAGCGGCCCAGCGGCACCGAAGCCGCCGTACTCCCGCCCGCCGCGGGCGGCGGCCCGCAGGCGCCGGAGCACCGGCACCGGGCAACTCCCTGGCCCGAGGCCCGGGCCGTCGCCGCGCGTGCCGCGCGCCGGGTCGTGCGCCGCGCCCCCGTGCCGGTGCCCCTCGACGCCGCGCTCGGTCTCGTCCTGGCCGAGCCGCTCACCGCCCTCACCGACCTGCCCTCCTTCGACACCTCGGCCATGGACGGCTGGGCCGTGGCCGGGCCCGGACCCTGGACCGTGCGCGACGAGGGGGTGCTGGCCGGGCACGCCGAGCCGATCCGCCTGGACGACGGGGAGGCGGTCCGGATCGCCACCGGCGCCCGCATCCCCCCGGACACCACCGCCGTGCTCCGCAGCGAGCACGGCCGCACCGACGACAAGGGCCGGCTGCACCCCACCCGCGAGGTGGCCCACGGGCAGGACATCCGGCCGCGCGGCCAGGAGTGCCGCAGCGGCGACCAGCTGCTGAGCGTCGGGACGCCGGTGACGCCCGCCGTGCTGGGCCTGGCCGCGGCCGCCGGATACGACACCCTCAACACCGTGCCCCGCCCCCGCGCCGAGGTGTTCGTCCTGGGCGACGAACTGCTCACCGAGGGCCTGCCGCACGACGGGCTGATCCGCGACGCGCTCGGCCCGATGCTTCCGCACTGGCTGCGCGCGCTGGGCGCCGAGGTCGTCGCCGTGCGCCGCCTGGGCGACGACGCGGAGGCCCTGTACAAGGCCGTCACCGCCAGCGACGCCGAGCTGGTCGTCACGACCGGCGGCACCGCGGCGGGCCCCGTGGACCATGTCCACCCCACCCTGCGCCGCATCGGCGCCGAGTTGCTGGTGAACGGCGTGAAGGTGCGCCCCGGCCATCCCATGCTGCTGGCCCGCACCAAGGAGAACCAGCACCTGGTCGGTCTGCCGGGAAACCCCCTGGCGGCCGTCTCCGGGCTTCTGACGCTCGCCGAGCCGCTGCTGCGCACCCTGGCCGCCCGGCCGGCCCCGGAGCCCTGGACGCTGCCCCTGCGGGACGCCGTACAGGGACATCCGCACGACACCCGGCTCGTCCCGGTCACCCTGCGCGCCGATCACGCCGTTCCGCTGCACTACAACGGCCCGGCGATGCTGCGCGGGGTCGCGGCATCCGACGCCCTGGCCGTCGTACCGCCCGGTGGGGCTCTCCGTGGGCAGGAGGCGGAGCTGCTGGAGCTGCCGTGGGCGACCACGGGGCTCGGTGTGTGTTTCACGTGAAACAGGGCGGAGTGCGGTGTTTCACGTGAAACACCGCCGACCCGGCGGGTTTCGCCTCAGGGGGCGGGCTTCCGGTTCCGCTCCGGTCTACTCCGGCTCCTCCACCGCGATGACGCGCTGCACGGTGACGACACGGTCGCCGGCCCGCAGCGGTGAGGCGCGTTCGTCGGCATAGTCCAGTACCTTGCGCCCGCGTACGACGGCCATGACCAGGTCGGCGCAGGCCGTGGGCGGCTGCCCTGCCTCGGTGGCGGTGACGGGCCGTTCGATGAGGTCGAGCCCGTTGCCGAGGGTCATCAGATCCTCCAGGGTCCGGGCCACGACCGGGCTGACCACCGAGACGCCGAGCAGCCGGCCCGCGGAGCTGGAGCTGGTGACGACGGTGTCGGCGCCGCTCTGCCGCAGCAGTGGCACGTTCTCGTCCTCCCGGGCCGCCACGACGATGGTGGCGTGCCGGTTCAGCTGGCGGACGGTGAGCGTGATCAGCGCGGCCGTCTCGTCGCGCTGCGGGGCCACGATCACCCGGGCCGCGGTCTGCGCCTCGGCCTTCAGCAGCGTGTCGGAACGGGTCGCGTCACCGGTCACGGACACCAGCCCGTCGTCCCCGGCCGCGGTCGCCGCCTTGCGCTGGACGTCCACCACCACGATCCGGTCCTTGGTCACGCCCTGGCCGGTCAGGGTCTGCACCGCGTGGCGCCCCTTGGTGCCGTAGCCGACGACCACGGTGTGGCCGCTGGTGCGCGAGCGCCAGCGGTGGATGCGGACCTGTTGACGGGTGCGTTCGGTGAGCACCTCCAGGGTGGTGCCGACCAGGATGATCAGGAACAGCACGCGCAGCGGCGTGATGATCAGGATGTTGATCAGCCGCGCGGAGTCGCTGACCGGCGTGATGTCGCCGTATCCGGTGGTGGAGAGGGTGACGGTGGCGTAGTAGGCCGCGTCCAGCAGGCTGACGCTGCCGTTGGAGTTGTCGTTGTAGCCGTCGCGGTCGGCGTAGACGATCAGTGTGGTGAGCGCCAGCACCCCCAGCGCGAGGGCCAGGCGCCGCAGCACCTGCTGGAGCGGGGGCAGGGCCGTGCCGGTCGGCATGACGATGGAGCGACCGGCCTCGGCGTCGTCGCGGGCCTCGGTGCGTGAGCGGTACCAGAGGGACCGGAACATGGAGAACCTGGTCAATTTGGTCGGTCGTCTCTCGTCATGCCTCATCGTGTGCCCCCACGTCGGTGATCGGTAAAACAATGCACCATGGTCGCGGGGCGGGCGCGTGCAGAGGCAGGCAACTCGTCCACCCGTGGAACAAGCCGAGGAGGCCCTGTGCGTGACCACACTGTCGTCGTGGGATTCGGTACGAAGGGACGTACCGCGATCCGGACCGTCTGCGCGGCGGGACTGCGGCAGAACCAGGTGGTCGTGATCGACCCGAGCGCCAAGGCCGTCGCCGCGGCCGCGGCGGAGGGCTTCGAGGCTGTGGCCGGGGACGCGACGCGCAGCGACGTACTGCGCCAGGCGGAGGTGCAGCGGGCCAAGAAGATCATCGTCGCGACCCAGCGCGACGACACGGCCGTCCTGGTCGTGCTCACCGCGCGTCAGCTCAACCCCGGGGCGACGATCGTGGCCGCGGTCCGCGAGGAGGAGAACGCCCCGCTGCTGCGGCAGTCGGGCGCGGACGAGGTCGTCACCGGCGCGAGCGCGGCCGGCCGGCTGCTGGGCATGTCCGCCCTCAGCCCCTTCGCGGGCCTGGTCATGGAGGACCTGATGCGCCAGGGCAGCGGTCTCGACATGGTCGAACGGCCGGTCACCAAGGCCGAGTCCGGGCGCGGCCCGCGCGAACTGGCCCAGCTGGTGGTGAGCGTCGTACGCGGGCACCGGGTGCTGGCGTACGACGACCCGGCCATCGGCGTGCTGGAGCCGACGGACCGGGTCGTGGTGATCGTGCGCGCCGAGGGCGGTGTACAGGGTTAGAGCCGCTGCC
The DNA here is from genome assembly GCF_055587025.1 of Streptomyces sp. NPDC048600. NCBI lineage: Bacteria > Bacillati > Actinomycetota > Actinomycetes > Kitasatosporales > Streptomycetaceae > Streptomyces > Streptomyces sp. NPDC048600. Next base: position 74,480 of record NZ_JBVJGZ010000013.1, on the reverse strand, counting down.
CGCCCGGCACGACAGGGCCCTTGCGGGTGCCGGGTCACTTGCGGTTGTAGAGCCGCATCGTGATCGGGCCGAAGACCAGCACGAACAGGGCGGCCCAGCCGAGCGTCCAGGCGAGCTCGGCGGCGGGCCACTGGCCGGCCATCAGCTCGCGCACGGAGGTGGCGAGATGGGTGATGGGGCTGTTGTTGACGAACGCCTGGAGCCAGCCGGGCATCGTGTGCGGGTCGACGAAGACATTGGACAGGAAGGTGAGCGGGAAGATCACCATCATGCTGACGCCCATCACCGACTTCTCGGAGCGCAGCATCAGCCCGAACATCGTCCAGATCCACGAGAACGAGAACGAGAAGACGATCAGCAGCGCCACCCCGGCGAGGACACCGGCGAACCCGCCGTCCGGGCGGTAGCCGAGGATCAGGCCGACCAGCAGCATCACCGCGGACGCGATCGTGTAGCGCAGGGCGTCGCCGAGCAGATAGCCGACCATCGTCGACGGCCGCCAGATGGGCAGGGACCGGAAGCGGTCGAAGACGCCCTTCTCGATGTCGGTGTTCACCGAGACGCCGGTGTACATCGTGATCATCACGACCGACATCACCAGGATGCCCGGCAGCAGGAACTGGATGTACTCCTTCGGCGACCCGGCCAGCGCCCCGCCGAACAGGTACGTGTACATCAGCACCATCATGATCGGGAACGCCGTGACGTCGAACAGCTGCTCCGGCACGTGCTTGATCTTCAGGATGGAGCGCCAGCCGAACGTCAGCGAGGCCGACAGGGCACTGGGCCGGGGCGGGCGTTCCTCGGCCACGAGCAGGGCGGCGAGCGAATCGGCCCTGACGGGGGCGAGTTCGCCGGTCTCGGTGGTGGTCGCGGTGCTCATGCCGCCGCCTCGCCTTCGGTGTCGTCGTCGGTGGTCCGCGCCTCGGTGGCGTGTCCGGTCAGGGCGAGGAACACCTCGTCCAGGCTGGGCTGGCCCAGGGAGAAGTTGTCGACGGTGATGCCCCCGCGGGCCAGCTCCGCGAGCGCGCGGGCGGCCTGCTCGGCGGCGCCCTGCCCGTTGTCCGCGCCCGCCCCGACCCGGGCCGTCAGGGCCACGGGGTCCGGTTCGAGCTGGACGTCCGCGTCCAGGGTCAGCCGCAGGACCTGCTCGGCCGCGGGCCGCTGGGCCGCGTCGCGCAGCCGCAGGTGGACCGAGCCGGCGCCGACGGAGGCCTTCAGCTCGCCCTTGGTGCCCTCGGCGATCACCTTGCCCCGGTCGATCACGGCGATCCGGGACGCCAGCTGGTCGGCCTCGTCCAGATACTGCGTCGTCAGCAGCACGGTGGTGCCCTGGGCGACCACGGCGCGCACGATGTCCCACACCTGGTTGCGGCTGCGCGGGTCCAGACCGGTCGTCGGCTCGTCGAGGAACAGCAGGTCGGGGGTGTTGAGGATGGATGCGGCGATGTCGATACGGCGCCGCATGCCGCCCGAGTAGTTCTTGACCTGCTTCCCGGCGGCCTCGGTCAGCCCGAACGCCTCCAGCAGCTGCGCGGACCGTTCGCGCGCGGCCTTCTTGTGATGGCCGAGCAGCCGGCCGAGCAGGACGAGGTTCTCCGTGCCGGTGAGGTCCTCGTCGACCGAGGCGTACTGCCCGGTCAGGCTGACCCGCCCGCGCACCTCGTCGGCCTCGCGCACGACGTCGTGGCCGAATACATGCGCCTCGCCTCCGTCGGGCCTGAGCAGGGTGGCGAGCATCTTGACCGTGGTGGTCTTTCCGGCGCCGTTCGGGCCGAGGACGCCGTAGACCGTGCCGGTCGGCACGGCGAGATCGACGCCGTCGACGGCCCTGGTCTCACCGAACGTCTTCACCAGGCCCGCGGTCTCGATGGCCAGGCCTGGGGTCTGCTGGCTCATGGTGGGTTGTCCTTCCGCGTACGTGGGCTACGCATGGGGAGACCTTTACCGTGACGCGAACTCATCGGTCGCGCACAGGGAAATTCGCGGAGTCCGGTCGAAGGGCGGAGGGGGACCGGGACCTCGGACGCAGGGCGGGCGGTCCGTGAAGCGGTGGGGGAAGGCGGGGCGTGGCCGGGGCGGACGCAGTAGCGTCCGTTTCATGTATGCGATCACGATTCCCGAACCTGGTGGGCCCGAGGCGCTGGTCTGGGCCGAGGTGCCCGACCCGGAGCCCGGGCCGGGCGAGGTGCTCGTCGATGTGACGGCCAGTGCCGTCAACCGGGCCGACATCCTCCAGCGGCGCGGCTTCTACGACCCGCCGCCCGGAGCGTCCCCCTACCCCGGGCTGGAGTGCTCCGGGCGGATCGCCGCGATCGGCACCGGTGTGTCCGGCTGGTCCGTCGGCGACGAGGTGTGCGCGCTGCTCTCCGGCGGCGGCTACGCCGAGAAGGTCGCCGTTCCCGCGGGCCAGCTGCTGCCCGTGCCCCGGGGCGTCTCCCTGACGTGGGCGGCGGCGCTGCCCGAGGTGGTCTGCACGGTGTGGTCGAACGTGTTCATGATCTCCCACCTGCGTCCCGGCGAGACGCTGCTCGTGCACGGCGGCTCCAGCGGTATCGGCACCATGGCCATCCAGCTGGCCAAGGCCGTCGGCGCGAGGGTCGCCGTCACGGCCGGTACGCGGGAGAAGCTGGAGCGGTGCGCCGAGCTGGGGGCGGACATCCTGATCGACTACAAGGAGCAGGACTTCGTCGAGGAGATCGCCAAGGCCACGGACGGGGTGGGGGCCGACGTCATCCTCGACAACATGGGGGCCAAGTATCTGGACCGCAATGTGCGGAGCCTGGCGGTGAACGGGCGGCTGGCCATCATCGGTATGCAGGGTGGTGTGCAGGGCGAGCTGAACATCGGGGCGTTGCTTCGGAAGCGGGCGGCTGTCACGGCGACGTCTTTGCGGGCTCGGCCGGTGGAGGAGAAGGCGGCGATCGTGGCGGCCGTGCGGGAGCATGTCTGGCCGTTGGTCGAGGGTGGGCGGGTGCGGGCTGTTGTCGACCGGGAGGTGTCCATGGACGATGCGGGTGCGGGGCATCGGGTGTTGGAGGGGAGTGGGCATGTGGGGAAGGTGCTGTTGGTAGTGCCGGGTCCTGCCGGGGCTGTTGGGTAGTTTCGGGTGCTTTGTCCTGCCGGGGCTGGCGGGGTGGTGCCGGGGGCTGACGGTGGGTGGGTGCGGCCGGGTTGTGGCTGGTCGCGCAGTTCCCCGCGCCCCTGAAGATTGCGCAGTTCCTCGCGCCCCTGGAGATTGCGCAGTTCCCCGCGCCCCTGAGGACGTGCGTAGTTCCCCGCGCCCCTGAGGAAGCTCGCTGTTCCTCGCGCCCCGGGAGATTGCGCAGTTCCCGGCGCCCCTGAGGACGGGCACAGTTCCCCGCGCACCTTGTGTGTCAGTCTCGGCGTAGGCGTAGGGCTATGAAGGCGAGGCCCAGGCCCAGGCCGATGAGGACCAGGCCGCTGCCCAGGGGGAGGATCTCCAGTACGGGCTCGGTGGGGATTGTGGCCTGGGGCGTCGCTGCCGAGGGGGGCCGGGCGGCCGGGGACTGCGGGGCGGTGGGGGGCACCGGGCCGGTGTCGGAGCCCTGCTCCTCCTCGGCCGGTTCCTCCTCGGCCGGTTCCTCGTCGGCGGCGGGGTCCTCCTCGGGGGCCTCCCGTCGGCCCGGGCGTTCCTGGCCCTCCCCGGCTCGGCTGCCGGCCCGGGTGGACTCGGCCTCGGGGGTCGGTTCGGTCGATTCGGCCGGTTCGGCCGGTTCCTCGGCGCGCGGGCCGGGGGCCGGGGGCCGGTGCGAGGGGCTGGCGGTGTGGGGGAAGGAGGGGGAGGGGAGGGCCGAGCCGTGGCGGTCGTCCCAGACGGGCGAGGCCGGGCCCCGGGCGGGAGGCGAGGCCGCGCCCCGCGGCCGATCGGGCCTGCCGCGGTCCGCGGAAGGACCCACGCCGTGCGTAGGCGTCCCGGACGCCACCGACTCCCGCGGTCCCGGCGGGCCCGCCGCGGCCACGCCGGGCGCGGCGTACACCCCGACACCGACCAACCCGGCCACCAGCACGACCGGTACCAGCCCCCGTACCCTCGTCCCCCACGGCCAACGGTTCACCCCCCTACCCTCACACCGCCGCCCCGCCCCGGCATGTCGGACTCCGCCACCCGAGCCCCCGAAGAATTGCCGCGGAAACGGTGGATCACCCCCCTCAGGGGGCACCACGATGATGAGCTGTACGGGTGCGAGAGAATGGCGGCATGGAGATGCCGAGGAACGAAAGGTCGCCGGAGAACCCGCAGATCCTGGTCGTGGGCCAGGACGGCATGGCGCTCAGCGGTGGCAACGGGGACGAGGACTCCCGCGAGATCCCGGTGACTGAGCAGGTCGAGCAGCCTGCCAAGGTCATGCGGATCGGCAGCATGATCAAGCAGTTGCTGGAGGAGGTGCGTGCGGCTCCCCTCGACGAGGCCAGCCGGGCCCGGCTGAAGGAGATCCACCGCAGCTCCGTGAAGGAGCTGGAGGACGGTCTGGCGCCGGAGCTGGTGGAGGAGCTGGAGCGGCTGTCGCTCCCCTTCTCGGACGGCTCGACCCCCTCCGACTCGGAACTGCGGATCGCGCAGGCGCAGTTGGTCGGCTGGCTGGAGGGTCTCTTCCACGGCATCCAGACCACGCTGTTCGCCCAGCAGATGGCCGCGCGGGCCCAGTTGGAGCAGATGCGCCGTGCCCTCCCGCCGGGCGTGGGTCACGAGGGCGACGAGCACACGGGCGGCCGCTCGGGCGGTCCCTACCTCTGAGCGACGGTCAGGACAACAGCCCCAGCCATCGAAAAGGCCCGGCCGCATCCCCGCGGCCGGGCCTTCCTTCACTTGGGCGCCGGAACCCCCGGCGGCAACCTCAGGAACCCGTCGGATTCAACTTCAGGAATCCGTCGGATTGCCCGTCGAGATGCTCAGCTGGATCTCGCCCGGGTTCTTGGGGTCGACGTCCGTGCCGGGGGCGGGGAACTGGTCCAGGACCGTGCCGTCGCCCCAGGTGTTGTTGTCGACGTCCTTCTTCTTCAGGTGCCAGCCCGCGGCCGAGAGGCACTCCCGGACGGAGGTGATGTCCTTGAACCGGAAGTCGGGGATCTTCACCTTCTCCGGGTCGTTGTAGGACTCCAGCGGCTCGGTGCACTGGGTCGAGTCGATGGTGCGGGAGGTGTCCGGCGGGCGGTAGCCCTCCTTCTGGGTGGCGGACGCGGAGGCGCTGGCCCCGCCGCCGCCCTTGCCCTCGTTCCCGCCGTCCCCGCCGTTCATCGAGATCGCGACGATCAGCCCGGCGACGGCGGCCACGGCGACCACGATCGAGCCGATGACCACCGAGCGGTTGCTCCTGCGGCCCCCGCCCGGCGCGGACGGGTGCGTCTGCGGGGTGATGTTGTACGGCGGCGGCGTCGACGCACCCGGCTGCGGCGCGTACCCGCCGGGGTGCGGCTGCTGGTAGCCGCCCTGGTGCGGATAGCCGTACGCCGGGGCAGGCGCCGGAGTCGGCGCCGGGGTGCTGTACGGGTTCACCGGCGACGGCTGGTACGGCGTCTGCACCGGCCCGCTCGGAGCCGGGGTCGCCTGGTCGACCGGCGGGAACACCGCCGAGCCCACGCCCGCGCCGCTCGCCGTAGGGGCGCCGGGGACGATGCTCGGCGCGGCCGCCTGGAAGGAGGCCGCGACACGCAGACACTCGTCACGCATGGCGACGGCTGTCGGGAACCGCTCGTTCGGGTTCTTCTTCAGCGCCCGGGTGATCAGCGCGTCGACGGCCGGCGGCAGCGCGCGGTTGATGGAGGACGCCGCCACCGGCTCCTCCTGGACGTGCGCGTACGCGATGGCCAGCGGCGAGTCCGCATCGAACGGCAGCCGCCCGGTGACCAGTTGGAACAGCATGATGCCGACCGAGTACAGGTCGGAGCGGGCGTCCACACCGCGGCCGAGGGCCTGTTCGGGCGAGAGGTACTGCGGGGTGCCGACGACCATGCCGGTCTGGGTCATCGAGGTGACCCCGGACTGCATGGCGCGCGCGATGCCGAAGTCCATGACCTTGACCACACCGCGCTTGGTCATCATCACGTTGCCGGGCTTGATGTCGCGGTGGACCAGCCCCATCTCGTGGCTGATCTCCAGCGCCGCGAGCACATCGGCGGTGACCTTCAGCGCCTTGTCGGCGGGCATCGCGCCGAACTGCCGTACGTCGTCGTCGAGCACGGAGCCGAGCGGGCGGCCCTCGACGTACTCCATGACGATGAACGGCGTCGTCATGCCGCCGACCTCGTCCTCGCCGGTGTCGAAGACGGAGACGATGTTGGTGTGCGTGAGCTTGGCCACGGCCTGCGCCTCGCGGCGGAACCGCTCGCGGAAGGCGGCCTCGCGGCCCAGTTCGGTGTGCAGCGTCTTGATCGCCACCTGGCGGTCCAGCACACTGTCGTACGCGAGGTGCACCGCGGCCATACCGCCCTGGCCCAGCAGGTCGCGCAGTTGGTAGCGGCCACCGGCGAGCGCCCGTGCCGTGTAACGGTCCTGTGCGCCGTCCTGGCTCATCGTTCTGCGTCCCCCATAGGCGCCGGCGACAGCGGCTGCTGTGCTCCCGCGTGATCGAAAACAGTTATTCCCGGCCAAGTCTGCCCCAGGGCACCGACACGTCAAGCTCGGTGCCCGTTCCGTGACCGTACGCGAAAGAAGCGTCGCGGAAGCGTTACAGCGCCCTCACGAGCAGTGCGCCGGATTTGCGCCACGGCTGGAAATCACGGTTTGATGACCGGTCCGTCTCCTGCCCAGGACGGCGCCATCTCGGACCGACGGATCGCGCGGAGGCTGTAGCGTGGCCGACGGAGACCGTAACAACACCGCGCGCACCGCGGGCAGAAACGACGGCGAGGACTGATGGCACAGCAGCAGCGCGCTCAGGGCCCGTCCGAACCCGAGGCGACTGGCGGCGGCATGTCGGACGCGCCGGAAGTCTGGGGCAACGGAGGGCTTGTCGGGGACGGCCGGTACCGGCTGACCGGCAGGCTAGGCCGGGGCGGCATGGCGGAGGTGTTCGCCGCCGAGGACGTACGCCTCGGCCGCACCGTCGCCGTCAAGCTGCTGCGCGCCGACCTAGCCGAAGACCCGGTCTCCAAGGCCCGGTTCACCCGTGAGGCACAGTCGGTCGCCGGGCTCAACCACCATGCCATCGTCGCCGTGTACGACTCCGGCGAGGACCAGGTGGGCGGCCAGGCCGTGCCGTACATCGTGATGGAGCTGGTCGAGGGCCGCACCATCCGCGACCTGCTGCTCAACGCCGAGGCGCCGGGCCCGGAGCAGGCCCTGATCATCGTGTCGGGTGTGCTGGAGGCGCTGGCGTACTCGCATCAGCACGGCATCGTGCACCGCGACATCAAGCCCGCGAACGTCATCATCACGCACAACGGCGCCGTGAAGGTCATGGACTTCGGCATCGCCCGCGCCCTGCACGGCGCGTCGACGACGATGACGCAGACCGGCATGGTCATGGGCACCCCGCAGTACCTGTCCCCGGAGCAGGCCCTCGGCAAGGCCGTCGACCACCGCTCCGACCTGTACGCGACCGGCTGCCTGCTCTACGAACTCCTCGCGCTGCGCCCGCCGTTCGTCGGCGAGACCCCGCTGTCGGTGGTCTACCAGCACGTCCAGGACATCCCGGTGCCGCCGTCGGAGGTCTCCGACGCCTCGCCGCCGGAGCTGGACGGCCTGGCGATGCGCGCGCTGGCCAAGGAGCCGGACGACCGCTTCCAGACCGCCGAGGAGATGCGCGGTCTGATGCAGTACGCCCTCCAGATGCTCTACGACCAGGGCGGCCACACCGGCACCTGGAACACCGGCCCGGTGGACATGCACGAGGGCCGGCACACCCCGGCCGGGGGCATGGCGGGCACGACGGCGCTGCCGCACCCGATGGACGGCGCGTCGGGCACCACACAGATCCCGCAGCCGATCATCCAGCCCTACGGGCGCGGCGACGACGGCGGCTTCGAGGGCCACGGCAACCGGGGCAGCGGCCGCGGCAAGCTGTGGATCCTGGCCGTCCTGGCGGTGATCGCCATCGCGGGCGGTGTCGCGCTGGCCGTGAAGAACGCCGGTGACGACGGGGGCGGCTCCGGCAAGCCCCCGTCGCCGACGGTCTCGCAGACCAAGGAAGAGGACAAGGCGACCGAGGAGCCGTCCGACGAGGCGACCGAGGAGCAGCCGACGGACCAGCAGACGGAGGACGACAACGGCGGCGGGGGCGGCTGGGACTACACCCCGACCCCGACCCCGTCGTGGACGCCTTCCGTCTCGGCCTCGACCTCGCCGACCGGTGAGCCGACGGACACCGAGCCGACGGACCCGGAGACGACCCCCGAGCCCACCGATGTCGAGCCGACCCCCGAGCCCACCGATGTCGAGCCGACGGGCACGGCCGGAGCGGACGCCGGCGGCGTCGCGGGCTGAGGCGGCACCGGGCGCCGGGCGGCACCCGCAGAGCACGGAAACGACGGGGCTCCACGCACACGCGTGGGGCCCCGTTCCGCTGTCCCGGTCCTCGCCGTTCCGCCGTCCGGGTCCCTGCCGACGGCGTCGGCCGAAGACCGTTCACCCGAACGGGTGCGACTCGTCCCGGCCCTGGTGGGAACGGATGTGCGCCCCTGATAAAAGGGGGAGCGAACTGCCGTCGGAACCGTACAAACAGACCGCCCCTATTTATTACCGACCGGTTGGTTCACCTCGGCTTCACTCCAAGAAGGCTCTTCCCGTGGCCCGGTTCACCGGGATAACGTGCCGTAGCTTCGGCCCCCTGCAAGGCTGTGACCAGGAGTTGTTCCCGGCATTCGCGATTTACTTGGAAATCCAAGCAAAATCGCAGGTCAGGAGGCGTTTCACAGAAATGTGGCGCACTGGGTAACGTGCTTTTTGCAGGGTGCTCGCCGGGGCACCTGTCACGCCTGTCCCCTACGAGCCGCACCCACCCCGTGCGCCCCGTAGGCCCCACAGGTGAGCCGCTCCCCCAGGCTCCTGAACGGAGCCGGGGGGACCCCCAGGCAGCCCGGCGAACCCGGGGAGCCGGACCGACGGAGGAGCACACGTGAGCGTGGAGAGCACTGCCGCGCGCAAGCCGCGAGGCGGCGCCGGAAGCAAGGCCGGCACCACCGCTACCAAGCGCACCACCCGCGCGAGCAGCAGGAAGAGCGACGAGCCCGAGCTCGTGCAGCTGCTGACCGCCGAGGGCGAGCGCGTCAAGAACGCCGAGTACGACAAGTACGTCGCCGGCATCACCCCCGAAGAGCTCCGCGGCCTGTACCGCGACATGGTGCTCACCCGACGCTTCGACGCCGAGGCCACCTCCCTGCAGCGCCAGGGCGAGCTGGGCCTGTGGGCGTCGCTGCTCGGCCAGGAGGCCGCCCAGATCGGCTCCGGCCGGGCGCTGCGCGACGACGACTACGTCTTCCCGACCTACCGCGAGCACGGCGTCGCCTGGTGCCGCGGGGTCGACCCGACCAACCTGCTGGGCATGTTCCGCGGCGTGAACAACGGCGGCTGGGACCCCAACAGCAACAACTTCCACCTGTACACGATCGTCCTCGGCTCGCAGACCCTGCACGCCACCGGCTACGCCATGGGCATCTCCAAGGACGGCGCGGACTCCGCGGTGCTCGCGTACTTCGGCGACGGCGCCTCCAGCCAGGGCGACGTCAACGAGTCGTTCGTCTTCTCGGCGGTCTACAACGCCCCGGTCGTGTTCTTCTGCCAGAACAACCAGTGGGCGATCTCCGAGCCCATCGAGAAGCAGACCCGCGTCCCGCTCTACCAGCGCGCCCGCGGCTTCGGCTTCCCCGGCGTCCGGGTCGACGGCAACGACGTCCTGGCCTGCCTCGCGGTGACCCGCGCGGCCCTGGAGCGCGCCCGGCGCGGCGAGGGCCCGACGCTGGTCGAGGCGTTCACGTACCGCATGGCCGCCCACACCACCTCCGACGACCCGACCCGCTACCGCCGCGACGCGGAGCGCGAGGCGTGGGAGGCCAAGGACCCGATCCTGCGCCTGCGGGCCTACCTGGAGAACGAGGGCCACGCCGACGCGGCCTTCTTCGAGGAGCTCGAGACGGAGAGCGAGGCGCTCGGCAAGCACGTCCGCGAGGTCGTCCGGGCCATGCCCGTACCGGAGCACATGGCGATCTTCGACAACGTGTACGCGGACGGGCATGCGCTCGTCGACGAGGAGCGCGCGCAGTTCGCCGCCTACCAGGCGTCCTTCGCGGGCGGAGAGGCCGAGTAATCATGGCTGTTCAGACACTTCCTCTCGCGAAGGCGCTCAACGAGTCGCTGCGCAAGGCCCTGGAGACGGACCCCAAGGTCGTCATCATGGGCCTGGACGTCGGCAAGCTGGGCGGAGTCTTCCGGATCACCGACGGCCTCCAGAAGGACTTCGGCGAGGACCGGGTCATCGACACCCCGCTCGCCGAGTCCGGCATCGTCGGCACCGCCATCGGACTCGCGCTGCGCGGCTACCGGCCGGTCGTGGAGATCCAGTTCGACGGCTTCGTCTTCCCGGCGTACGACCAGATCGTCACCCAGCTCGCGAAGATGCGGGCCCGGTCGCTCGGCGCCGTGAAGGTGCCGGTCGTCATCCGCATTCCGTACGGCGGCGGCATCGGCGCCGTCGAGCACCACTCCGAGTCCCCCGAGTCGCTCTTCGCGCACGTCGCGGGCCTCAAGGTCGTCACCCCGGCGAACTCCTCCGACGCCTACTGGATGCTCCAGCAGGCGATCCAGAGCGACGACCCGGTCATCTTCTTCGAGCCCAAGCGCCGCTACTGGGACAAGGGCGAGGTCGACACCGACGCCATCCCGGGCGAGCTGCACAAGGCCCGCGTCGCCCGCGAGGGCACGGACCTCACGCTCGCCGCGTACGGCCCGATGGTGAAGACCTGCCTGGAGGTCGCCGCCGCGGCCGCCGAGGAGGGCAAGTCCGTGGAGGTCCTGGACCTGCGCTCGGTCTCGCCGCTCGACTTCGACACCATCCAGGCCTCGGTGGAGAAGACCCGCCGTCTGGTCGTGGTCCACGAGGCGCCGGTGTTCTTCGGTTCCGGCGCGGAGATCGCCGCCCGGATCACCGAGCGCTGCTTCTACCACCTGGAGGCCCCGGTGCTCCGGGTCGGCGGCTACCACGCCCCGTACCCGCCGGCCCGCCTGGAGGAGGAGTACCTGCCGGGCCTGGACCGGGTGCTCGACGCCGTCGACCGTGCCCTGGCGTACTGAGGAGAGGGTCGTGACGACGATGACTGAAGCGTCCGTGCGCGAGTTCAAGATGCCCGACGTGGGCGAGGGACTCACCGAGGCCGAGATCCTCAAGTGGTACGTCCAGGTCGGTGACACCGTCACCGACGGACAGGTGGTGTGCGAGGTCGAGACCGCCAAGGCGGCCGTCGAACTGCCCATCCCCTACGACGGTGTCGTGCGCTCCCTGCACTTCCCCGAGGGCACCACGGTCGACGTGGGCACGTCGATCATCGCGGTGGACGTGTCGGGCGGGGCCGCTCCGGCCGAGGCCCCGGCGCCTGCCGCGGCTCCCGCCGCGGCGCCCGCTCCGGCCGCCCAGGACGAGGCCGCCGAGCCGCAGGGCCGCCAGCCCGTGCTCGTCGGCTACGGCGTGGCCGCCAGCTCCACCAAGCGCCGCCCGCGCAAGGGCGCGGAGGCTCCCGCGGCCAAGGTCCAGGCCGCCGTGCAGGGCGAGCTGAACGGCCACGCGCCGGTGGCTCCGGCCGTGCCCGCGCTCGGGCGTCCCCTGGCCAAGCCGCCCGTGCGCAAGCTGGCCAAGGACCTCGGCGTCGACCTGGCCACGGTCGTGCCGACCGGCCCGGACGGCATCATCACCCGCGAGGACGTGCACAGGGCGGCGGCCCCGCAGGTGGAGGCCCCGGCTCCGGCGGCGGCCCCGGCCGCGGCCCCCGTGGCGGCTTCCGTGCCCGCGCCCGCGCCGGCGGCGTCGTACGACACCGCGCGGGAGACCCGTATCCCCGTCAAGGGCGTGCGGAAGATGACCGCGCAGGCGATGGTCGGCTCGGCCTTCACGGCGCCGCACGTCACCGAGTTCATCACGGTCGACGTCACGCGCACGATGAAGCTCGTCGAGGAGCTCAAGCAGGACAAGGACATGCAGGGGCTGCGGGTCAACCCGCTGCTGCTGATCGCCAAGGCCCTGCTGGTCGCCATCAAGCGCAACCCGGACGTCAACGCGTCCTGGGACGAGGCGAACCAGGAGATCGTGCTCAAGCGGTACGTGAACCTGGGCATCGCCGCGGCCACCCCGCGCGGTCTGATCGTGCCGAACATCAAGGACGCGCACGACAAGACGCTGCCGCAGCTCGCCGAGGCGCTCGGTGAGCTGGTGTCCACCGCGCGCGAGGGCAAGACCTCGCCCGCGGCGATGCAGGGCGGCACCGTGACGATCACCAACGTCGGCGTCTTCGGCGTCGACACCGGCACCCCGATCCTCAACCCGGGCGAGTCGGCGATCCTCGCGGTCGGCGCGATCAAGCTCCAGCCGTGGGTCCACAAGGGCAAGGTGAAGCCGCGTCAGGTGACCACCCTGGCGCTGTCCTTCGACCACCGCCTGGTCGACGGCGAGCTCGGCTCCAAGGTGCTCGCGGACCTCGCGGCGGTCCTGGAGCAGCCCAAGCGGCTGATCACCTGGGCGTGAGCCGGTAGGCGGACACAGAGAAGGGGCCCGTCGCCGTGGAGGCGACGGGCCCCTTGTCGTGTGTGCCGTGCCGGTGACGCGAGTGCGTCAGGGCATCAGCTGATGCGGGCGTAGCCGTAGGTGATGAGCTTCTTCACGTCCGCGGTGCGGTTGGCCTCGGAGGAGGACGACAGGACCGCGCCGACCACCTGCTCGCCGTTGAGCGTGGCGGAGAAGACCAGGCAGTACTTGGCGTCGGGGCCGGAGCCGGTCTTGACGCCGAGCGTGCCGTTCCAGCCGAGCAGGGTGTTGGTGTTGTTCCAGGGCGCCATCGTGCGGGTGGAACCGGAGCTGGTGATCGTCTTCGCCGTGTACGACTTCGTCTTCACGACGGCCCGGAACGTGGCGCTCGTCATCGTGCTGCGGGCGAGCTTCGTCAGGTCGCGCGGCGTCGAGTAGTTGGCGCCGTTGCTCAGACCGTCGAACGAGTCGAAGTGTGTGTTGGTCATGCCCAGGGTCTTGGCCATGTTGTTCATCCGGGCGATGAAGTTCGCGGTGCGGGCCTTGACCGTGGTGCCGGTGCCGAACTTGTCGGCGAGGGCCATGGCGGCGTCGCAGCCGGAGGGCAGCATCATCCCGTACAGGAGCTGACGGACGCTGACCTTGTCGCCGACGATCAGGCGGGCCGACGAGGGGTAGCCCTCGGCGACCATGTAGTCGCTGACCTCTCGACGGATCGTCACCTTGGTGTCCAGGGTCACGCTCGTCGCCGGCGAGAGCCGTGAGAGCACGACCTTGGCCGTCATGATCTTCGTCGTGGAGGCGGTGAGCCTCTTGGTGTCGCCGTACTTCGTGTACAGCGTCGCGCCGGTCGCGCCGTTCATCACGAACCCGCCCTTGGCGGTGATCGTGGGCACGGTCACGGCCTGTGCGGGGGCGGCGGCGACCGCGCCCGCGGTGATCATGGCGCCGGTGGTGAGCCCGACCGTGATGGCTCTGCGGATCCGGGCGCCCGAAATGCTACTCATCAAGAGAATTACCCCGAATTTAGTGTCAAGTCTCTTTTGTCGTGGCCCCATTGGGAGGGGAAAACAGGGCCGCACGGATGAGACACGTGGGGGCAGTGAATGGTTGTGCTCCGGTTTCAGGGAATTCGGGTCCGCATCCTGGACGACGGTCCGCATGCGTACGTGTTGTATCTATCCTGTCGCCATGACCATGGCCGTGAAGCAACCCCCCGCCGCCGAACGCGTCTACAGTCACGTCAAACAGGGCGTCCTGGACCGCCGCTACGAAGGCGGCACGCTGCTCACCGAGGGCGAGCTCGCCGAGGCCGTGGGGGTCTCCCGCACCCCGGTGCGCGAGGCGTTGCTGCGGCTGGAGGTCGAGGGGCTGATCCGGCTCTACCCGAAGAAGGGCGCCCTGGTGCTGCCCGTCTCCGCGCAGGAGATCGCGGACGTGGTCGAGACCCGGCTGCTCGTCGAGGAGCACGCCGCGCGCAAGGCCGTCCCCGCGCCCGCCGGGCTGGTCCAGCGCCTGGAGGAGCTGCTCGAACGGCAGAAGCGGCAGGCCGCCGAGGGCGATCTGGCCGCCGTCGCGGTCACCGACCGCTGCTTCCACGCCGAGATCGTCCGCAGCGGTGGCAACGAGATCCTCTCCCGCCTCTACGACCAGCTGCGCGACCGGCAGCTGCGCATGGGCGTGGCCGTGATGCACTCCCATCCCGACCGCATCGCAAAGAACATCACCGAGCATCAGGAGATCCTCGACGCGCTGCGCGCCGGGGACGCGGAGGCCGCCGTCGAGCGGGTCCACCGGCACGTCGGCTGGTTCTCCCTGCTGGCCCGGGGAGAGGTGCGATGAGTGCCGTCGCACCCGCGCTGCCGGGCGACCCTCCCGGCGGGCGACGCGCCGTCGCCGTCTGGGGCGTCGGTGTCTCCGTCTACTTCGTCGCCGTCATCTTCCGTACCTCGCTGGGGGTCGCGGGCCTCGACGCGGCCGACCGCTTCGGTGTGAACGCCTCGGCCCTGTCGACGTTCTCGATCCTCCAGCTGCTGGTCTACGCCGGGATGCAGATACCCGTCGGCCTGCTCGTGGACCGGCTCGGCACCAAGAAGGTGCTCGGGCTGGGGGTGGTGCTGTTCACGGCGGGGCAGCTCGGTTTCGCCCTCTCCCCCTCGTACGGGACGGCGCTGGCCTCGCGCGCGCTGCTCGGGTGCGGGGACGCGATGACGTTCATCAGCGTGCTGCGGCTCGGCACGCGGTGGTTCCCCGCGCGGCGCGGGCCGCTGATCGCGCAGCTCGCGGGGCTGGTGGGGATGGCCGGCAACCTCGTCTCCACGCTGGTGCTGGCCCGGCTGCTGCACGAGGTCGGCTGGACGGCCGCGTTCGCCGGCAGCGCGCTGGCGGGCGTGGTGGTCCTCGCGCTGTTGCTGCTGTTCCTGCGGGACCACCCCGAGGGGCACGAGCCGGAGCCGCCGTCGCATCGGGGGAGCGCGTATGTGCGGCGGCAGATCGCGGCGTCCTGGCGGGAGCCGGGGACCCGGCTGGGGCTGTGGGTGCACTTCACCACGCAGTTCCCGGCGATGGTGTTCCTGCTGCTGTGGGGGCTGCCGTTCCTGGTCGAGGCGCAGGGGCTCGGGCGGGGGACGGCGGGGGCGCTGCTGACGCTCGTCGTGCTGTCCAACATGGCGGTGGGGCTCGTCTACGGCCAGATCGTCGCCCGGCATCACGGGGCGCGGCTGCCGTTGGCGCTCGGGACCGTGGGGGCGACGGCGCTGCTGTGGGCTGTGACGCTGTACTGGCCCGGGGCGGCGGCGCCGATGTGGCTGCTCGTGACGTTGTGCGCGGTACTGGGGGCGTGCGGGCCGGCGTCGATGATCGGGTTCGACTTCGCGCGGCCGGCGAATCCGCCGGAGCGGCAGGGGACGGCGTCCGGCATCACCAACATGGGGGGCTTCGTCGCCTCCATGACCACCCTGTTCGCGGTGGGGGTGCTGCTGGACGCGACGGGGGGCGACTACCGGGTCGCGTTCTCCGCGGTGTTCCTGCTCCAGGGGCTCGGGGTGTCGCAGATACTGCGGTTGCGGCGGCGGGCGGCTCTGCGGGAGCGGGAGCGGTTGGTTGCGAGCCGGGTGTCCTCAGTTCACGTCCCCGTGTGAGGCGGGGCGGCGCTGGTGCCGGGCCACCGGGGGCTCCGCCCCCGGACCCCCGGACCTGTGTCCGCCCACCGCCCGGAACTGGCGTCGGGGAGCACCCGGGGCTCCGCCCCGGACCCCGGGACCTTTGCTCGCCCACCGACCGGAACTGGCGTCGGGGAGTTTCCGGGGCTCCGCCCCGGGGCCTGTGTCCGCCCACCGCCCGGAACTCGCGTCGGAGTGGTGGGCTTCGACGCTCGCGTGACCCGTTACCTCGTCACCGTGAAGTTCGTCAGGATCGCCTTGGCCAGTTCCGGGTCGCCCTCCGCCTTGACGCGGTCGGCGACCGCCTCGGGGGTGACGCGGCCGCAGGCGAGGCGGACGAAGGTCTCCCAGTCGAGGGTGAAGGCGGCGGCGGGGCCGAGGGCGGGGGCGGTCTCCAGGGTGCCCCGGCCCTGGATGTCGACGCGGATCGTGCGCAGGAACTCGACCGGGCCGTGCACGTCGAAGACCACGGCCGAGCTGCGCGGCGCGTTCGCGCGCCCGGCGACGACGTCGGGCAGGGCCTCCAGCAGCAGGTCACGGGCGATGTGCGCGCCGGGGGAGTCGAGGTTGCCGGGGCGGCCGAGGGCGGTGCGCAGGTCCTGCTCGTGCGCCCACACCTCGAAGGCGTGGCCGCGCATGGCGTCCTCCAGCGTCAGCTCCGTGCCGAGCGGGCCGCGGACCTTGGTGCCGGGGTCGCGGGACTCGTTGCGCAGCTGGCGGTTGCGGCGGATGACCGTGTACTCCAGCTCGGCGGTCATCTCCGGCGCGGTGTGGTGACGGCGGACGTCGACCTGCATCTCCATGTACCGCTGGTGGTCGTTGGAGACGTGGAACAGGTCGCGCGGCAGCGTGTGGATCGGACGCGGGTCGCCGAGCATCTCGCAGTCCAGGCCGATGACATGGGAGACGACGTCGCGCACGGACCAGGCCGGGCACGGCGTGCGGCGGTTCCAGTCGGCCTCCACCAGCCCCTGCACGAGCTCGGATATCGCGTCGATGGAGTGGGTCCAGGCGTCGGCGTAGGGCTGGAGGGTGGGATGCAGACTCACGGAACGGGACCCCTCGGCGGTCGGAGCACGGGCAGGTTATGGCGGCGTTGCCAGTGGGAGGTGGCGGCGGCTGTCGGCGGGTGTCTTGAGACGTTAAGTTACGCTGCTCCGAGGCACCCCGGCAGTGCTTTCGTGTGACGATCGTAGGCCCGAGTGGACAACTCGAATGCCAGGACGGTGGTACTGTGCGCGCTTCCCTTCTCCAGATCGCCGTAGACGAGGGCGAATCGGTCGCCGCCCGCCGGGAACGGGTCGCCGCGCTCGTGCGGGAACAGGCCGGAGCCGACCTCGTGGTGCTGCCGGAGCTCTGGACCACCGGGGCGTTCGCCTACGAGGAGTTCGGGAGCGAGGCCGAGCCGCTGCACGGGCCGACGTACGAGGCCATGGCGAAGGCGGCGAGCGACGCGGGTGTGTGGCTGCACGCGGGCTCCGTCCCCGAACGCGGCACCTCCGCCCCAGGCTCGGCCGAGGACGAGGGCCCGCTCTACAACACCTCGCTCGTCTTCGCGCCGAACGGCGACCTGGCCGCCGTGTACCGCAAGATCCACCGCTTCGGCTTCGACAAGGGCGAGGCCGTGCTGATGAGCGCGGGCGGGGAACTGGTGACGGTCCGTCTGCCGGAGACGACCCTGGGCGTGGCGACCTGCTACGACCTCCGCTTCCCGGAACTCTTCCGCGGGCTCGTCGACGCCGGTGCCGAGACGCTGGTCGTCCCGGCGGGCTGGCCGGAGCGGCGGCGGGCCCACTGGACGCTGCTGGCGCAGGCGCGGGCGGTGGAGAACCAGGCGTTCGTCCTCGCCTGCGGAACGGCCGGGACGCATGCCGGGGTCCCGCAGGCCGGTCACTCGATCGTGGTCGACCCCTGGGGCGAGGTGCTCGCGCAGGCGGGGCCGGACGAGGAGATCCTCACCGTGGACCTCGACATGACGAGGGTGACGGCGACCCGGGAGCAGTTCCCGGCCCTGAAGGACCGCGTCCTCGGCCTGGAGCCGCCCCGCCGCTGAGCCCGGACGGCCGGCCGCCGGACCGGCTCCCCGCTGTCGGACCGGCTCCCCGCTGTCGCCGGACCCTGGCTCCGCGCCGCCGGACCCTGGTTCCCCGCGAGCCGGGCGGGTCGGCCCCTCCGTTCAGTCCCCCCGTTCCTTCTCCGCCAGGTGGATCACGCACACCGCCACCGCGATCAGCAGCGTCGGGTCGGCGTCCTCGCGCACGACGTCCACGCCGTAGGTGTCGCGGACGTGCAGCCATCTGCGGGAGATCACGGCCAGCAGCTCGCCGTCGTACTCGATCGCGAACTCGCGGTCGGCGATGCGGCCGCTGACGTCGAGCTCGGTGGAGCCGTCCGCGAGGGAGACGCGGTAGTGGTTGCGCAGCAGGGAGAGCCGTTTGCGGCGGATCGTGGCGAGCGGCTCGCCGTCCCGCTCGATGACCATGGTGTCCCGGAGGGCGAACATCTTCTGCCGGATGTCGATCAGCACCCGCCCCTCGGTGTCCTTCACCTCGAACGTGTCCCGCAGGCGCATCGCCTTGCCGTCGACGAGGAACACCCTGTTGCCGTGGTCGTCCTCGATCCAGTAGTCCTCACCGAAGCCGAGCAGCCGGTCGCGCACGAGAAATCTCATGTCACGAGGGGTTCCCCCGCGGCCGGTCCGAAACGCCGCCGGTAGGCCGAAGGGCTGAGCCCCGTCTCGCGCCGCACGTGCGCGCGCAGGTTCGCGGCCGTGCCGAGGCCGCTCTCGCGGGCGACCACGTCCAGCCGCTCCTCGCCGCGCTCGATGAGACGGCAGGCCAGGGTGACCCGCTCCCCCGTCAGCCAGGCCAGCGGCGTCGTGCCGAGCTGGGCCTGGAAGCGGCGGTGCAGGGTCGCGGGGGAGACCGCGGCGCGGGCGGCCAGGTCCGCCACGGTCAGCGACTCGCCCAGGCGCTCCTGCGCCCAGGCCAGCAGCGGGGCCAGGGACTCGTCGCGGATCTGCGGGACCGGGCGCTCCACGAACTGGCGCTGCCCGCCGTCCCGGTGCGCGGCGAAGACCAGCCGCCGGGAGACGGCGTTGGCGATCTCGGCGCCATGGTCGCGCCGCACGACGTACAGCCCGAGGTCGAGCGCGGCGGCGCTGCCCGCGGCGGTGAGGATGTCGCCCTCGTCCACGAAGAGCACGTCGGGCTCCAGCCGTACCCGCGGATGCAGCGCGCGGAAGGCGTCGGCCCACATCCAGTGCGTGGTGGCCCGGCGCCCGTCGAGCAGTCCGGCCTCGGCGAGCGCGAAGCTGCCCGTGCAGAAGCTCAGCAGCCGTGCCCCGCGCGCGTGGGTGCGGCGGATGGCGTCCAGGACGGCCGCGCCACGCGGTACGACGTTGTCGGGCCGGCCCGGTACGACGAGGGTGTCGGCGGTGTCCACGGCGTCCAGTCCCGCGGTGCCGGTCATCGTGAAGAAGCCGTGGTTCATGCGCACGGACCGGGTCGGGGTGCACAGCGTCACCTCGTACAGCGGTCCGGGCAGCCCCAGTTCGGGCCGGGGCAGTCCGAACAGCTCGGTGGCGACGCCCACTTCGAAGGGGTTCGTCCCCTCGTCGACGATCACCGCGACCCGGTGCGGAGACTGAGAGGATCCTTGCGCCATATGCGATTACTAGCACTCGCGGCGGCCGCGCACCAGGGGTCAGGATCGGGTCATGACCGACGAACCCGTATCCCTGGCCGCCGCCCTCGCCTCCTTCTCGCAGGTGTGGAGCCCGCGCATCGTCACGACCGTCAACGACTACGACGTCCGGGTCGCCAAGGTCGAGGGCGAGCATCTGTGGCACGTCCACGACGACACCGACGAGTTCTTCCTCGTCCTGGCCGGCGAACTGCACATCGCCCTGCGCGAGGAGGCGGGCGAGCGCACGGTGAGACTCCCGCGAGGTTCCGTCTTCACCGTGCCGCGCGGCACGGAGCACAAGCCCTACGCGCCCGTGCCCACCGAGATCCTCCTCCTGGAGCCCACCGGCACGTCCACGGTCGGCGACCGCCACGAGGAGGTCCCTGACCATGTGGACGCGACGACCGGGCACGCGCTCGGCTGACGCGCGCGCCGCCCGGCCGGCTCACACGCCGTAGCCGTCGCTGTAGCCGTGGCGGCGGTGCGGGTCGTCCTCGACCACCGGTGTCGCCGGCGGCACCACCACCCGGCGGCGCCGGGCGATGCTGCTGAACGTCGAGACGCCGATCAGGCCCACGGCCATGAGGATGACCCCGACCACGTCGAGGTTCACCCCCTTCATGTCCCAGTCCGTCGCGAACGTGAGGATCGCTCCCACGGCGATCAGGATGATGCAGCCTCCGAGGCCCATCCCACCTGCCTCCCTCCCAGACATGCCCTGTGTGTTCGAAGGGTCCGGGTACCCGGACCCTTCGATCGAACACCTGGGAGGGGCGGATCAGCCTTCCAAAAAGGCCGTCAGAGCCCGCGTCAGGAGCGCGGGGTCCTGCGTGCCGCACAGTTCACGGGCGCTGTGCATGGAGAGGATCGCCACGCCGATGTCGACGGTGCGGATGCCGTGCCGGGCGGCCGTGATCGGGCCGATCGTGGTGCCGCAGGGCATGGAGTTGTGCGAGACGAAGGTCTGGAAGGGCACGCCCGCTCTCTCGCACGCCGCGGCGAACACCGCGCGGCCCGAACCGTCGGTGGCATAGCGGTTGTTGACGTTCACCTTGAGGATGGGGCCGCCGTCGACCTTGGGGTGGTGCGTCGGGTCGTGCCGCTCGGCGTAGTTGGGGTGCACGGCGTGGCCCGTGTCGGAGGAGAGGCAGACGGTGCCGGCGAAGGAGCGGGCCCGGTCCTCGTAGGAGCCGCCGCGGGCGAAGACCGAGCGCTCCAGGACCCCGCCGAGCAGCGGGCCGTCGGCGCCGGTGTCGGACTGGGAGCCGTTCTCCTCGTGGTCGAAGGCGGCCAGCACCGGGATGGAGGTGAGGTCCGCCCCGCTCGCCGCGGCGGCCGTCAGGGAGGTGACACCGGCGTGCACCGACAGCAGGTTGTCCATCCGCGGACCGGCCAGCAGCTCGCGGTCGCGGCCGAGGTAGGCGGGCGCCTCCACGGAGTGCGTCATCAGGTCCCAGCCGACGACCTCGCCGGCCGGGACGCCGGCCTCCTGCTCCATGAAGGCGATCAGGTCGCCGTCGCGGACGGCGTCGCCGAGCCCCCACACCGGCTGGAGGTGGCGCTGCTTGTCGAGCTTGAGCCCCTCCGAGGTCACCGACCGGTCCAGGTGGACCGCCAGCTGCGGCACCCGCATCAGCGGCCGGTCCACGTTGACCAGGCGCGTGGAGCCGTCCCGCAGGGTCAGCCGGCCGGCCAGGCCCAGATCGCGGTCGAGCCAGGAGTTCAGCAGCGGCCCGCCGTAGATCTCCACGGCCACCTGCCGCCAGCCGAACGACCCGGTGTCGGGCTGCGGCTTGACCCGCAGGTTGGGCGAGTCGGTGTGCGCGCCGACGATCCGGAACGGCGTGTGGGGCGCCGCTCCTTCGGGGACGTACCAGGCGACCACGGCGCCGCCGCGCGTGACGTACTTGCCGCCGCTCGTGCCGTCCCAGGCGTCCGTCTCCGCGACCTGGCGGAACCCTGCCTTCTCCAGCCGCTCGGCCACGCTCGCCACGGCGTGGTACGGCGTCGGGCTGGCCGTGAGGAAGGCGATGAGGTCGTCGGTGTGGCTGCGGTCGCTGCGGGGGGGTTGGGTCATGGGTTCACCTTAACGACGGACAAGGGCCCGCTCCCCTTGTTGGGGAGCGGGCCCTCGTCAGGACGTGGACCGACTGCCGGACGTGTCCGGACAGATCGGAAAGGCCAGGCCGGAACCGGCCCGTCGAGTCCCTAGAACGCGGCCTCGTCGAGCTCCATCAGGTCCAGCTCGACGTTCTCGGAGATCTTGCGGGCCAGGGTCACGCCGGGCAGGACGTTGGCCGCGAAGAACTTCGCCGCCGCGATCTTGCCGGTGTAGAAGGCCTTGTCCTTCGCGGAGGCCGACGCCAGCTTCTCGGCGGCCACGGCCGCGCCGCGCAGCAGCAGGTAGCCGACGACCACGTCACCGCAGGCCAGCAGCAGGCGGGTGGTGTTCAGACCGACCTTGTAGATGTTCTTGACGTCCTGCTCGGTGGCGGCGAGGTCGGTGAGCATCAGGCCGACGATGGCCTCCAGCTCGACGGCCGCCTTGGCCAGGTGCTCACGGGCGCCGGCCAGCTCGTCGCCGCCGGTGCCGACCGCGAGGAACTTCTTGATGTCCTCGGCCAGGCCGTTCAGGGCCGCGCCCTGGTTGCGGACGATCTTCCGGAAGAAGAAGTCCTGGCCCTGGATCGCCGTGGTGCCCTCGTAGAGGGTGTCGATCTTGGCGTCCCGGATGTACTGCTCGATCGGGTACTCCTGGAGGAACCCGGAGCCGCCGAAGGTCTGGAGCGACTGGGCGAGCTGCTCGTAGCCCTTCTCGGAGCCGTAGCCCTTGACGATCGGCAGGAGCAGGTCGTTCAGCGCGTGCTCGGTCTTGGCGTCCTCGCCGTTCGCCTCCTTGACCGCGATCGCGTCCTGGACGGAGGCGGTGTGCAGGACGAGGGCGCGCATGCCCTCCGCGTACGCCTTCTGCGTCATCAGCGAGCGGCGCACGTCGGGGTGGTGCGTGATGGTGACCTTGGGCGCGGCCTTGTCCATGAAGTTCGCCAGGTCGGGACCCTGGACGCGCTCCTTGGCGTACTCCAGGGCGTTCAGGTAGCCGGTGGAGAGCGTGGAGATCGCCTTCGTGCCGACCATCATGCGGGCGAACTCGATGATGCGGAACATCTGGCGGATGCCGTCGTGCTTGTCGCCGATCAGCCAGCCCTTGGCGGGGTGGCGGTCACCGAACGTCATCTCGCAGGTGTTGGAGGCCTTCAGGCCCATCTTGTGCTCGACGTTGGTGGCGTAGGCGCCGTTGCGCTCGCCCAGCTCGCCGGTCTCGAAGTCGAACAGGTACTTCGGGACGAGGAAGAGGGACAGGCCCTTGGTGCCGGGGCCGGCGCCCTCGGGGCGGGCGAGGACGTAGTGGAGGATGTTCTCCTCCATGTCGTGCTCACCGGAGGTGATGAAGCGCTTCACGCCCTCGATGTGCCAGGAGCCGTCCTCCTGCTGGACCGCCTTGGTGCGGCCCGCGCCGACGTCCGAACCGGCGTCCGGCTCGGTGAGGACCATGGTGGAGCCCCAGGTCTTCTCGACGGCGATCCGGGCGATCTTCTTCTGGACCTCGTTGCCCTCCTCGAAGAGGATGTTGGCGAACGCCGGGCCCGAGGAGTACATCCACACGGCCGGGTTCGAGCCCAGGATCAGCTCCGCGTACGCCCAGATCAGCGACGGCGGGGCGGTGGTGCCGCCGATCTCCTCGGACAGGCCCAGACGCCAGTACTCCGAGTCCATGAAGGCCTTGTAGCTCTTCTTGAAGGACGGCGTGACCGGCGCGGTGTTGGTCTCCGGGTCGAAGACCGGCGGGTTGCGGTCGGCGTCGGTGAACGACTCGGCCAGCTCGTTCTCGGCGAGCCGCGTCAGCTCCTCCAGAACGCTCTTGGCGGTGTCGGTGTCCATCTCCTCGAACGGGCCGGTGCCGTACAGCTTGTCGCGCCCGAGTACTTCGAAGAGGTTGAACTCGATGTCGCGGAGATTCGACTTGTAGTGCCCCATGGCGACGGCTCCGTAGAGGGATCGGCGAGGCACTGACTCCTCGCGACTGATTCACGTACCAGCAAGTGTCTACGATGATGCTACCCGCCAGTAATAAGACGCAACCCCCATGGGGCCGAGTGTGAGAAGGGTCTACTCGGTACCCTTGCGCCCATGTACGGATACGGCCAGCCGATGGACGGGGGCGCTGCCCAGCAGCAGTACGCCACGCCGCAGCAGCAGATGCCCGGCCAGTACGGGCAGCAGTCGCCGCTGTACCCCGAGCCGTCGCCGCCCTCCCTCGCCGACGCGGTGCGGGCCTTCACCACGGGCCAGGTGGCCGCGGAGGACTTCCAGCAGGTCTTCGCGACTTCGAAGGTCTACTGCCCGCGCGGCGACAACCCTGGCTTCCTCGCCCTGCACAACACCCAGCAGCCGGTGATCCCCATGTTCACCTCGCTGAAGGAGCTGCGCCGGTACGCGGGCAAGGAGTCCAAGTACTTCGTCATCACCGGCGCCGAGGTGATCGACCTGCTCCCCACCGGCTACGGCTTCGTCCTCGACATGGAGGGCGAGCACCGGATGGTGTTCGACGCCAAGGCCGTGGAGCAGATGGTCGAGTTCGCCATGCGCCGGATGTACGGCTGACGGCGATCGTCCGCCGTTCCGTCCCGCCTCTGCAGGGCGGCCCATGATCCGTGCCCTCGCTGCCGGAACCGGCCCTGTGGGGGCGTTTCCCGCCGTTCTGCGACGGGCGGTGCGCGGGGCGCCGGGCGGCAGCACGGGCGCGCCCCGTCTTCACGCCGGCGCCTCGCAGCGCCTCTTCCCCGTGCCGTGGGAGGCGCGGGGGCCGAGCCGAGCGCCGTCGAGTATCGGCCTGACCGGGTGCCCGGAGGGAATTCCCTCCGGGCATTCTTCGTTCCGAGGTGGCAGGAAGTTCAACAGTCAACTAAAATCGAAGCACAAGGAGGTACCGACATGCCTGCAGTGACCGTCGAGAACCCGCTGCTTCTGCCCCGCGTGGCCGCGCCGGGCGAAGCCGTGGCACGTCCCGTGCTCGCCGTCACCACCGCGCCGAGCGGCTTCGAGGGCGAGGGCTTCCCGGTGCGCCGCGCGTTCGCCGGGATCAACTACCGCCATCTGGACCCGTTCATCATGATGGACCAGATGGGTGAGGTGGACTACGCGCCGGGCGAGCCCAAGGGCACCCCCTGGCACCCCCACCGTGGCTTCGAGACCGTCACCTACATCATCGACGGCATCTTCGACCACCAGGACTCCCACGGCGGCGGTGGCACCATCACCAACGGCGACACCCAGTGGATGACGGCCGGCTCGGGCCTCCTCCACATCGAGGCGCCGCCGGAGCACCTGGTGATGTCGGGCGGCCTCTTCCACGGGCTCCAGCTGTGGGTGAACCTGCCGGCGAGCGACAAGATGATGGCCCCGCGCTACCAGGACATCCGCGGCGGCAGCGTCCAGCTGCTCACCTCCCCGGACGGCGGCGCGCTGCTGCGCGTGATCGCCGGCGAGCTGGACGGGCACGCCGGTCCGGGCGTCACCCACACCCCGATCACCATGATCCACGCCACCCTGGCGCCGGGCGCGGAGATCACCCTGCCCTGGCGCGAGGACTTCAACGCGCTGGCCTATGTGCTCGCCGGCCGCGGCTCCGTCGGCGCCGACCGCCGCCCGGTCCACCTCGGCCAGACCGCGGTCTTCGGCCCCGGCTCCTCGCTGACCGTCCGCGCCGACGAGAAGCAGGACTCCCACACTCCGGACCTGGAGGTCGTCCTGCTGGGCGGCAGGCCGATCCGTGAGCCCATGGCCCACTACGGCCCGTTCGTGATGAACACCCAGGACGAACTCGTCCAGGCCTTCGAGGACTTCCAGAAGGGCCGCCTCGGCACCGTTCCCGCGGTCCACGGCATGGACGAGAAGGGCCCCGCCGACGCCTGACCGGCCGCCGGGAGCACCAGGGTCCGGGGCGCGGTCGCTCCGGACCCGGGCGCCTGACGTCTCGTCAGTCCCCTTCACCCGGGCGGGCCGTCCGCGCAGGACAGCCCGCCCATGGCGTGATCCGCTGGGAGGATGCCGGACTCCGCAGCCCTGCTGCCCCGCCCCGCCCGCCGGGTCGCCGCCTGGTGCGCGCTCGTCCTGCTGGTCGCGGGCGTCGGCTGGGTCGGCGTGCGGCTGTGCGTGGAGCTGAAGACGGCCGTGGTGCCCGTGCTGCTCGCGCTGCTCGGCACCGCCCTGCTCCGGCCCCTCCACCGGCGGCTGGTCAAGGCGCATGTGCACCGGTCCCTGGCCGCCGCGCTGACCTGTGTCGCCGTGGTGGCCGTCGTCGGCGGCGCCGTCTACATCGTCGTCGCCGCGCTCATCGACTCCGGCGAGCAGATCACCGCCTCCCTCAGGGACGCGGCCGAGTCGATCGCCGAGCACTTCGGGGCGGCCGGCACCTCGCTGGACGACATCGCCTCCAACGCCCGCGGTCTGCTGTCCCGCTTCGGCAGCACCGCGGCCTCCGGGGTGATCAGCGGGGTCAGCGTGGTCGGCGAGACCATCGCCATGGCCGTGCTCGCCCTGCTGCTGGTCTTCTTCTTCCTGCGCGACTCCCACAAGGCCGCCGCCACCCTGCGCTCCCTCGCCCCGAGGGGCGGCGGGGACGTGCTGGAGGCCATGGCGCGGCGGGCCTTCCAGGCCGTCGAGGGGTTCATGCGCGGCACCACCCTGATCGCCCTCATCGACTCCGTCTGCATCACCGTGGGGCTGCTCGTCCTCGACGTGCCGGGCGCGTTCGGGCTCGGCGCGCTGGTGCTCGTCGGCGCCTACATCCCCTACCTCGGCGCGTTCATCTCCGGGGCGGTGGCCGTGCTGGTCGCGCTCGCCGACCGGGGCCTCGTGATCGCGCTGTGGGCGCTCGGTGTGGTGCTCGCGGTGCAGGTGCTCGAGGGGCACGTCCTCCAGCCGGTGATCCAGAGCAGGACCGTGCAGATGCATCCGGCGGTCGTCATGGTCACCATCACCGCGGGCGCCTCCGTCGCCGGCATCCTCGGCATGCTGCTGGCCGTGCCGGTCACGGCCGCGGCCTTCGGCGTGCTGCACGAGCTCCGGGCGCGCTACGCGCCGGGGAAGCCGTCGGACCCCCCGGACTCCCCGGGCTCGCCGGAACCGTCGCCCTCGTAGAGGTCGAACCAGATGCTCTTGCCCTCGCCGCGCGGCGCGACGCCCCACGCGTCGGCGAGCAGCTCGATCAGCACCAGACCGCGTCCGGAGGAGGCCAGCTCGCCGGGGTGGCGCTTGTGCGGCAGGTCGTCGCTGGTGTCGGTGACCTCCACCCGCAGCCGCCGCCGGTCCTGCCCGGTGACCTCGGCGACCAGCAGCGCGTCGGCGTCGGTGTGCACCAGGACGTTGGTCAGCATCTCCGACATCAGCAGGACCGCCGAGTCGAGCTGGTCCTGGGAGGCCCAGTCGTGCAGCAGGTCCCGCAGATGCCGGCGGGCCACCGCGATCCGCTCCGGCTCGGCCTGCGCCACGGTCAGCATGGTGCGCCGCACCGGAGCCCGTACGGCCACGGCGTCCCCGCACCCGCAGCCCTCGCCCTGGCGGCACAGCAGCAGGAAGGCGATGTCGTCCTCGCGCCGGTCGGCCAGCGGGCCCGTGGTGTGGTGCGAGGACGGCCCGTGCACGGCCTGCACCAGGAGGTCGGCCAGCTCGTCCAGGTCGCTGTCGTGCTCCTCCAGGATGCGGCGGATGCGGGTCCAGCCGGTGTCCAGGTTGTGGCCGCCGGTCTCCATCAGGCCGTCGGTGCAGATCATCATGATCTCGCCCGGCTCCAGGGCGAGCCGGGTGGTCGGGTAGTCGGTGTCCGGGTCGATGCCCAGCGGCAGCCCGCCCGCGGTGGCCCGGACCAGGACCGTGCCGTCCGGCATCCGGATCACCGGGTCCAGATGGCCCGCGCGGGCCGCCTCCACCATTCCGGTGACCGGGTCCACCTCGACGTAGAGACAGGTCGCGAAGCGCACATCGGCGGGGTCGTCGCCGGTGTGGCCGATGCCGTGCAGGAAGCGGGAGGCGCGGGAGAGCACGGCGTCGGGGCGGTGTCCCTCCGAGGCGTACGCCCGCAGCGCTATCCGCAGCTGCCCCATCAGCCCGGCCGCCCGCACGTCGTGCCCCTGGACGTCTCCGATGACCAGCGCGATCCGCCCGTTGGGCAGCGGGATCAGGTCGTACCAGTCGCCGCCCACCTGGAGGCCGCCGCCGGTCGGGATGTAGCGGGCCGTCACGGACATGCCCGGGATCTCGGGGCCCAGGGTGGGCAGCATCGAGCGCTGGAGGCCGTCGGTCAGCTCCCGCTCGGACTCCGCGGCCCCGGCGCGCGACAGGGCCTGGGCGAGCATCCGGGCCACCGTCGTCAGCACCGAGCGCTCGTCCGGGGTGAAGGCCACCGGGTAGGTGAAGGCGGCCATCCAGGCGCCGATCGTGCGCCCGGCGACCGTCAGCGGCAGGAACGCCCACGACTGGCGGCCGAACTGCTGGGCCAGCGGCCAGGTGAGCGGATAGCGGCGCCCGTACTCGTCGGGGGAGGGCAGATAGACGGCCCGGCCGGTGCGCACCACGTCGGCGGCCGGGTAGGCGGTGTCCAGGGACATGTGCGCGAAGGGGCCCTCGTCGCCGGGCCGGTGCCCGTGGTGGCCGATGACCGTCAGCCGGTCGCCCGAGACGCCGAACACCGCCAGCCCGTCCGGGGAGAACCCCGGCATCGACAGCGCCGCCGCCACCCGCAGCACCTCGGCGGTGGACCGGGCCTCGGCCAGCGCCCGGCCCGCGTCCAGCAGGAACGCCTCGCGCGAGCGGCGCCAGTCACCGGTGACGGTGCTCCGGTTCACCGAGGTGCCCGGCAGCGGCTCGGTGACCTCCTGGAGGGTGCCGATCAGCTCGTAGGCCCGTTTCTGGCGGTCGAAGGAGGGCTTGGAGCGGCTGCGGACGATCCGGACGATCCGGCCCTGCTCGTCCATGATCCGGATGCGGACCTCGGCGAGGGTGCTCTCGGCGGCCGCGAGCTGCACGACGCCGGTGATCTCGTTCCAGTCCACCGGATGCAGCCGGGCCCGCACCTGGGGCTCGGTGAGCGTCGCCTCCTCGGCGGGCAGGCCGAGCAGCCGGGCGGCCTCCGCGTCCAGTCTGACCAGGCCTGTCGACGTGTCCCAGTGCCACAGGCCGGTCGCAAGAGAGGCGAGAACCTGCTCCACGGCGGGCAGGGGCTCACCAGTGCGCATTGCCCCACTTTAGGAAAGGGTGTTCGCATCCTGCCACCGAAGAGGGTTCCGGCCGCCCGTCGCGCACCTCCCGCACCCCGCCCCTAATAGGGGAAGCCGATCTTCGCGTGCCCGGTACCCTGGGTGTGTTTCACGTGAAACATGCCCCCGATCCACGAAGGCTGGATGAACGACGATGCATCGGTACAGGTCCCACACCTGCGGCGAGCTCCGCGCCTCTGACGTCGGCACCGACGTCCGGCTGAGCGGCTGGCTGCACAATCGGCGCGACCTGGGCGGCATCCTCTTCATCGATCTGCGCGACCACTACGGCATCACGCAGCTGGTCGCCCGTCCCGGCACCCCGGCGTACGAGGCCCTGGACAAGATCTCCAAGGAGTCGACCCTCCGTATCGACGGCAAGGCCGTCTCCCGCGGCGCCGACAACATCAACCCCGAGCTGCCCACGGGCGAGATCGAGGTCGAGGTCGGCGAGGTCGAGCTGCTCGGCGCGGCCGCCCCGCTGCCCTTCACGATCAACGCCGAGGACGGGGTCAACGAGGAGCGGCGCCTGGAGTACCGCTTCCTGGACCTGCGCCGCGAGCGCATGCACCGCAACATCATGCTGCGCACCGCGGTCATCTCCGCGATCCGCCACAAGATGACGGCGCTGGGCTTCAACGAGATGGCGACGCCGATCCTGTCCGCCACCTCCCCCGAGGGCGCCCGCGACTTCGTCGTGCCCTCCCGCCTGAACCCGGGCAAGTTCTACGCCCTCCCCCAGGCCCCGCAGCAGTTCAAGCAGCTGCTGATGATCTCCGGCTTCGACCGCTACTTCCAGATCGCGCCCTGCTTCCGCGACGAGGACGCCCGCGCCGACCGCTCGCCGGGCGAGTTCTACCAGCTCGACGTCGAGATGAGCTTCGTCGAGCAGGAGGACGTCTTCCAGCCGATCGAGCGGCTCATGACCGAGCTGTTCGAGGAGTTCGGCGGCGGCCGCCACGTCACCTCGCCGTTCCCGCGCATCCCGTTCCGCGAGTCGATGCTGAAGTACGGCTCCGACAAGCCGGACCTGCGCGCCCAGCTGGAGCTCGTCGACATCACCGACGTCTTCGAGGCCAGCGAGTTCAAGGCCTTCGCGGGCAAGCACGTGCGTGCGCTGCCGGTGCCGGACGTCTCCGCCCAGCCCCGCAAGTTCTTCGACCAGCTCGGTGACTTCGCGGTCTCCCAGGGCGCCAAGGGCCTGGCCTGGGTCCGTGTCGGCGAGGACGGCGCGCTGTCCGGCCCGATCGCCAAGTTCCTCACCGAGGAGAACGTCAAGGTCCTCACCGAGCGCCTCGGCCTGGAGGCCGGTCACGCCGTGTTCTTCGGCGCGGGCGACTTCGACGAGGTCTCGAAGATCATGGGCGCGGTCCGTGTCGAGGCCGCCAAGCGTGCCGGGCACTTCGAGGAGGGCGTCTTCCGGTTCTGCTGGATCGTCGACTTCCCGATGTACGAGAAGGACGAGGACACCGGCGCCATCGACTTCTCGCACAACCCCTTCTCCATGCCGCAGGGCGGCCTGGAGGCCCTGGAGACCCAGGACCCGCTGGACATCCTCGGCTGGCAGTACGACATCGTCTGCAACGGCGTCGAGCTGTCCTCCGGCGCGATCCGGAACCACGAGCCCGAGATCATGCTCAAGGCCTTCGAGATCGCCGGCTACGACCGGGAGACCGTCGAGGAGAAGTTCGCGGGCATGCTGCGCGCGTTCCGCTTCGGCGCCCCGCCGCACGGCGGCATCGCCCCCGGCGTCGACCGCATCGTGATGCTGCTGGCCGACGAGCCGAACATCCGCGAGACCATCTCCTTCCCGCTCAACGGCAACGCCCAGGACCTGATGATGGGCGCGCCGACGGAGCTGGAGGAGGCCCGGCTGAAGGAACTGCACCTGTCGGTGCGCAAGCCGCAGGCGAAGTAGGGCGACCGCGAAGGCGCCCCGGACCTGGGGTCCGGGGCGCCTTCGCGTTTCCTGGGCCCGTCCTCAGCCCTCGCTCATGCCGCTGACAGGGGGCGTGCCTAGCTTCGCTTCCCATGACGCGAACCCCTGCACACAAGAAGAGCGTGACCCGTCGCAAGGTCGTCGTGGCGGGCGCGGGCGCCGCGGTCGCGGTCGGCGTGGGAGGCACACTGGCGGCGGGCGCCTTCGCCGGCGAGAGCGGCGGCCCGGACGACGCCGCGAAGGGCTCCGGCAGCGGCGAGACCTGCTACCGGCTCACCTCCGAGACCACCGAGGGCCCCTACTACATCGACGCCGACAAGATCCGGCAGGACATCACCGAGGACAAGGAGGGCATCCCGCTGACCCTCCGGCTCAGGGTGATCGACGCCGAGACCTGCGAACCGGTCGCGAACGCGGCCGTCGACGTCTGGCACTGCGACGCGCTCGGCCTCTACTCCGGCTACGAGAGCCTGTCGACCGGCGGCGGGGGCGGCACCCCGCCCTCCGGGGCGCCCACCGACCTGCCCTCCGGCGCGCCCACGGGCGAGCCCCCGTCGGGCGCACCCTCCGGCGGGCCCTCGGGCGGCACCGGCGGCGGCATCCACGAGCAGCCCACCGACGACAAGCGCTACCTGCGCGGCACCTGGAAGACCGACAAGCACGGCCGGGTCACCTTCAGGACGGTCTTCCCGGGCTGGTACCGGGGCCGTACGGTCCACATCCACACCAAGGTGCATGTGGACGGTGAATGGACCGGCTCCGGCTACGAGGGCGGCCACACCTGCCACACCGGCCAGTTCTTCCTCGACGAGGAGTCCGTGCTGGCCTCCGCGAAGGTCGCCCCGTACTCCACCAGCACCACCGAGCGCACCACGCTCAGCGAGGACACCATCTACGACCAGAGCGGCACCACGGGCGGCCTGCTCAAGCTGAAGTACGACAAGAAGAACATCGCCCGGGGAGTCGTCGGCTCCCTCACCATGGGCGTCGACCGGGATGCGACGAACGACGGCACCTGAGCCGGTGCGTCCGGCGGCACGCGGTGAACCGCGCGCCGCCGGACCGGGGCGCCGGACGCCCGTCCCGATCTTCAGGAGAGGGACTTGTAGGCGCTCCAGCCGGTGCCGAGCTTCACGCCCGCCGAGAACGTGCCCCTGCCGGTGCCGGAGTGGCGCCACAGGGTGCCGCCGGTGTCGCGGGCGACGAGGTCGGCGTTGCCGTCGTCGGTGAGGTCGCCGACGCCGACCACGACGTTGTAGGCGCCGCCCCAGCTGGCGGAGAGCTTCACCCGGGCGCCGAAGGTGCCGTTGCCCCTGCCGTCGTAGCGGTAGAGGGCGTTGGTCTTGTCCTGCGCGATCAGGTCGACCCGGCCGTCCCCGGTGACGTCGCCGACGCCCACGACCTTCTTGTAGGTCCGCCAGTCCGAGTAGAGGAGCACCGCGGTGGACAGCTTGCCCGTGCTCAGGCCCTTGTACAGGTACACCGCGCCCGTGCTCGCCTTGCGGGCGATCACGTCCGGGAGGCCGTCGCCGCTGACGTCGCCGGGCGAGGTGAGCATGTCGAACGTCGTCCAGCCGCCGGTCGCCAGCGTCGTGTACGGCGTCGACGTCCTGGGCGCCGTGTTGCAGCCCGGCTTGTACAGCCGCAGGGCCCCGCTGCTCAGCCGGACGAGGACGTCGTTGCAGCGGTCGCCGCTCAGATCGCCGAAGGGGACGGCCGTGACGGTCGAGGGCCAGCCGGTGGCGGTCGTCCGCTCCCCGACCCTGCCCGTGCCGGTGCCCGCGTGGAAGGTCAGGGCACCCGAGGTGGTGAGGGTGAGCAGGTCGCCGCGGCCGTCGGGGCCGTCGGCGCTGACGAAGTCACGGCGGACCGGCATGCCCCCCTGGAAGAAGACCTTGCCCGTGGCCACCGTGGTCGCGGCGGTGCTTCCGACACCGGTCGCCCTGAGCGTCCAGGTGGCCCAGCCGTTGGGGAAGCGGAGCCCGTTCGTCGCCAGGCCGTTCCACCGCGCGGAGACATGGGCCGCGGTCGCTCCGCCGGTGAACGTGCGGGTGGCCTTGCCGTTCGCGCCGCTCTGGACGGAGGTGAAGGCCAGGGACCAGGAGGTGACCGGACGCGACAGCAGCCAGTCACCGGTCCACGGCGCCGCGTTCGACGGCTGCGCGTAGGACGCGGTCTCGGCGCGGAAGGCCGTGGTCGCGGACGGCGCGATGCCGGTGGTGACGACCTGCGTGCGCTCGTAGTCGTCGAACCAGGCGACCAGGCCCGTGTACTCGTCGACCGTCCAGCGGTAGCGGCGGTCCACGGGCAGCCCGCTGTCGGGCAGGCCGGAGGCGATGACGCGGGTCGCGCCGGTGGCCGCCTCCGTCAGGACCAGCTCGTCGGCCGCGTGGTCGTGGCGGACGGTGAAGCCGTCGCCGAGCAGCACGTCACCGGGGGCGACGGCCCTGGCCGTACCCGCCTTGGTGTCGTACACGCCCGCCGAGGCGGTCCCGCACGCCCAGTACACCCAGCGCCCCGCCGCCTGGAGTTCGCTCGGCACACAGGCCAGGCCCGGGACGGTCACGGTGGTGAGCGTCTTCATCTCGACGAGGCTGTACGAGGAGAGCTTGCCGAGGGTACTGGGGCTCCACAGGGTGGGGCCGTTCAGGGCGGCGGCGCGCACCGACCGCTTCACCAGCTGGCCGTAGCCGAACCGGCCGACGTACTGCGTGGGTGTCGCGCCGCCCGAGTTGTAGACGGCGTAGTCGTCGGAGACGTCGACGATCGCGCCGCCCCGCGTCCCGTAGTCCAGGTTGTGGCCGCCGAGGGCGCGCAGGCGGTCGTCGCCGCCGTTCTCGCCCTCGTCGGTGCCGCCGTTGGTGTCGAGGTACACGTCCTCGCCGTCGAGGCCGCCCCACAGCGCCGAGCAGGTGGTGCCGGGGTACGGGCAGACGGGCTCGTACATCGCGCCGCTCTCCGTGGCGGCGGAGGCCGTCAGCACGGTGGAGCCGTCGGTGGAGAGCGTGCGCACGGACGAGGTGTCCGCGGTGGTGCTCGCCGGGTCGTCCTCGGCGACGCGCAGGCTGCCGCGGCTGAGGGCGATGCCGGTCTTGGTGTTCTCCAGGGCCGGGGACCGGTACAGCTTCTCCAGCTTCAGCGTCCCGTCCGCGGCCTGGGTCACGCGCTGGACCCACCGGTCGGTGATGGCCGTGCCGCCGCTGACGAGCGCCTCCCCGTCACCGCCCGCGAGGGCGTACTCGCCGACGCTCGCCAGCAGGGTCTGCTTCACGGACGGGTCGGTGAGGTTCACCGCGAGGAGTCGGGTGACGGTCGGGCTCACATAGCGCGGCAGCAGTACCCAGTCGCCGACCAGGACCGGTTCGCCGTCGAGGCCGCTGGACAGCTCGGGCACCTCGACCTGCTGTTCCGGTGCGGCGAGGTCGTTGCGGGACTTCAGGTGCAGATAGCCGCTGTAGGTGTCGTACCAGCCGACGCGGTCCTCGTTCATCACGGTCTTGGGTATGTACGAGGTGTCGGTGAACGCCGTGGTGGCCACGGCCGTCTCGACGTCGATGTAGGCGAGCCCGTAGTTGCCGTCCGCCACGAGCACTCCGGAGGAGTCCGCGGCGCGTACGTCCGTGCTCCGCACGCTCGTCGATTCACCGCCGACGGGGCGGGTGCGCCAGGCGCCGTCGACCTCGTCCAGCAGGGCGGAGGTCGTGAGGATCGTGTCGCCGGCGAGGGCACGGTAGTAGCCGTGGTCCTGGGCGTTCCACTCGACGGTCCTGGTGGTGCCCGTGGCCGGGTCCCACAGCGTGGCCTGTGCGTCGGACGCCGTCCTCGGCAGCGCGACCGTGTCGCCGTCCGAGCCGTACCAGGCGTCGCGGCAGGCCGAGTCGACGGTGGCGCAGGCGGTGTCCGGCGTGTAGACGCCGGACGCCTCCCCGACCGTGACGGTGCGGCCCGTGGCGTAGTCGGTCCACAGCAGGCCGTCCTTGCCCGCATGGCGGTGCAGGAAGCCCGAGTCGCCCACGACGTAGGGGCGTTCGGTACGTGCGGCGGTGGTGCTGGGATCGGTGAGTGTGATCCCGGTGGTGCCGGCGGCGGTCTCGGCGGCCTCGCCGTCCTCGGACGAGAGGACGAACAGGGACGACGCGGCCACCGCGACCACCAGCGAACAGACGGCGGCGGCCTGGCCGCCCCGTCTCAGGGCGTGTCTGCCCACGTGAGAACCCTCCCCGCGAGAGTCTCCGCTCTCGCACAAGTGGGCGAATCCTAACGCGGGCCTGCACCACCGGGACCGACGGCCGTGACTACCGCGCGACGTACTGCGTGAGGATCGCCTGGACCTCGTAGATGTCGACGCCCTTGGTGAAGGTCTTGGTGATCGGCAGCTGGGTGCCGGAGACCCAGATCTTCAGCTCGGCATCGAGGTCGAAGGTGCCGGCCGTCTCCACCGCGAAGTGCGTGATGCTGCGGTACGGGATCGAGTGGTACTCGACCTTCTTGCCGGTGATGCCCTGCTTGTCGACCAGGATCAGACGGCGGTCGGTGAACAGGATGGTGTCACGGATCAGCAGGTAGGCGGCGTGCACCGTCTCGCCCTGCCCGAGCAGCTTGGCGTAGTCCTGCGCGGCCTGGGCCGGGTCGATCGGGTGTGCGTTGCCGAAAAGCGCCATGGAAAGAGGGACCCCCCACTCGATGTCACCCGGCCTCGGTCGGCCGGGGTGATCATGGTCAGATATACCTGGTGGGTGAGGGGTCCGAGAAGGGCTGTTACGCGGCTGTTTCCCCGCCGAAGCGCTCCTTGTACGCGGCGAGGTCGTCGTCCGTCAGCTTGGCGAACATGACCGGCGGCACGGTGAAGGGCGTCCCGGCCGGGACGGAGGACAGGGACTTCGCCTCGTCCTGGGAGACCCAGGCCGCGGTGTCGTCGGCGAGGGAGAAGGCCTGGCGCATGGCCGCCGCGGTCGTCGGGACGAAGGGCTCGGAGACCACCGAGTAGAGGTGGATGAGGTTCATCGCCGTGCGCAGGGTCAGGGCCGCGGCGTCCTGGTCGGTCTTGATCTCCAGCCAGGGGGCCTTCTCCTCCAGGTAGGAGTTGCCCGCCGACCACAGGGCGCGCAGCGCCGCCGCCGCCTTGCGGAACTGGAGGGCCTCCATCTGGGACTCGTACTCGGCGAGCAGCCGGGCGATCTCCTCGCCCAGCCTGGCCTCCGCCTCGCCCGGCTCGCCGCCCGCGGGGACGTCGTCGCCGAAGCGCTTGCGGGAGAAGGACAGCACGCGGTTGACGAAGTTGCCGAGGGTGTCGGCGAGGTCCTTGTTCACCGTGGCCGTGAAGTGCTCCCAGGTGAAGGACGAGTCGTCCGACTCCGGGGCGTTGGCGATGAGGAAGTAGCGCCAGTAGTCGGCGGGCAGGATCTCCAGCGCCTGGTCGGTGAAGACGCCGCGCTTCTGCGAGGTGGAGAACTTGCCGCCGTAGTACGTCAGCCAGTTGAAGGCCTTGACGTAGTCGACCTTCTTCCACGGCTCGCGCACGCCGAGCTCGGTGGCCGGGAACATCACCGTGTGGAACGGGACGTTGTCCTTCGCCATGAACTGGGTGTACCGGACGTCCGTGTCGACGTCGTACCACCAGGACTTCCAGTCCCCGCCCGTGGCGTCGGCCCACTCCTTCGTCGCGCCCAGGTACTCGATCGGGGCGTCGAACCAGACGTAGAAGACCTTGCCCTCGGCGGCCAGCTCCGGCCAGGTGTCGGCCGGGACGGGGACGCCCCAGTCCAGGTCGCGGGTGATCGCGCGGTCGTGCAGGCCCTCGGTCAGCCACTTGCGGGCGATGGAGGAGGCCAGCTGCGGCCAGTCGTCCTCGTGGCGGGCGACCCAGGCCTCGACCTCGTTCTGCAGCTCGGACTGGAGCAGGAAGAGGTGCTTGGTCTCCCTGACCTCGAGGTCCGTGCTGCCCGAGATCGCCGAGCGGGGGTTGATCAGGTCGGTCGGGTCCAGCACGCGGGTGCAGTTCTCGCACTGGTCGCCACGGGCCTTGTCGTAGCCGCAGTGGGGGCAGGTGCCCTCGACGTAGCGGTCCGGCAGGAAGCGGCCGTCGGCGGGCGAGTAGACCTGACGGATCGCCCGCTCCTCGATGAAGCCGTTCTCCTGGAGCTTGCGGGCGAAGTGCTGGGTGATCTCGCGGTTCTCCGCGCTGGAGCTGCGGCCGAAGTAGTCGAAGGCCAGCGCGAAGCCGTCGTAGACCGCCTTCTGCGCGTCGTGCGCCTGCGCGCAGAACTCCGCGACCGGGAGGCCCTGCTCCTTGGCGGCCAGCTCGGCGGGGGTGCCGTGCTCGTCCGTCGCGCAGATGTACAGCACCTCGTGGCCGCGCTGGCGCAGGTACCGGGAGTACACGTCCGCCGGGAGCATGGACCCCACCATGTTGCCCAGGTGCTTGATCCCGTTGATGTACGGAAGGGCGCTGGTGATGAGGTGTCGAGCCATGCCGGCTGCTCCCAGGTCGGTTGTTTTGCGAACCTTGAAATCGTAGCCGAAACGGGTGGGCCGCCCGCTTCCCGTTCTGAGGGGTGGGAAGGGGCGGCCGCGGGGGTTGTCCGGGGTGGTTCCGGGGGGTGCCTTACGGCTTCCAGCCGGCCAGTACGCCGGTGTAGAGCTCGGCGTCCGTGAGCTCCCGGGGGGTCGGGCCGGCGTGGAAGAACGAGGTGTTGGCCGTCTTCAGCTTGCGGAGGTAGTCGAAGGCCTTGTTGTCGTGCTCGCCGAAGGCGACGAAGGAGAAGAAGACATCGGGGTGGTTCTTCCCGGCGTCCGTGAGCGCCTGGGTCGCGGGGGTCTTCGCGTCCGGGGCGCCGTCGGTCTGGAAGACGACCAGGGCGGGCGTGGTGGGGGCGGTCTTCGCGCGGTGCGCGAGGACGGCTTCCACGGCGGCGTGGTAGCTGGTGCGGCCCATGCGGCCGAGGCCGGCGTGGGTGTCGTCGACCTTGGTCTCGTGGTCGGCGAGGGTGAGGTCGGTGGTGCCGTCGAGTTCGGTGGAGAAGAACACGACGTGGACCGTGGCCTCGGGGTCGAGGTGGGCCGCGAGGGCGAGGGTCTGGTCGCCGAGGGCCTGGGCGGAGCCGTCCTTGTAGTAGCCGCGCATGGACGCGGAGCGGTCGAGGACGAGGTAGATCTTGGCGGTGGTGTCCGTGAGGTGGTGTGCGGTGAGGGTGGTGTGGGCGGTGTTGTAGGCGGTGAGGAGGGTTTTGGGGATGTCGGGGGTGTCCGCCGGGTCCGCTGCCGCGGGCTGGGGGGTGGGGGTCGGGTCCGCTGCCGCGGGGGTGGGCTCTTCGGCCTCGGCCGTGGGTGCCTCGGCTTCGCCTTCGGCCGGGTTTTCGTTCCCACCCGCACCACCCGTGCGGGTCTCGTCATCGGCTTCCTGTGGCCCCTGTGCCTCGTCCTCGCCGTCGGCGGCCGTCGGCTCCGGGGTCGTCTCCTCCGCCTCCACCACTGCCACGATCTCGGACAGCGCCTCGAGGTCCGGCTCGAACTCGGCCTCGGGCTCGGGGGTGGCCTCGGGGGCGGGGGCCTCGGCTGCGACCGGCTCCTCGGCCGCGACGGGCTCGGGCTCCTCGACGGCGACGGGCTCGGCCACCGGCTCCTCGGCGACGGCGGGCTCCGGCTCCTCGGCGACGACGGGCTCGGGCTCTGCGGCTACGACCGGCTCCTCGGCTACGACCGGCTCCGGCTCCTCGACGGGCTCCTCGGCTACGACCGGCTCCGGCTCCTCGACGGCGACGGGCTCGGGCTCTTCGGCTACGACGGGCTCGGGCTCGGTGGCCGGCTCCTCGGCGACGACCAGCTCCTCGGCCGCGACCGGCTCCGGCTCCTCGACGGGCTCCTCGGCTACGACCGGCTCCGGCTCCTCGGCCGCGGCGGGCTCGGGCTCGGTGGCCGACTCCTCGGCGGCGGCCGGCTCGGGGGTCTCCGCCGGCTGTGGGTCCGTTGGCTTGGGGACCGTTACGTTGTCGAAGGCCGCGGACACCAGTTCGTGTTCCGAGGCGTCGGTGTCGGCGTCGGTGTCCGTGTGGGACTCCGGGGCCGTGCGGGGCTCGGGGACCGTGGGGGTCTGGGGGGTGGCCGGCTGCGTGGGGGTCGCGTTCTCGGCGTCGGCGGTTTCGGGTTTGCGTGACCGGCCGAATGCGTTCCGCAGGAGAGTGAGAATGCCCATGAGTGCAACCCTTCGCGCGAGTTGATGCCCGTTAGATCCCTGGCCAGGACGGACACGTAAGGTTAGCGGGACCGCGTGGGGATCTTGGGGAGGGGCGTACCCCATCCCGGCGGCGACGCGCGCCGGAGTGCGCCGGTTACTCCAACTGCCGTTCGGATGTGTCGCGTTCACCGCTAGTTCACTCTGAGTCCCTGCGCGCGCACAAACGTGCTCCTAGCGTCCACGCTGAATCCAAGGGGAAGCCAGGGGAGACCAAGTGCGCATCCAGCTGCCGATCATCAGGACCAACGACTCGCATGCGGGTGGGCGCTCTGCCCTCACCTGCCGATTCCGCTGCGGCGACGCCTGTTTCCATGAGGCGCCGAACGCCAGTTCGAATGAATACCTCGGTGATGTCATCGCCGGGGCCCTCAGCCGCCGCTCGGTGGTGCGCGCCGCCGCCGTGGTCACCGCGGCCGCCGCCACCGGTACCGTCATCAGCACCGCCGCCGCGCCGCGGGCCACCGCCGCCGAGGGCGTCGGCGCCGCCCACGAGGGGCACTCGACGGCCCGTGGCGCGCGCGGTCTGCGCTTCACCCCGGTCGCGCCGAACACCGCCGACCAGGTCACGATCCCCGAGGGCTACGAGCAGAACATCGTGATCCGCTGGGGCGAGCCCATCCTGCGCGGTGCGCCGGCCTTCGACCCGGCCAAGCAGACCGCCGCGGCGCAGGCCGGCCAGTTCGGCTACAACTGCGACTACCTGGGCCTGCTGCCGCTGCGCGGGGAGCCCGGCCGCCAGATCCTCGTCGCGAACCACGAGTACACCGACGAGATCCTGATGTTCGCCGGGTACGACGCCGCGAACCCGACCGAGGAGCAGGTCGAGATCGCCTGGGCCGCGCACGGCCTGTCGGCCGTCGTCGTCGAGGGCAACCGCCGTGACGGAAAGCTCGTCCCGGTCACCCGGCACCCGCTGAACCGCCGTGTCACCGCCACCACCGAGTTCCGGCTGACCGGCCCGGCCGCCGGTTCGGACCTGCTGAAGACCTCCGTCGACCCGACCGGCACCAAGGTCCTCGGCACGCTCAACAACTGCGCGGGCGGCGAGACGCCCTGGGGCACCACCCTGCACGGCGAGGAGAACTTCAACCAGTACTTCGCCAACGGCACCCGCGCCACCGACAAGCGCTACGGCCTGAACGCCGCCGCCTCCGAGCGCAAGTGGGAGCGTTTCGACAAGCGCTTCGACGTCGCCCAGGAGCCCAACGAGCCGCACCGCTTCGGCTACGTCGTCGAGTTCGACCCGTACGACCCGGAATCCACCCCGCGCAAGCACACCGCGCTGGGCCGCTTCAAGCACGAGGGCGCGACCGTCCGCCTCACCGACGACTGCCGTCCGGTCGTCTACACCGGCGATGACGAGCGGTTCGACTACTTCTACAAGTTCGTCGGTTCCAAGAGGATGAAGCACGGTTCGTCCCGTTCCGCGCGCGAGCACAACCTCTCGCTGCTCGACGAGGGCACCCTCTACGTCGCCAAGCTCACCGGCGACTCCCCGGCGATCGAGATCGACGGCACCGGCAAGCTCCCGAACGACGGCGAGTTCGACGGCTCCGGCGAGTGGATCCCGCTGGCCACCGCCACCAGGGACGGCGCGGTCTCGCACGTCGACGGCATGACCGCCGAGGAGGTGTTCGTCTTCACCCGTCTCGCCGGTGACAAGGTCGGCGCGACGAAGATGGACCGCCCCGAGGACATCGAGCCGAACCCGGTCACCGGCAAGGTGTACGTGGCGCTCACCAACAACACCCGCCGCGGCACCGCCGGCTCCGCCCCTGTGGACGAGGCCAACCCGCGCATCGGCAACAAGCACGGTCACGTCCTGGAGCTGACCGAGCGCTGGAACCGCGCCGACAGCAAGTCGTTCGGCTGGAAGCTGTTCCTGGTCGCCGGTGACCCGAACGACCCGGCCACCTACTTCGCGGGCTTCCCGAAGGACCAGGTCAGCCCGATCTCCTGCCCGGACAACGTGGCCTTCGACCCGCACGGCAACCTGTGGATCTCCACCGACGGTGCCCAGCTCGGCTCGCACGACGGCCTCTTCGGCGTCGCGACCCGCGGCACGCGCCGGGGTGAGCTCAAGCAGTTCCTGACCGTGCCGAAGGGCGCCGAGACCTGTGGCCCGATCGTGCAGGACCGCCGGGTGCTCGTCGCCGTGCAGCACCCGGGCGAGCTCGACGGCGCCACCGCCGAGAAGCCGCTGAGCGCCTGGCCGGACGGGCCCGGCAAGATCAACCGTCCGGCCGTCGTCGCGGTCTACCGCAAGGACGGCGACGACATCGGTGTGTGACGGCCACAAGGCCGGGACCGGTCGGTGACGGCCGGGACCCGTCCGTGACGGCCGGTGGCCGGGAGGCCGGGGGCTGAGGTCAGCGCGGTGACGCGATGGCCCTCGCCGCCGCCACCTCCTGGCGCAGCGGTTCCAGGACGCTGTCCGCCGGGCCCGTGAGGTCCGTGCGGACGGCGACCAGGATCTCCGCCTCGCGCACTCCCTCGGACAGCTCCCGCAGCTGACGGGCGACCTGCGTGATCTCCGCCTGCGACGGCGGCGCGGCACCGTGCCGGACACGGACCCGCGCCGCCGTCGTCGCGTCCACGATCCGCTCCACGGCGACCACCAGCGGCCACCAGGCCGACGCCCGGCGCCCGGTGGGCGGGGGTTCGGTCAGCGCGCGCTGGAACTCCGTGCGGATCACCGACAGGTCGCGGTAGAGGCGGCGGCGCATCCGGGCCCGGCCCGCGGGATCCCTCGTCTCGCCGAACGCCGCCTCCACATAGCGCGCGGTGTCCGCCACGGCGTCAGCGAGCCGGTCGCCGACCCGGGTGTGCCAGCTCTCCGGCCACAGCAGATAGCCCACGACCAGCGCGATCGCGCAGCCCATCAGGGAGTCCACCAGCCGGGGCAGCAGCAGGTCGGTGCCCTGGTGGTTGAGGCTGTCCGACAGCAGCAGGATCACCGGAGTGATGGCCGCGGTCTGGTAGCCGTAGCCGCGCGGGGTCAGGGCGGGGATCAGCGGGGCCAGCACCAGCATCACGGGTACGTCCCACCAGCCGCGCGGCACCTGGGAGAGCACGGCCGCCGCGACCACCAGACCGCCGACCGTGCCGAGGGCGCGCAGCAGTGCGCGGGAGAACACCGAGCCGAAGTCCGGCTTGAGGACGAAGGTGATGGTCAGGGCCACCCAGTACGAGCGCGGTACGGCGATGATCGACACCAGTACCTGGGCGATCCCGATGCACAGCGCGAGCCGCAGGCCGTAGCGCCAGGAGGCGGCCGAGAGCATCACGTCCCGTGCGCCGCGCGCCGCCCGTACGCGCAGGCCGGCCGGGCGGCCGAGCCGGTCGTCGATACCGCGCAGGTCCACGTCCGGGGAGGTGACGACCTCGGCGGTGTGCCGCAGCGCGTGGTCGACGGCCCGGCTGGTCTCGTCGTCGGGTCCGGGCAGGCCGAGGCCTATCGGCCCGTTGTAGCCGGTCCTCACGGCCTCGGCGAGGTGGCGTACGGCCTGTGGGACCTCCGGCGGGAGCGGCTTGCCGCGCAGGTGGGCGGCCGGGGCGGCCTCCATGACCGGGGTGACCGCGTTGAGCTGGGCGAGCAGGCGGGTCAGTTCGGGGCTGCGGCCGTGGTGGCGGGTGCGGCGGGCGAGGACGAGGTCGTAGGCCTGGTTCATGGACTGGGTGACGGTGTGCCGGGCGTCGTCGTAGCCGTCGGTGCCGCAGGCGGCGAGCAGGTCGGCGACGGTGCGGTAGGTGTCGGCGACGGCGGCCCGTTCGGGCACTCCGGAGCGGAGCGGCCAGGCCAGCAGGGCGAGCGCCAGTACCAGCAGGCCGCCGCCGGTCACCAGTACGGGTGCCAGCCACCACTCGCCCGGCATCGGCAGGCCCGCGCCGACGACCGCGTTCAGCAGCAGCAACAGGCCTGACACGGAGGCGACGGCGCCGATCGTGGAGATCATCCCGGAGACCAGGGCGATGGCGGTGACGGCGGCGACGGCGACCCAGCCGTGGCCGTAGGCGAGGGCGCCGAGGGTGATGCCGATGGCGCCGAAGGCCTGGGGGACGGCGATGTTCAGCAGGCGCATGCGGTAGGCGTCTGCGGTGTCGCCGATGACGCCGGAGAGGGCGCCCATGGAGGCGAGTGCGCCGTACTCCGGGTGGCCTGCGGCCAGGCCGATGGCCAGGGGCAGGGTCATGGCGATCGCTGCTCGGGCCATGGCGGGTTTGTTGGGTGGGGGGACGGGTTGCGTCCGCAGGTTTCGCACGAGCCAGTCCGGTGGGGTGAGGCCGATGCTGAACTCGCGCGACATGCGCTCATTATGTGCCGGGTGAGCTTCTGGCCAGGGGGTGCTCCCCCCGCCCCTGGGGTGGTGCGTTGTCGGGTGCGGCGCCGTTGTGGCCGTTCGCGCCCACGCGGCGGAGCCGCACATGGATACAGCCCCGCGCCCCTAAAAGCTTTGCGCTGTTCCCCGCGCCCCTGGGGTGGTGCGTTGTCGGGTGCGGCGCCGTTGTGGCCGTTCGCGCAGTTCCCCGCGCCCCCAAAAGCCTTGCGCTGTTCCCCGCGCCCCTAAAGGCTTTGCGCAGTTCCCCGCGCCCCTGAAAGACGCGCAGTTCCCCGCGCCCCCAGAACCTGCGCAGTTCCCCGCGCCCCCAGAACCTGCGCAGTTCCCCGCGCCCCCAGAACCTGCGCCGTTTCCCGCGCGCCTGAAGGTCCGTGCCGCTGACGGTCTTGTGGTGGTCCTGGTGTTCCATGAGGGGGTGTCGTGAGGTGCCCGAAAGGGGCGCGGGGAACTGCGCGAGCGGCCACGGACGGCCCGCAGCCGATGTCGGTCAGGGGTTGTCCGCTCGGGTCAGTAGGTCGGCCAGGGCCTTGTTGAAGGCTGTGGGGGTTTCCAGGGTGGGGAGGTGGGCTGCGTGGGGGATTACTCGGAGGGTGGCGTCGGGGAGGGTGGGGGCGTCGGGGAGGGGGGTGTAGGTGTCGTCGGCACCCACCACGACCAGGGAGGGGATGGTGGTCCGCGCGAGGAGCGGGCGATAGTCGGGCCGCTCCGCGCGGCCGCGCAGCGCCGCGGCGGCACCACGAGGATCCGTCGCGGTCATCATGCGGTGGACATGCGCCTTGACGTCGGCGTCGGCGTAGGGAGCGACCATCCGCTCCAGCACCTCGTCGGCATACCCCCGCATCCCCTCCCGCAACAGCCGCTCGGCCATGGCGTTGCGCGCCACCCTGCCCTCGTCGGTCTCCGGCGCGGCGGTCGTGTCGGCGAGCAGCAGCCCCCGCACCCGGTCGCCGAACAGCTCCAGGCAGGCCATGGCGATCTGGCCGCCCATCGACAGCCCGCCCAGGACGAACGTGTCCACCTCCAGCTCGTCCAGCAGGTCCCGCACGTCCTCGGCGAACCGCGGCAGCGGGGTGATGCCCGGGACCACGGGTGAGGCCCCGTAGCCGCGCAGGTCGGGCGCGATCACCCGGCGCTCGGCGGAGAACGTCTCGATCTGCGGGGCCCACATCGTCCGGTCGAAGGGGTGACCGTGGATGAGGACGAGCGGGGTCAGGGCGGAATGGGGGCCTTTGTCGTCGAATGACAGGAAGGGTGCCATGTGTTCGACCCTAGGGTTCCCCGACTTCTCGGGGCAATAAGATCTTTGCCCTCGGTGCAATGTGAAGGGGGAGCCGTGCGCGAGGACTTCCGGCGGATCGCCGACCGTATCGCCGAGGACATCGCCTCCGGCCGGCTCGCCCCGGGCCGTCGGCTTCCCCCGCAGCGCCGTTTCGCCCGCCGCCACGGCATCGCCGCGTCCACCGCCGAGCGCG
Organism: Streptomyces sp. NPDC048600; assembly: GCF_055587025.1. NCBI lineage: Bacteria > Bacillati > Actinomycetota > Actinomycetes > Kitasatosporales > Streptomycetaceae > Streptomyces > Streptomyces sp. NPDC048600. The sequence goes on along the minus strand of NZ_JBVJGZ010000013.1, from coordinate 29,645 downwards.
TCTACGGCGAACTCGCCCGCCGGGGCCTGGTGATCGGCGAGGTGGGCCGGGGCACCTTCGTGCGGGCCACGCCCCCGGCCCCGGCGGGCCGCGCCCTCACGGAGGCGGGGAACACGGCGGCCACGCCCGTGAACCTGGAGCTCAACTACCCTGCCGTGCCCGGCCAGTCCGAGCTGCTCGCCCCCGTGCTGGCGGAACTGTGCCGACCCGACGTGCTCGGCGAGGCGTTGCGGCCGGCCGGGGCGGGCGGGACCGGGGCGGCCCGGGAGGCGGTCGCCGCACTGCTGGCCGCGCCCGGCTGGCGGCCCGGGGCGGAGCGGGTGCTGTTCGCGGGCAACGCCCGGCAGGCCGTCGCGGCGGCGCTCGCCGCTCTGGTGCGCCCCGGGGGCCGGGTCGGGGTGGAGGAGCTGACGTATCCGCTGGTCAAGGAGATCGCGGAGCGGCTGGGCGTCGTGCTGGTGCCGCTCCCCCGCGACGACGAGGGCCTGTGCCCCGAGGCCCTGGCCGCCGCCCACCGGCGGACCCCGCTCTCCGCGCTCTATGTGCAGCCGACGCTGCACAACCCGACCTCGTTCACGATGCCGGACGCGGCCCGGCGCCGACTGGCCGCCAGGGTGGACGAGTTGGGCGTGCCGGTCGTCGAGGACCGGATCTGGTCGTTCCTGCGGCCCGGCGACACCCCGCTGGCCGCGTACGCGCCGCACCTCACACATGTCGTCGACGGCCTGTCCAAGCGGGTGGCTCCCGGGCTGACCGCGGGCTTCCTCGTCGTACCGCCCGGCCGGACCGAGTTGGTGTCGGCGGCGCTGCGGTCGGGCGGCTGGGGCGCGCCCCGGTTCGCGCTGGAGGCGGCGGTGCGGTGGATCGCGGACGGCACGGTGGAGCGGCTGGCCGAGGCCAAGCGGGCGGACGCGGCGGCACGGCAGCGGCTGGTCGCCGGGGAACTGGCGGGCTTCGCCGTACGGTCCGACCCGCACGCCTACTACGCCTGGTGGGAGCTGCCCGCGCCCTGGCGGGCGGACACCTTCACCGCGGCGGCCGCCGCGCACGGTATCGCCGTCACCCCGGGACCGGCCTTCGCCGTCGGCCCCGGCCGCACCCCGGACGCCGTCAGGCTCGGGCTCGCGTCGGCGCCTCGGGACGATCTGGCACGGGCGCTGCGGACGCTCGCCGCCGTCGCCCGGGGCGGACCCGGTCCGCGTAACGGGTGAGCCAGGTCAGCCCGGCGACCGCGAGGCCGAGGGCCAGCAGCAGCCAGGACACCGTGCGCAGGGTCCCGGTCAGGGCGTCGTAGACGGCCCCGGCCGCGGCCGAGGAGACCTCGGCGGGCAGACCGGTCACGGTCAGATGCCGCCCCACGGCCACCGCGACCCCGAGCAGCGCGCCGCCGAGCGCGGTGCCGAGGGCGGTCGCGGTGACCGCGCGGCGGCGGCAGGTGGCCACCGCGATCCCGGCGACGGCGAGTACGGCCGCGCTCAGCGGCAGCCAGAACGCGGCGATCTCCAGCACCCGCAACCCCTTCCGCATACCGTTCAGTTCGGCGGCCGGCAGTACGGCCACCTCCCGGTGCTCGACCGGGATGCGCCGGGCCAACGGCACGTGCTCGGACGTCAGTTGGTGTTTCACCCGGGCGGTGACCGGCGCGATGTCCACGGTGACCGGGCCGGTGCCCTCGCCGTGCAGGGCGCGAAGCACGGCGTCGTGCGCGGACCGGTTGGCCTGGTCCCAGCCCGCGCGGAAGGCCGCGGTGCCGGCGAACGACCGTACGGCGTCACGGAGATAGGACCGGGCTATGCCGGTGCCGGTCTCCCGGGCGAGGCCGTCCCCGACGGTGTCCGCGACGGCGTCCTGCACGGCCGGGTCCTCGGCCAGCGGCCCCATCGCGCGGACGTAACGGCCCGTGTCCGCCAGCCCGTACGCCGCCCAGGCCGCCAGCGTGCCGAACGGCAGCAGCAGACAGGCCAGGCCGACGAGGGCGGCGGAGAGGGCGGTTCGTACGCGGGGGGACACGTCTTCAAGCCAAGTCCCGCCCCGGGGGCGGCGCGAGCGGGGCGCGGCCGTACGGGTGCCGGGGTTCTGGCATATGCCGGACGGGCTTTCCCGGAAGCCCTCGAACACCCTCGAACGCGCTCCCAACTGGGCGTTCCCGCCTCCGGTGGAGGGTTCACCCGAACGGGTGTTTCCTGGTTCTGGGGAAAGGAGGTCGATCATGCGCACCACTCCGGCCCTGCGGACCCTGACCGCGGCCCTGCTCGCGGGTGGCACCCTCGCCGTCGCGGCGGCGGGCACCCTGGCGGCAGCGGCGACCCCACCGGCGTACGCCGACGGACAGCTCGGCGCACCCGGCGACGGATCGCACGATCCGATCTGGGGCACAGTCGTCTCCCGGACCGACCTCAATCTGAGGCAGGCACCCACCACCCACGCACCGGTCGTCGGCTCGCTCTCACCGGGCAGCCCGGACCGCGTCCAGTGCAAGGTCATCGGACAGAGCGTCAACGGAAACCCGTACTGGTACTGGCTCGTCGGCGCCCAGGCGTGGGCGACCGCGGCCTTCGTCGAGACCGACCGCCATCACGTGCCGACCTGCGCGGACCCCTGTCCGCGATGGAAGGACGGCGAGTGGACGAACTGGGACGACCCGTTCTGGAACGACTCCTGGAGCGCCTCGGGCTCCTCGTCGTGGAGCGTGTCCGGCACCGGCACCGGCACCGGTACCGGATCCGGGTCGTGGAGCGTGTCCGGCTCATGGAGCTGGAGCGTTTCCGGAGCCTCGTCGGGCGGCTGGGACTGAGTCCCGGTCACCTGGTGAGTGGAGGGATGAGGGAAACGTGGACCCCGGCGAATCCGCCGGGGTCCACGGCTCTCTCCGGAGCCGGACGGGGTGGACGGGGTCAGGAGACGCGATGGCCCTCGGCGTCCTCGTGCGTGTAGTAGCGGTAGAACACCACCGCGAACACGCTCGCCGTCACCCACAGCGACATCATGACCGAGCGCACGATGGACTCGCCGGTCTGTGAGTACAGGAAGCCGAAGGCGCAGCCCGAGAACGCCGCCCAGAGCACCGCGTGCAGCTCGCGCATCATCAGGGGGGCCACCGCCCGTACGGCGATCCAGGCCAGGGCGAACGCGGCGGTGCTGGCGAAGCCGAGCAGGACGTTCCAGCCGGTTACCGGGCCGCCGTCGCGGTTGATGGCCGCGACCCAGTAGCCGTACACGAGGCCTAGGCCTATGGGCAGGGCCCAGTGCATGATCTTGTGTGTGCGGACGCTGAACACGTCGGGGAGTCCGGCCGCGTTGTAGCCCGTGGGTGTGGGTGCCGCGTGAGCCATGAGAGCACTCCTCTCTCCTCGCCTACCAGAGCACACCTACGAAGCCCCGAAGGCAACTCGATGCGCCTGTCGCCTGCGTCCCCGGGAAGGTGCGTCGTCGGGTGCGGCCCCGTCGTGCCCGTCCGCGCAGTTCCCCGCACCCCTCAAAGGCCTGCGCAGTTCCCCGCGCCCCTCAAAGGCCTGCGCAGTTCCCCGCGCCCCTAGAAGCTTGCGCAGTTCCCCGCGCCCCTAAAAGCTTGCGCAGTTCCCCGCGCCCCTCAAAGGCTTGCGCCGTTGCCCGCGCCCCCAAGCGGAAACCCCGTCGTTCTCCGCGCTTCTGGAAAGGTGCAGCTTCTCGCGCCTCCGAGGGCGCTCGCGCACCTTTAAGGGGCGCGGGGAACTGCGCGACCAGCCCACGATCACCCGCACATGCCCATGCACAGAAGTGATGCACAGAAGTAAGTGGGAAAGTCACCGTCGCCCGCGGTCGCGGGATGCGGGGGGTGCGGGGGCGTGTTTCGCTGGGGCGGTGAGCGGTGACGGCGGGCGGCGCCTGCTCGACCGGTATCCCCGGCCCGGGCGAAGAGACGCCGTGCACCGCCACGAGCTCCTGCGCATCGGCGACCGCAGCGTCGCCTGGATCCCCCCGCTGATCCTGCTCGTCGCCATCGTCGCCGTCGACTACCGGACCCCCCGCGACTTCCGGATCATCTCCTGGCTGGTGCTGGTGCCCGGCATCGCCGCCGCGATCTGCGGACTGTGGGGCACCGTCGTCTACGCCGTGCTCGCCCCGGCCGTCTACCTGCTCGCCGACACCGCGCTGCCCGGCCAGTACCAGGCCGGCATGGCCGACTTCGTGCTCGCCGCGCTCGGCGGCATCCTCGCCATGGCCGCCTGCGCGGTCCGGGTCCGCGGCGAGCGCCGCATGGTGCACATGCGGGACATCGCCGACGCCACCCGCCGCACGGTGCTGCGCCCGCTGCCGCCCGGCTTCGGCGGCCTCGACCACGCCTTCGTCCACCTCGCCGCCGACACCGACGCCCGCGTCGGCGGCGACTTCTACGACATCCAGCCCGGCCCGCACGGCACCCGTGTGTTCCTCGGGGACGTCCAGGGCAAGGGCCTGGCCGCGGTGGACGTGGCGGCCGCGCTGCTCGGCACGTTCCGCGAGGCCGGCTACCACGAGGCGGACCTGTGCACGGTCGCCGACCGCCTGGAGATCCGGATGATCCGCCACCGCGCCCGCCTCGCGGCCCTCGGCGACCCGGAGGGCGACCGCTTCGCGACCGCGGTCCTGCTCGGCTTCCCCGACGACGCCCCGGACACGGTCGACGTGATCGTCTTCGGCCACGACCCCCCGCTGATCGTCGGCCCCCAGGGCGTACGCGCCCTGCCGCCCGGCGACACCCTCCCCCTCGGCCTGGCCGAGCTCGGCCTCAGGGCCGGCCCGCCGCCCGTCAACCGCGTGCCCCTCGGCCCCGGTGAGACTCTGCTGATGACCACCGACGGCGTCACCGAGGCCCGCGACCGGCACGGCGTCTTCTACCCGCTCGGCGAGGAGGTCGAGGGGGCCGTGGCCGCCGACCTCCGGGCCGTGGAGCCCCGCCGCCTGGTGGTCCTCGTCCGGGACGGGACGCTGCGTCACTGCGGCGGCAGACTGGCCGACGACACCACGGTGTTCGCGGTACGGCGGCTGAGGTAGGAGCCTCGCCGCGAACGCCCTGTGTCGCGACCCGTTACGGTGTGGAACCGGTACGTGATCTACAGGGAGGCGACCATGCCCGGAACCGTGCTGCTGCTCGCGGCCTCACCGGTGGGCCGGGGCAGACTCGTGGACGCGGCCTCGGTGCTGCCGGTCCTCGCGGCCGTCGCGCCCGCCGTGCTCGCGGGCACGGACACCGCGAACGTCGTCGAACTCGCCGACCCGCTGGACCCGCAGGCCGTGCTGACCCGGCTGCGCGCCGCCGCGGCCGCCCCGGGCCCGCTCACCGTGTTCGTCAGCGGCCAGCTCCAGCTCGACCGCCGTCAGCACCTGCCCCATCTGGCCCTCGCCCGCACCACCCCTGCGACCGTGCGCTACACGGCCCTGCCCTGGCACTGGTTCCGGGAGGAGCTGCGGCTGCGGACGCCCGGGACCACGACCCTGGTCCTCGATCTGCACGCGGACGCCGAGACCTGGGAGCGGCTCGGGGAGCACCCGCTGGACTGCGGCCGCGGCACGGCGGTGTACGGGCGGCTCGCCCCGCCGCCGGGCAGACGGACCGTGGCACGGCCCTCGTACATGAGGGCCGTGGCGACCGTGCTGCGCAGTGGTCTTCGGCCGCCGCTGGAGCGGCTGCACGAGGAGGCGCTCGCCCGGGTGGCCGCCGAGGGCGAGACCGTCGGGACGGTGCTGACCGCGCCCGCGCCCGCCGCCCCCGGTGATCCGCACCTGGCGCTCACCGACGCCGTACGGGCCGGGCGGCACGCGGAGGCCGACGCGCTGGCATCCGGGTGGGAGCAGACGGCCGTACGGGCGCACGGGCCCGGGTCGGCGGAGGCGCTGCACTGGACGGAGGTGCGGGCCGATCTGGCGATGCTGGCCGGGGACCCGGTGCGCAGCTGCCGCACCTGGCTGGCGGTCGCCGCCGCGCGGCTCGCGGCCGGGCAGGCGCCGGACGCGCCGGCCGTAGAGGCGGCGGCCGACCGCGCCCACCACCAGTGGGGCCGTATCGACGACGGAGCGCGGGCCCGTGAACTCGGACCCGCGCTCGCGGAGTTGCGCTCCAGGGTGCCCGGCCGCAGACAGGGCGCCCTGGAGGACGTGCGCGGGAGGCTCAGTCGGCTGGAGCCGGTGGTGCCGCCGCCCGCCGCGGTTCAGTTCGTGAAGTAGAAGTACTTCCAGGCGCCGTGGGTGGTGGAGTTGACCGAGTCACCCGAGGAGCCGTTGATGTACGACGAGCGGGCCCGCAGGCGCCAGCCGGTCTCGTGCGGGCCGAGCAGCTCGACCTTGGAGACACCGGTGGAGCTCAGCTCGAAGTAGTAGCTGTTCGCGTCGTACCACTTGCCCTGGTAGTAGATCTCGAACGCCAGCTTCTGCTGACGGCCGGGGTACCGGGACATGACCGTGGTGAACAGCGGGTTCCTGTTCTTCTTGTAGTAGTGGTAGGTCTGCCCCCACACGGCCTGCTTCTTGTAGTAGCCCGTGAGGCCCAGCGAGACCCGCACCTTGGCGCCGACCGTGCTGCTCACCGAGCGCGGCTTGTAGCGGGAGTCGCCCGCGAACCGAGCGGTGATCCGCGCGTCGCGGGTCATGTCCAGGACGACCGAGAGGTTGCCGCTGGAGTTGACCGTGCCGGACCTGACCAGACGGTTGGGCTTGTCGGCGCCGAACGGGTCGGCCCAGATCTCGACCTTGCGGTTCTTGTACGTGGTGCCGAGGTGCGCGGTGAAGCGCACGTCCGCGCCGTACGAGTACACCCTGCCGTTGTTGTTCAGCGTCAGCGACGGGGTGGCCCGGGAGACCTCGACGCTGTCCGTGGCGGAGGCGGCGAGGTGGGTGGTGTCGCCGGCGTACGTCACCTTGTAGCTGACCCGGGCGCCGGAGAGCGGGGTGTCCGTGAAGGAGAACTTGCCGCCGGTGCCGAGGAGCTTGGTGCCCAGGGACTTGCCGTTCGGGGACTCCATGTCCGTGCGCACGACCGTGAGCGGCGTGCCCGCGGGCAGCCTGGACGCGGAGACCAGCGTGCCGCTGACCGTGAGGGGCTTGGCACGTGGGGCCGTCGTCGGGACGTTGACCGTCGCCGTCGTCGGGTACTTGCGCGGCTCGTCGATACGGCGGAAGCGGGTGCTGTCGCTGTTCCCGGTGAGCACGAACAGCTTGGTGCCGTCGGTGGACCAGTTCAGCTGGTGGCCCCACTCGGGCATCCACTGGTGGGTCAGGTTGCGCACGCTGGCGGGCCCCGCCGGGCCACCGCTGAAGACGTACGTGTCACCGAGGTCGTCCACGTCGCGGACGGTCGCGGCGACCGTGCCGTCGGGCGCGACGTCGACCATCAGCGGCTGGTCCTTGGTGGGGTAGGTGCGCACCACGGACAGGTCGGACAGCTTGTACTCGGTCACCGCGCGGGAGCCGGGGCCGGCGACCACGATGGACTGGCCGTCCGGGGTGAGCGCGGCGTCGCGGTGGAAGCCGCCCGGAGTGGCGGAGCGAAGGATCGCCGGGGTGCCCGTGGCGACGTCGTAGACGACGATCGGCGCGGAGCTGATGCCGCCGTCGAGCGCGACGAGCGTGCCCGCGTTGTCCGGGTCGGCGTAGAGCATGGGCGGGGTGGACCAGTTGTAGCCGCCGTCGAGGCCGAGACGGACGGTGGGCGCCACGTCGTCGCCCTCGGCCTGCGCGGCCAGGGCCTGCGGCTCGGACGGGGGGTCCGTGGGGTCCGTCGGGTCCGGGGTCTCGGTCGGCGTCTCGGTGTCCGTCGGAGCCGGGGTCTCGGTGGGCTCCGTCGGGGTGTCCGTCGGTGACGGCGGGTCCGTCGGCTCGGTCGGGGTGTCCGTCGGTGACGGCGGGTCCGTCGGGGTGTCGGTGGGCGTCGGCGGCTCGGTCGGCTCTGTCGGAGTGTCCGTCGGCGTCGGGGTCACCGTCGGCTCCGGCGTCGGAGGCGTCTTCGGGATCAGGTCGACCGCGCCGAGACCGGAGTCCCACCCGTCGCCGTAGCCGAACCAGATCGTGCCCTCGGTGTACGCGACGGTGGACGGGACGGTGCCGGTGCCCGTCGGGTACTCGGCGGTGAGGGCGAGTGACGCGGTGTCGATGGCGACGATCTTGTCGGCGCCCTGCACGGCCGCGTACAGCGTCTTGGCGTCCGGCGTCAGCACCATGTCGCGGACGCCGGGCAGACCGGTGAACGTCTTGAGGACCGTGCCGGAGTAGTTGGTGACGACGATCCGGTTCTCGTACCGGTCGCTGAAGAAGATGTGCTGGTGGACGCCGTCCACGACGCTGTCGTCGGCGTCCTTCACGGCGACCGGCCGGTCCGTGTCGGCGATGGCGGGCGTCGAGGTGAGGACAGCGGAACTGAAGAGGACCGCCAGGGCGGTGGCGGCCGGGAGAGTGCGGATGCGCACGCTGGTTCCCCCCGGAACAAAAGAAAGGTGGGCCTCGCGGCGGTTGTCGAGCGGCCGTTGTGCGCGCTCTGTGTGCCGCGTGTGGCGATTGAGCGAAGAGTAAATGATGACGCTGACATCGAATCCCTCGGGGGAGCGTCGGGCAACAGAATTTCTGGGATTCCCGTGAACTCAGGGGAGTTGTCTCGTTACGCTGGGCTACATGGTTCACGTGCGCGAACTCGACCCGAACGCCTCGCCGTTGGACTACTTCGGCTATGAGCTCCGCAGAAAGCGGGAGGAAGCGGGACTTACGCTGAAGGAGCTGGGCGGCGTTCTCTTCTGTACGGGGTCTTTGATCGGCCAGATCGAGACGGCCGCGAAAGTTCCGCAAAGGGAGTTCGCCGAACGGGTGGACGCGGCGTTGATGACCGACGGGTTCTTCTCGCGGCTGGTGGGGCTGGTTCTGCGGAGTCAGTTGCCGAGTTGGTTTCAGCCGTTTGCCGAGTTGGAGGCGAAAGCAACCTATATCTCTACGTACCAGTGTCAACTGGTCTACGGACTCCTTCAGACGGAGGAGTATGCGCGAGCGGTCCTGGGTGTGGAGCAAGGCGAGCGGCTCGACGAGATGGTCGCCGCACGGCTGGAACGCCAGCGCGCATTGCGGCGCCAGCAGCCGCCGGTGCTGTGGACGGTACTGGATGAAGCTGTGCTGTACAGAGAGATTGGTGGCGCTGAGGTAATGCGGGGGCAACTCGCTCACCTGTTGAACCTCTTCGGCAACCCGTGGCTGGAGTTGCAGGTGCTGCCCTTCTCCGTCGGGGAGCACACCGGAATGATGGGCTCCTTCACCCTCCTGCGCTTCGACAACCACCCGGATCTGCATTACACCGATCGCTACGACGAGGGCCACATGACGGCCAACCCGGAAGTCATCAAGGCGCGTTCGGTCGGTTACGCTCGCCTCCAGGCCGAGGCACTCTCTCCGAGGGAGTCTCGGGCTTTGATCACACGCGTGATGGAGGAACGCTATGGGAAGCAGCCAGAAACTGACGCGCGCCCAGTGGCGTAAGTCTTCGTACAGCGGAAGCAACGGCGGTGAATGCCTGGAAGTCGCCGAAAAGCCCGATGCCGTCGCCGTGCGCGACTCCAAGAACCCCGCTCACGGCACCCTGTCACTCTCCCGCGAGGCCTGGCACGCCTTCGTGGACTCCGTGGTCGACTGAGGCCGCCCGCGCCGGGACGGCACTCGCGGCCGTGATCAGCGCGACCGCGGCGACGATCGCGGCGGCGAACGCGCGCGCGAGCCGCGCCGGTGGGCGTCCGTAGCGTTCGGTGGAGCGGTAGAGCACGGCAACCTCGCAATACAGCGACGGGTTAAGCCCCCTTAATGCGCTCCCCAACCTAGGGGGTTCCGGAGCCCGACCGGAAGAGGGAAATTCCGGCCGGACTCCACCGGGACTCCGGCGTCAGCGAAGCAGCCAGGTCAGGGAGTTGGCCGCGGACGCGAGTGCCGACGGGTCGCGCAGGGACGCCGACCTGTCGGTGACCGTGGCCCTGATGGTGTGCGGGCCGCGGCCCCGGACGCCCAGTTCGGCCGGAGTGACCGAGAGGTCGTTCGTCGCGCGGTCGACGCGCTTGCCGTCTACGTACCAGGTGAGGCGGGGTGCGGCCAGGCCGGTGAGCGGGGCGAGGCCGACGGTGAGGCGGGTGCCCCGGGATATGGGGGCCGAGGTCGGGGTGCGGGACGTCAGCGTGTCGGCGTGGGCGTAGAAGCCGGCGATCATCGCCTCGCGGCCGACGAGGTTGAACTCCGTCGAGGTCAGCGTCCGCATGATCGAGGTGTCGGTCGGGCGGAAGACGCCGGTCTCGTAGTACCCGCCGCCCTCGTACGTGCCGACGGCCGAGCCGGTCGGGTCCTGCTCGCCCACCCAGCGGTACCATTTGGTCGTGCCGAGGTCGCGGTGGGTGGAGAGGTTGATGTCGGGGGCCTCGGGTTCGGGGTAGGCGCCGTAGCCCGCGTACTGGTACTCGTCGGCCAGATTGCCTATGGAGTGGCCCAGTTCGTGCGCGCCGATGAGGTAGGAGCGCTCGTTGTCTGAGGACATCGTGGCGATGCCCCGGTAGGTCGCGCCGTCCGGGGGCGTGGTGAAGGTGTAGCCCGCGCCGCCGTACTTCGTGGAGTTGGCGATCACGAAGACGATGTCGGCGGCCGGGGCGCGGTTCGCCAGGCCGGTCACCGCGTCGGTGTCCACGCAGAGCAGGCGCTCGATCTCCTCGCAGAAGAAGTACGAGCCGAGGGCGGTGTCGCGGGTGACGTCGGCGGTGGGGTCGCCCGAGACGCCGGAGACCGGGGAGGCGGCCTCGACCAGCCAGATGTTGAACAGTCCGCGGTAGCTGCGGTACGGCTCGATCGCGAGGATCGTGTCCAGTGAGCGCCGGGCGTCCTCGGTGAAGTCGCCCTGCTCGGAGGCGGTGTAGCCGTCGCCGATGACGACGAGGTCCAGGCGGGCGCTTGTGGGGCCGGTCCGCTGGAGCGGTGTCACCGGTGCGGTGGTGGCGGGGGCGGCCGTGCGATGGGCGCTGTCCCGTACCTCGATGTGGCGGGGCCGGGCGTTCGGGCCCGCGAAGTACTCCACCTCGTGGGTCTCCGCCCGGACCTGCGGGCGGACCTGTGGGCGGGTCTCGCCGCTGGGCGCGGCCTGGGCGGCCGGGGCCGAGCCGGCCGCCAGCAGGGCCGCCGTCGCCGCCAGTCCCGCGCCGAGCGAGGTCAGCCAGCGTTTCCTTGCGTCTCCGGTCACCGCAACCCCTCGAAAGCAGTCGATTAACTGTGCTTAAGTGGCTGATTAAGTTAGGGGGCGACGGGGACAACGCACAAGGGTGGAAGGAGAGTTGGGGCCGCTTGATCGTCAAGGGGAGTGGTGATAAGCGCACTTGCTGGCATGATGAGCCACATGCCTGAGCGGGACGATCCCGAGACCATCGGTCGCCGTGTGCAGCAACTGCGCCGTGAACGCGGGCTGACCCAGAAGCAGTTGGCCGAACCCGCGTACACGCCCGCGTACATCTCCACCCTGGAGGCCGGGCGCGTGCGGCCCTCCGACGACGCCCTGCGTCATCTCGCCGAGCGCCTCGGCGTCGGCTTCGAGGAGCTCGCCACGGGGCGCCCCGCCCGGCTCGCCACCGATCTGCGGCTGCGGCTCACCGAGGCCCAGCGCACCCTGGCCGAGGGCGAGGCCGACGAGGCAGCCGCGCTCTACACCGCGCTGCTGGCCGAGGCCGGGTCGCACGCCCTGGTGGAGGAGCAGGCCACCGCCCTGCTCGGACTCGGCGAGTGCGGCCTGGACACCGGGGACATCGTCGCCGCCCGCGAGCACTTCGAACGCGCCGAGCAGGTGCTGGGCGGGCGGCCGCTGCCCGCGCGGGTACCGGCGCTCAGAGGCCGCGCGGTCGCCCACTACCTCGCCGGTGAACTCCGCTACGCCGTCTACCTCCTGGAGTCCACCCTCGACGAGCTGAACCGGGGCGGACTGCACGATCCGGACGCCCTGCTGCTGCTCTACACCGGGGTCATCGCCCCGTACATGGACATGGGCGCGCACGCCCGTGCCGCGCAGGCCGCCGAGTTCGCGCTCGCGCTGGCCCCGCGGGCGGGCGATCCCGCGCTGGTGGCCCGGATGCACCGGTCGGTCGCCCGGACGCTGCTGGCCGAGGGCCGGGTCGCCGAGGCGGACGCCTCACTGGCCAAGGCCGCCGAGATGTACCGGCAGCTGAAGATTCGCACCGAGCTGGCCAACTGTCACTGGATGCGCGGCTACGTCTGCGCCCAGAACGGCGAGCTGGAGAAGGCCGAGGCCGAGCTGCGGGCCGCGCAGGAGATGCTCGCCTCGCAGCGGTCCGCCCTCTACAGCAGCCAGGTCGCCGTGGAGCTGGCCGACGTGCTGCACCGGCGCGGGCGCTCCGAGGAGGCCGGGGAGCTGCTGCGCACGGTGCTCGGCGACCTGTCCTCGGAGCGGGGTGCCGTGCACGCCGCCGCCGCGCACCGGCTGCTCGGCATCATCGCCGAGGACGCCCGGGACACCGAGGCCGCCGAGGAGCACTACGTCCGCGCGCTGAGCCTGCTGGAACGGGCCGGGGCGGCCGGGGATCTCGCCGATCTGTGCCGGCTGCTCGGGGACCTGCTGCGGCGCACCGGCCGGGTCGAGGCCGCCCTCGACGCCTACCGCACCGGCCTCGGCCATCGCACGGCCCCGGGCACCACGACCCTGGGGCCCGCGCCCGCCCAGCCTCCGCTGTGACGCGTCAGACCTGGACGCGGCCCTGGCGGCGGACCTCCGCCAGCCGTTGCGCGCCGAGGTGCAGCGCCGCCTCCAGCGCCTCGGGCGGTACCTCGCCCAGGCCGCCGGTGGTGACCGTGAACGCGTCCTCGCCCACCCTGACCGCCGCCGCGAGCACGGTCAGGGTGACCCATTCGCCGTCGCTCTCCTCGCTGACCGTCACCAGCAGGCCCTGACGCGCGTCCCCCACCTCCGGCAGCGCGATCTCGTCGACCGTCACCGACAGCTGGGTGGCGCGCGAGGAGGTCGCCGTGAAACGGCCGCACTTCTGCGGCAGGGCGCCCAGCCAGGTCAGTGCCCGGTCCAGTTCGGCGGGGGGTCTCGCGGTGACCTGGTGGCGCAGCTGGGCCTCGTCCCAGCCGTCGTCCAGGCCGACCGCCGCGCGGGCCGGGGCGCCGAGCAGTTCGTCCGTGTACAGCGCGTCCAGCAGGCGTCCGCAGTCCGGCTGCGTGGCCGTCGCCTTCAGGAACGCGTCCCGCCAGGTCGCCGCGCCCTGTGTCGGTGCCCAGGGTTCGCCCAGGTCCGCCTCGGTGATCAGGGCGGCCTGGGCCTGGGCCGTCGTCAGGGCGGGGGGTTTGGCGGCGGGTGGGTTCGTGGCTTGGGCGGAGGTGGGCGCCGCGGGTTTTTTCGGGGGGGTGTCGGGGGTGGGGGTGGTGCAGGCCGTTGCGGCCAGGGCTGTGCCCAGCAGGGAGGCCAGGAGGGTGTGCGGGATCAGTCGGCGGGTCATCGGGGGTGCCTCCGGGGGGACTTGCGGCGTCTTTGGATCAACGGCACCACCGCCTTGGCCGGGCCACCAGCGCGGCGACCCGTCCGGGTGAGCGGCTTCGCCTCCGGCTGGGGTACGCCGCCGACGGCGGGTGGCCGCCCACGTGGCCCAGTGCGGCTGGCCCGTACCCGTTCGCGCAGTTCCCCGCGCCCCTAAAAGCTTTGCGCAGTTCCCCGCGCCCCTTGGGAGGTGCGTTGTCGGGTGCGGCCCCGTCGTGGCCGTTCGCGCAGTTCCCCGCGCCCCCAAAAGGGAGGGGCGCGGGGAACTGCGCAAGGCCTTTTGGGGTGCGGGGGAGGGTGGGGTGTGGGGGAATGGGGGGTGTGATGGTGGGAGGAGAGGGATTGTGGGTGGGCTGAGGGTTCCGGTGATCATCGACTGCGACACCGGCGTGGACGACGCACTCGCGCTGCTGTTCGCCGTACGCCACCCCGGAATCGACCTGCGGGCAGTCACCTGCGTCGCCGGCAACACCGACGTGGACCGCGTCGTCCACAACACCCTCGTCGTGCTGGAGCAGGCCGGCGCCCCCGACATCCCCGTCGCCAGAGGGGCCGCGAGGCCACTGCTGGAGCCACCCCGCTCGGCACGCCACGTGCACGGGGAGGACGGCATGGGCGACCTGGGCCTGCCCGCACCGGCCAGGACCGCCGTCGACCTGGACGCCGTCACCCTGCTGCGCCGCGAGATCCTCGCGTCCCCGAGCCCGGTCACCCTCGTCCCCACCGCTCCGCTGACCAACATCGCGCTGCTGCTGCGCACCCACCCGGAGGTCACCCGCAACATCGAGCGCATCGTCTTCATGGGCGGCGCCGTGGCCTGCGGCAACGCCACCCCGGTCGCCGAGTTCAACGTCTGGCACGACCCGGAGGCGGCCGCGATGCTGCTCACCGCCGGCGTGCCGATCACCATGTACGGGCTGGACGTCTTCCAGCGCGTCCTGGTCCCCGGCCCGGACGTACGACGGCTGCGGGCGAGCGAGGAGCCGGGCGCACGGCTGGCGGGCGAGCTGCTGTCCCACCGCCCCGCCACCCCCGACGAGGACGGCGACGACCCGGCGGGCGGCATCGGCGACGCGGGCGCGGTGTGCGCGGTCGCCGACCCGGCCGGCCTCACCACCCGCCTGCTGCCCGTCGAGGTCTCCCTCGCCCCCGGCCCCACCCGCGGCCAGACCGTCGTCGACCGCCGCCCCCGCCCCGGCGAGGCCGAGATCCACGGCGGTGGCCGCGAACAGGCCCTGATCGACGTGGCGTTGGACGTGGACGTGCAGCGCTACGTCGAGCTGTACCTGTCGACGGTGGAAGGCTGAGCGAGGGCTGGGCAACGGGCCGGTTCGGGGCCGGCTGCCACCACTGGGCCGTTTTGATCGTCTTGGTCCTCGGTGACGACGTCGCCGCGGGGGGACGTCGACAGGGGAACCCCCGGCAGGACCGGCCGCGGGAGCCAGGAGCTCCTCCGGACCGCCAGGGATACGGGGGACCCGACAGCCGTGCGCTCGACACCATTCACTCACCGTGACGTGGCGCGACCGGCCGTGGCCGCGCTGGCGTTCGCGACGGTCGCCGCCGCCGTCGTCCTCGGCCGCCCCGGCCTGACCACCGTGGTCGGCTGCGGCTACGGCAGCGAGCCCTGGCCCTCGCAGACGGCCGGGGACTGGGTGACGTACGCCGACCATGTGGTGGTGGCCTCACCGGCCGGCGAACGGGACACCGGACGCCAGGACTACGCCGAGGGCCCGGTGGCGTACACCGTCGACCGCCTGGTCTCCTTCCGCACCGACGGTGTCCTGTGGAGCACCGAACGCCCCCGCCGCGCGATCGGCCGCGACTTCGACATGGTCGCCCCGGGCTGGCGGGTTCCGAGGGCCACCGGCGAGCGGATCGAGGCGAACAGCGGTGACGCCCCGCGCCTGGAGACCGGCCACGCCTACCTCCTCGCCCTGCGCTGGGACGAGGGCGGCTGGACCGTCCTCGGCGAGGGCGCCGCCGTGCCGTTCGACGACGGGGTCGCGGGCCGCGGCGAGTGGTGCGGGCGCGTCCTGACGGAGGAGGAGGTGGCCGGTGCCGAGCGGTTCTCCCGCAAGGACGACCGGAGCCTGGAGAAGGCCCTGCTGGGCCGCGGGGAGGCGGCGGTCAGCAGGGAACTGGCGCGGGCGGAGGGCAGATGAGGCCCCGGCGGCCGAACGGGACTCAGTTCACCAGCGCCATCGCGTGGTCGGTGTCGTTCAGACGGCGGCCCCCGTCCTCGGTGCACGTCACGATGTCCTCGATACGGACGCCGAACCGGCCGGGCAGATAGATGCCGGGCTCGATGGAGAAGCACATGCCGGGGACGAGAGGCTGCTCCTCCCCCTCGACCATGTACGGCGGCTCGTGCGTGGTGACGCCGATGCCGTGGCCGGTGCGGTGGATGAAGTACTCGCCGTAGCCCGCCTTCTCGATCACCGCGCGGGCCACCCGGTCGATCAACTGGCAGGCCACGCCCGGCCGTACCGCCTCGAACGCCGCCTGCTGGGCCTCCTCGACGATGCCGTGGACGCGGCGCTCCTCGCCGGTGGGCTCGCCCACGTGGACCGTGCGGGTGGTGTCCGAGCCGTAGCCGTCCAGCAGGCCGCCGAAGTCCAGGACGACCATGTCGCCGTCCTCGATGACCCGGTCTCCGGCCTCGTGGTGCGGGTTGGCGCCGTTCGGCCCGGAGCCGACCACCGTGAAGTCGACCTGCTCGTGGCCGTGCTCGCGCAGCAGCCGCGCCAGGTCGGCGGCCACGTCGGTCTCCCGGCGCCCGGCGAAGCGCAGCGACAGCAGCTCCCGGTACGTGGCGTCGGCCGCCGCGCCCGCCGCCGCCAGCCGTGCCACCTCGTGCTCGTCCTTCACCGCGCGCAGCATCGGCAGGGCCATGGTCAGGGCGCGGTACGACGTCATCGGCAGGGCCTCCTGGAGGCCGAGCAGATGCAGCGCCCAGGCCGAGTCGGAGACGCCGTAGCGGGCGCTGGGGCGCAGCAGGCCGGCCGCGGCCGCGTAGGGGTCCTGGCCGTCGCGCCAGTCCGTCATGCGCAGCGCGCTCGTGCCGGACGCGGCCTCGGCGTCGGGGCGTTCCAGCGCGGGCACCAGCAGGCGGGGTTCGGCTTCGGGGGTGAGGACGAGGAGGGTGAGACGCTCGGTGATCGCGGTCGGCTGGTACCCGCACAGCCAGACCATGTCCGGCCCCGGCGTCACCAGCAGTCCCGCCAGGCCCGCCTCGGCCGCGTCGTGCGCGGCGCGCGCCATCCGTTCGGCGTAGTCCCGCTCGGTGAAGGGCGGGGGTGCGTCGGTCATGGTGTCGTCCCCTCGTCGGGCCGTCCGCGGTCGTCGCCCCGCGAGACGGTGCTCTCTCCATTGGACGGGCCTTTCTCGTCGGCCGCGCGCCCAAACGCCGCCGAACGGGTGAACCCGCGGTGCGGCCTTTCCCTTCCCCCGGCGCCCCCGACGCCGCCCTGTGGAGCCGAGGGGAGCGGCGTGGCTCGTGCGTGTCGTCTTCCGCGGGTCGTCCGTGGCCGTTCGCGCAGTTCCCCGCGCCCCTTTAGGAGCGGGGTGGCTTTCGCGCGTTGTCTTCCGCGGGCTGTCGGTGGCCGTTCGCGCAGTTCCCCGCGCCCCTAGGGGGTGGGTGGCTTGCGTCCGTTGTCGGGTGCGGGACTGTCGGTGGTTGCTCGCGCAGTTCCCCGCGCCCCTGAAGGCGGGCCGCGGTCGTCCGGCGGAGATGCGGGGGGACGGCGCTGTTTTTAGGGGCGCGGGGAACTGCGCAACGCTTTTGAGGGGCGCGGGGAACTGCGCGATCTTTTCGGGGGTGCGGGGAACTGCGCGGCGTTTTTGAGGGGCGCGGGGAACTGCGCGAACGGCCACGTGCGGGCCGCGGGGGAACTCGACGTGAGCCACCACATGGCTGTGGGGCATTCAGGGGCGCGGGGAACTGCGCGGAGCTGGGTCACTCGGATGGGTCGTCCGGGGGGTGGGGGGTGCGGGGGGAGATGACGCTGAGGGGAGCGTCAGACCCAGCAGAGGGAGGGCTCGATGGCGTCGATGGACGTCCCCGCGGGAACCGCGAAGACCGGCCAGGCCACAGCAAGGGCAGGTGCCCCACCCACCCTCACCTGGCTCACCCTGGCCCTGATGACGACCGCGTCCGTGGCCAGCCTCCGCGCCGCCCCGACGATGGCCGTCTACGGCCTGGCCTGCGTCTTCCTCTACCTGCTCCCCGCCGTCGTCTTCCTGCTCCCCACCGCCCTGGTCTCCGCCGAACTCGCCTCGGGCTGGAGCGGCGGCGTCTACCGCTGGGTCAGCGAGGGCCTCTCCAAACCGCTCGGCTTCCTCGCGGTGTGGTGCCAGTTCGCGATGACGATCTTCTACTACCCCAGCCTGCTGGCGTTCGTGGCCAGCACCATCGCCTACGTCATCGACCCCGCGCTCGCCTCCAACGGCGTCTACACCGCGATCGTCATCATGGTCCTGTACTGGACCGGCGTCTGGGTGTCCTCACGCGGCACCAAGGCCCTGGCCGGCCTGTCCAGCTGGGGCCTG
Source organism: Streptomyces sp. NPDC048600 (assembly GCF_055587025.1). Taxonomy (NCBI): domain Bacteria; kingdom Bacillati; phylum Actinomycetota; class Actinomycetes; order Kitasatosporales; family Streptomycetaceae; genus Streptomyces; species Streptomyces sp. NPDC048600. The sequence goes on along the minus strand of NZ_JBVJGZ010000013.1, from coordinate 11,596 downwards.
GTCATCGGCACCCTGATCCCCGGCACCCTCCTGGTCGTCCTCGGCATGGTCTTCCTCGCCCAGGGCAACCCCTCCGCCGCCCCGATGACGGCGAGTCACCTGTTGCCCCAGTGGACCGGCCTCGCCAGCCTCGTGCTGATCGTCAACAACTTCCTGTCGTACTCCGGCATGGAGATGAACGCCGTGCACGTGTCCTCCCTCAAGGATCCGGCGAAGGAGTACCCGAAGTCGATGTTCCTGGCGATGGGACTGGTGCTGCTGATCTTCATCCTGCCCGCGCTGGCCATCAGCTGGGTCGTCCCGGCCCACCAGCTGAGCCTCACGGCCGGTGTGATGCAGGCGTTCGAGGCCTTCTTCGGGTACTTCCACATCGGCTGGATGACCCCGATCGCCGCGATCATGCTGATCTCCGCCTCGCTGGCCGGCATGCTCACCTGGCTCGCCGGACCGTCCAAGGGCCTGCTGGAGATCTCGCGGCAGGAGGGCTATCTGCCGCCTTTCCTCCAGCAGCTCAACAAGTACGGCATCCAGCAGAACATCCTGGTCACCCAGGGCGTCGTCACCTCGGTCATCGCCCTCGGATACGCGCTGATCCCGAACGTCTCCAGCGTCTACTGGATCTTCTCCACCATCACCACGCAGGTGTATCTCATCGTCTACCTGCTGATGTTCGCGGCAGCGGTCCGGCTGCGGAAGTCCCAGCCCGACCACCCGCGCGGCTACCGCGTCCCGGCCCTGACGCTGGTGTGCGCGGTGGGCCTGCTGTCCTCCCTCGCCGCGCTCGTCATCGGCTTCGTACCGCCCTCGCAGTTCGGCGGCAGCAGCGTGCTGTCGTACGTCGTGATCGTCGGCGGCGGCCTCGGGATCCTCGGATTCCTCATCCCCTGGGCGTTCCTGAAGTTCCGCAAACCGAGCTGGCGCACCACCACGGAGGGCGGTGAGCAGGCATGAGCCCGACCCGGTTCGCCTCCGAGCACAAGTGGATCTACATCGGCGCGATCGTGCTGCTCGTCGCGCTCGTCGTCATCGGGCTGATCCAGTACAGCAGCCTGCGGGCCACCAACGAGGCGCAGAAGAAGGCCAATCAGCTGGCCGGCAAGCTCGAGGACGCCGGGTTCCCGCGCCCCGACACCGACACCATCGCCCGCGCGCTCGGCACCGACGGCGGGCTGGCCTGCGAGGACCCGGGCAGCGCGCTGCGCTCGGCGCTGTGGAAGGTCGGCAACCTCGCCAACGGCGCCACCGGCCCCGGCATGCGCCCGGTCATCGCCGACACCCAGGTCGTGGCGGCCGAGCTGCTGGTGGTGTCGGTGTACTGCCCCGACAAGCTCGACGACGTCCAGGACGACGTCGACGACCTGAAGACCGACGACACGGTGAGGCGGTGACCGGACGATGACCGAACTCGCGCAGAAGATCGCGGAGTTGATGCCGCGGGCCAAGGAGGACCTCGCCGAGCTGGTCTCCATCCCGTCGGTCGCCGACCCGCGCCAGTACCCGCCGGAGGAGTGCCGGCGGGCCGCGCAGTGGGTCGCGGACGCCTTCGCCGAGGCGGGCCTCAGGGACGTCCACCTCGCCGAGACCCCCGACGGCAGCCACGCCGTCCTGGGCCATCGCCCGCCCCCGCCCGGTGCGCCGACCGTCCTGCTCTACTGCCACTACGACGTCCAGCCCCCGCTCGACGAGGCCGCCTGGACCACCCCGCCCTTCACGCTCACCGAGCGCGACGGCCGCTGGTACGGGCGCGGTGCCGCCGACTGCAAGGGCAACATCGTCATGCACCTCACCGCACTGAGGGCGCTCGGCGACGACATCCCGGTGGGCATCAAGTTCGTCGCCGAGGGCTCGGAGGAGCAGGGCACGGGCGGGCTGGAGGAGTACGTCACCCAGCACAGCGAGCAGTTCTCCGCCGACGCCCTGCTGGTCTGCGACACCGGCAACGCCGAGGTCGGCACGGGCACCGCCACGGTCTCGCTGCGCGGGCTGACCAATGTCGTGGTCACCGTCGACACGCTGCGTGGCGAGATCCACTCCGGCATGTTCGGCGGTCCCGCCCCCGACGCGCTGGCCGCGCTGATCCAGCTCCTCGCCACGCTGCGCGACCCGGAGACCGGGGCCACCCGTATCGACGGGCTGGACTGCGCGGGTGTGTGGGACGGCGTCGGTTACGACGAGGAGCAGTTCCGCGCGGACGCCGGGGTGCTGGACGGGGTGCGTCTGACCGGCACCGGCACGGTCGCCGACCGGCTGTGGGCGCGGCCGGCGGTCACCGTGCTCGGCATCGACTGCCCGCCGGTGGTCGGCTCGGCCGCCGCCGTGCCCGCGACCGCCCGTGCCCGGGTCAGTCTGCGGGTGCCGCCGGGCATGGACGTGGGTGTCGCGCGGGAGGCGCTTTCCAGGCAGCTGACCGGGGCCGCGCCGTGGGGGGCGCGGGTGACCGTGGAGACGGAGAGTTCCGGCTCGCCGTTCCGTGCGGCGACCGACGGGCGTGCGTATGCGGCGCTGGGCAGGGCGATGGAGTCGGTGTACGGCAAGCCGCTGGCGTTCCTCGGGCAGGGTGGGTCGATTCCGCTGTGCAACGTGCTGGCGGCGGCGTATCCGCGGGCGGAGATCATTCTGATGGGGGTGGAGGAGCCGCGGTGTCTGATCCATGCGCCGAACGAGAGCGTCGATCCACGCGAGATCGAGCACATGGCGCATGTGGAGGCCCTGTTCCTCCACCACCTCGCCCACCCCTGACCCCACCCGTTCGCGCAGTTCCCCGCGCCCCCAAGAGATGCGCAGTTCCCCGCGCCCCTCAAAGATTGCGCAGTTCCCCGCGCCCCTAAAGACGCGCAGTTCCCCGCGCCCCCAATAGATGCGCAGTTCCTCGCGCCCCTCAAAGATTGCGCAGTTCCTCGCGCCCCTAAAGACGCGCAGTTCCCCGCGCCCCCCAAGAGACGCGCAGTTCCTCGCGCCCCTGGAGGCGACGGTCCGCTCAGGGGCGCGGGGAACTGCGCGACCAGCCACGCACGGTCCGCAGGGGTACGACGGCCTGTTCCGGGGGCGCGGGGAACTGCGCAATCTTTTGGGGTGCGGGGGAATGCCCGGGCTTAGAGGGGCGCGGGGAACTGCGCAGAGTTTTCAGGGGCGCGGGGAACTGCGCGAAAGAGGGGTGGGTCAGTAGCGGACTGCTCGGGCTACCTCGGTTTTTACGGGGCCCGAGAGGTCACGGTTGCTCGTGGCGGTCGCCTCACCCGTCTCCCCGGAGGCCACGTCGGCCACCGTGACCACCACCGTGTCGAGCAGATTGCCCCCGGAGTCGGTGAAGTTCACCTGCACCGCGAAGGACTTCGTGGAGCCCGCCGTGTTGTCCGCGTTCACCCCAACCGTCGCCTTGCCGGAGGCATCCGTCCGCGGCGCGTCCAGCCGCACGTCCCCCTTCACATCCGCCCCGCCCGTGATGTCGTCCAGCTTCTCCCCCGCCTCCGCGGTCGCCGACGCCAGCGACTCCGGGATCTGGGACGCCGCGGACGCCACCTCGGAGGCCGCCGACTGCACGGCGGACGCCGCCTTGCTGACGGTCGACGAGGGGCTGTCGTCGTCCGAGCAGGCCGTCACGGCCGTACCGACGAGCAGGACCAGCGCGGCACCGGCCGCCCGGCGGGTCAGGGAACCCGGCATGTCGCCTCCAAGGGTGCGGAAGAGTCCCCTCCAGTGAAGTCCGCCGCGCACCCCGCCGCATGCCGGGACCGCCGTACGGCGCACCGCCCGGCCGCCTCGGCGGCCGGCCGACGCCGAAATCCCTGGACCTGGAGTGCGCTTCAGCGCCTACCGTGCCCCGTATGAGCATGCGTTATCGCCCACTGGGGCGCACGGGGATCGAAGTCAGCACCTACTGCCTGGGCACCATGATGTTCGGCTCGGTCGGCAACGGCGACCACGAGGACGCGGTCCGCGTCGTCCACGCCGCGCTGGACGCGGGCATCAATTTCGTCGACACGGCCGACATGTACTCCGCGGGCGAGTCGGAGACCATCGTGGGCAAGGCCCTCAAGGGACGCCGGGACGACGTCGTCCTCGCCACGAAGGTGCACTTCCCCATGGGTGAGGGCCGCAACAGGAGCGGCAACTCCCGGCGGTGGATCACCCGCGCCGTGGAGGAGAGCCTGACCCGGCTCGGCACCGACTGGATCGACCTCTACCAGGTGCACCGCCCGGACGCGACGACGGACGTCGAGGAGACCCTCGCGGTGCTCGGCGATCTGCAGCGCCAGGGCAAGATCCGCACGTTCGGCTGCTCCACGTTCCCGGCCGAGGAGATAGCGGAGTCCCACCATGTCGCCGAGCGCCGCGCCCTGCCCCGCTTCCGCACCGAGCAGCCGCCCTACTCGCTGCTGGCCCGCGGAGTGGAGCGCTCGGTCCTGCCGACCTGCTCCCGCTACGGCATGGGCGTCCTGACCTGGGCGCCGCTGGCCTCCGGCTTCCTGTCGGGCAGGTACCGCAAGGGCGGTCCCGTCGACCTGTCCTCCGGACGTGCGGCCCTCACCCCCGGCCGGTTCGACCCCGCCCTGCCGGAGAACGCGGCCAAGCTGGAGGCCGTGGAGCAACTGGTCGCCGTGGCAGACGACCTCGGCTGCACCCTCCCCGAACTCGCCGTCGCCTTCCCGCTGGTGCACCCGGCCGTCACCTCGGTGATCCTGGGCCCGCGCACGATGGACCAGCTCAAGGGGCTGCTCGCCGGGGCCGAACTGACCCTGACCGACGAGGCCTTGGACCGGATCGACGCGATCGTGCCCCCGGGCACCGACCTCTACCGCGCGGACGGCGCGTGGCAGCCGCCGTCGCTCACGGACAGGTCGCAGCGCAGGCGCGCGGAGGCGGACCGCCCCGCGGGCGCCTGAGCGAACGGGGCACGGGTGCGCCCCCGTGCCCCACTCCCGCAAAGCCCCCGCCCGCCTCTAGGGTCGTAGCCAGGGGAAAGGCCGCGAGGCGGCACACCGGGCGGAATGCCGAAGACGGCGAGCACAGCAGAGGGAGACCGTATGTCGCAAGCGCAGCCAGTCCTGGACCCACCCACCTCCGCGGCGACGTTCCTCATAGTCACCGTCAAAGAGGGCGGCGAGCCCCAGACCCGCACGCTGCTGTCGGAACTGGCGTCCCTGACGCGAGCCATCGGCTTCGGTCACCCCACCGCCCGCCTCACCTGCGTCGCGGGCATCGGCTCGCTCGCCTGGGACCGGATCACCGCGGGCGCCCCCCGCCCCCCGGCCCTCCACCCGTTCCGCGAACTCGCGGGCCCGCGTCACCGTGCCGTGTCCACCCCGGGCGACCTGCTCTTCCACATCCGCGCCGAGCGCCAGGACCTCTGCTTCGCCCTCACCACGGAGATCCTCAAGGGACTGTCCGACCTGGTGACCGTCGAGGACGAGGTACAGGCGTTCTCCTACCTCGACTCCCGCAACCTCCTCGGCTTCGTGGACGGCACCGAGAACCCGGTGGGCCCGGTCGCCTCCGAAACGGCCCTGATCGGTGTCGAGGAACCGGGCTTCGAGGGCGGCAGCTACGCCGTCGTGCAGAAGTACCTGCACGAGGTGGACGCCTGGGACAAGCTCAGCGTCGAGGAGCAGGAACAGGCCATCGGCCGCACCAAGCTGACCAACCTGGAGATCAACGCCCCCGGCTCCCACGTGAAGGTGAACACCCTCACCGACGCGGACGGCAACGAGCGCCGCATCCTGCGCGGAGCGATGCCCTTCGGCCGCCCGGGGCACGGCGAGTTCGGCACGTACTTCATCGCCTACGCCCGCGACCCGGAGATCACGGAGACGATGCTGAGGCGGATGTACCTGGGCACGGCGGAGACCGGGCCGGACCCGCTGCTGGACTTCTCCCGCGCGGTCACCGGCACGCGGTTCTTCGTGCCCTCGGCGACGTTCCTCAGCGACCTGCCCGCCGCCTGAGCGGCTCCGCGGCGGCGGCCGGCTGGCGGGGCAGCACGGTCACCCGGTGCAGATTGCAGCCGCTCGCCGCGGCCCGCGGCACATCGGTCTGCTGGGCCTTGAGGGCGACGCTCACGAGGCTCAGCAGCAGATCCACGTCCGCGTCGCAGTCGAGGTGCACGGTCACCCAGCGTGAGCCCGGCACCAGCCGGATCGCCGTGGAGGCCCCGAAGTTGGAGGCGAGGCGTCCGATGGTGCGGTCGGTGAGATGGAGGTCGACGTCGTGGCCGGTGTGGAAGTGGACGATCTCGCCGTACGAGGAGCGAAGCGCATGGCCCGTACCACAGGTGGCCGGACCCGGAGAGAGGTCGGGCCAGACCGTGAGGCACTCCCGGGCGCGCTGGGCCGGAGTCATGGCTCCATGGTTGCTCTCTTACTCGTCATACACCAGAGGTTGAGCGCACCGTAACCCGGCCGTGAGCTACAACCCGTGTGCCGATTGGCCGGATCCGTACACAACGCACCGCGTCCCCTCGCCCTCTTCCCCGGTGGCAACCGTGGAAGAAAGGACGCGACAAGGTGCGTACAAGACAAGCCGGACGGGTGGTTCTCGCCCTCACCGCGGCGACGGCGGTGCTCGCGCCGCAGGCCCCGGCCCAGGCGGCGGAGCCGCCCCGGATCGACCTGCGGGCGGACGTGGACCGCGACGGGACGGTCGACCTCACCGGCGTCACGGACGAACAGGGCGAGGACACCTGGTCCGTCGGGCGCGGAGCGCTGTTCCTGCCCAACATCGACGACGACTCGCGGCGTTGCCGGCCCCCGGCCGCAGGCACTCCCGACTCGGCACTCGCCCGCTGCAACGACGCCGCCGACGGCAAGGTCAACGGCACTGCGGACGCCGCCGACCTGGCCCGGGTACGGTCCGTGGCCGCCACCGGCCTGTCCGACGACGCCACCGGCAGCGTCCGCGTGACCACCGGCAACGGGCACGTCAGGGTGTTCCTCAAGCGCGCCGGCGCCTGGACACCGGTCACCACGGCGACCCGGCTGACCGCCCAGGAGCTGCGCGCTGGCGCGGAGTTCGGCGTCGAGGGCAAGGACGTGATCCGCGACAGCGGCGTCTGGGACGGACGCGCGGTGATCCGGCTGACGGTCACCTCCGCGGACGGCACCGCCACCGACGAGGTGACCCTGCGCGCGGCCCCGCTGCTCACCCACCACAACCTCCAGAACACCCAGCGGGTCCTGGTCACCGAGGTCCCCGGCAACGACTCCTACGCACGCAGCCAGCAGCAGTTCGTCAAGGGCCTGGTGCGCCAGGTCGAGGCGGCCGGGGTGACCGCGCCGGTCGTCAAGTTCCGCCAGTACGGCGACGTCTGGGCACAGGACTTCGTCGAGCCGGCGTACGTCGGCATGACCGGGCCCGGCGGGCGCCCGCAGACGATACGGGTGATGCTGCGCTCGGCGCAGGACCGGCCCGCCGGGCGGGAGCTGTACAGCAGGCTGCGCGGCCCCGGCACCGGTGTGGTGCAGGCGCGCGGGCGGGACATGCGCGGCTGGGAGACGCTGAACTCCTTCGGCAACCTGGAGACCATCCCGCCGTACACCCAGGGCGGCCGCTCCTACCCGGCCGGCCGGATCATCATGGGCCGGCGCGAGAGCGGCAACGCGCGGCCCTCGCGGGAGATCCGCACGCTGCTGCGCTCCCAGGGCCTGCAGAACCCGCTGCTGCTGGACACCTCCTGGCTGCACGTCGGGCACGTCGACGAGTTCGTGCAGTTCCTGCCCGCCGACACCCCGCGCGGCTGGCGGATCGGGATCGCCGACCCGCAGGCCGGACTCGACCTGCTGCGCAAGGCCAAGCGCGAGGGCCACGGCGGCACCCGGATGTTCTCGGTGAAGGCCGGCAACGGGATGCTGCCGCCCCAGGAGACCGTCGCGCAGGCCCTCGCCTCCCGGCACCTGGTGTCCGACAACACCATGGCCGCCGAGCGCATCCGGGCGAACCTCGACATCCTCAAGCGGGAGACCGGCGTCACCGACGACGAGATCGTCCGGGTGCCCGCCCTGTACACCCGGGGCATCGTGGGCGATTCGGCCGGTACCCGGATGCCCCTGCTGCGTCGCGTCGGCGGCACCGTCGGGGACGGGGTGCGCGACCACGGCCAGCAGGGCCTGCTCGCCCGCGACGGGGCGGCCGCCGCGCCGGTCGTCGCCACCAGCGCCTACGTCCCGGGCGCCGTCAACGGCATCCTGCTCGCGCGCGACCGCTACCTCGCCCCGCGCCAGTGGGGGCCGGTCATCGGCGGCAAGGACATCTTCACCACGGCCGTGACCGCCGCCTACCGCAAGGCCGGCATCAAGGTCTCGTACATCGACGACTGGTACACGTACCACCTCGGCATGGGTGAGGTGCACTGCGGCACCAACACCCTGCGGGACACCTCGGCGCCGTGGTGGGGCGCTCCGGCGGCCCGCTGATCCGGTCCGCCCACTCCTCGCGGGCCTTTGCCGTCTCTTTACAACCCGGCAGGGGCCCGCGTCGTCTCTCCGCTCGATCCGTCACCGAGGTCGTCACCGACCACGACGAAAGAGAGCGAAGCGATGCGACGAACCGTGCTGGGTGCCCTGGCCGTGGCCTGTGCCGCCGTACTGGCGGGAGGCGGCGCCGCCTTCGCGGACAGCTCCCCGTCCCCCGTGCCCACCCTGCCGCCGAGCGAGAGCGCCAACGGCGGGGGCGGCAGCGGCATGCCGAGCGCCCAGCCCACCGCGATGCCCTCGCCCAGCGAGAGCGCCGTGCCCTCCGCCGCGCCCTCCCCGGTGCCGACCGAGGCGCCGGGCGGCGGCCAGGTGTCCGTCGTGCCGAGCGGCGCACCCGACACCGGTGACGTCTCCACGGCCGGGTCGAACGGCGGCGCCACGGCCGCGGGCGCGGGCGCGGCGGTGCTCCTCGCGGGCGGCGCGGCCGTCCTCGTCGTACGGCGCCGGCGGGCGACCGGGGCGTGAACCGGCTCGTCCGGCGCGTGAACCCGCTCGTCCGGGGCGCGTTGACCGCCGCGGCCGTGACCGCGCTGCTCGCGGGCTGCGGGGGCGGCGGCACGGAACCGGGCGGCGCGGGAGCCACGAAGGCCTCCGGGGCGGGGTCCGGGTCCGGGGCCGAGGGCGGGTCCGGGGGCGCTGCCGCCGTACGGCCCTCCGCGCGCTCGGAGCCGGTGCGGCTGCGCGTCCCCGCCGCCGGGGTCGACACCCCGGTCATGAGCCTCGGGCTGGCCGCGGACGGCGGTGTGCAGGTGCCGCCGGTGACCGAGCACGACCGCGCGGGCTGGTACCGGCACTCCCCGACGCCCGGGCAGAAGGGCCCGTCGGTCCTGCTCGGCCATGTCACCGTCGGCCCCTACGGCGACGGCGTCTTCCGCCGCCTCGACCGGCTGCGGCCCGGCGACCGGATCGAGGTCACGCTCGCGGACGGCCGCACGGAGGTCTTCGCGGTCGACGCGGTCCGCACGGTCCGCAAGGCCGAGTTCCCCGTACAGGACGTCTACGGCGACACGGCCCGCCCGGAGCTGCGGCTGATCACCTGCGGCGGTCCGCGCAGCGGGGGCGAGTACCGGGACAACGTCATCGCGTTCGCGACCCTGGCGTCCGGCACCCCCTGATCCCACCGGCATCCTTCCCCTGTGCCCTCACGACCCTGGAGAGCGTTGAAACGGTCCCGCGACGAGGCGGCGTCGGAGCTGTTCGCCGCCCTGTACCCGCGTCTCGCCGGCTGGTGCCGCCGTCTCGTCGACGACGACGGGACGGCGCACGAGATCGCCTCGGAGGCGTTCACCCGGCTGTGGGCGCGCTGGACGAAGGTCGACGAGCCGCGCGGTTTCCTCTACGTCACCGCGGCCAACCTCGTCCGGGACCACTGGCGCAAACTGGAGCGCGAGCGCAGGGCCGTCCGCCGGGTCACCCACGAGGCGGCGGTGGCGGGGCCGGTGGAGCAGTCCGATCCGTCCGTGCGGCTGCTGGTCCAGTCGCTGCCGGACCGGCTGCGCACCCCGATCCTGCTGCACTACTACGCTGACATGCCGATCCGGGAGGTGTCCGTGCTGACCGGGCGCAAGGAAGGGACCGTCAAGGCCGATCTGCACGCGGCCCGCGAACTGCTCCGCGTCCACCTGAGGAGAAGCCTTGACCACACGCTTTGACGGCGAGGACGACCTCGGCGGCCCGGACGACCCCCTCACCGTGCTCCTCGGCCCGCCCGCCGGTCATCTCGCCCCGCCCCCGGGGCACTTCGAGAAGGTCCGCCGCTCGGCGTCGCGCCGACGGCTGCTACGAACCTCGGCGGGGGCGGCCCTGACCTGCGCGGCCCTCGCGCTCGGCGCGCTGCCCCTGTACTTCACGGGCTCGGACGCCCCGGCGCGCCCGGCTCCGCCGCTGGCCCCGCCGCCGGCGACCGGTTCGCCCACCCCGTCGGACGGGTCGGCGCCGCCGGTGACCGGCCGGCCTTCCCCGGCTCCGTCGGTGCCGCCGTCGGAGCAGCCGGGTTCGGGTTCTGGTTCGGGCATGGTCAGCCCCACGCCGACGGCGATGGCTCCGATGCCGACTCCTACGCCGACGTCGGCACCGCGCTGACGGTCGGTGTCAGCCCAGGCAGAGCACCAGTACGCAGAGCTGCGTGGGCGAGGCGGCGGCCGGGGTGCTGTCGTCCTCGGGTGCCTCGGGTGCCTCGGGCGGGGTGGTGGGGTCGGCCGGCTGTTGTTGTGCGGGCGTGCTGCTCGCGCGCCGCTCGGGGACGGTGACCACCGCCGAGGGCAGTCCCGTGCTCTCCGGCCGGGGAACGCTCGTCGCCGACGGCCGTGAAGCCGGGGCCACCGTCCGCGGAGCCGCCCTCTGCACGGTGCGCGGTGCGCTCGACGTGGCCTCGTGCGGTACCGGCTCCGTGGCCTCGGGCCGGGGCGCGCGGCGCGTGGCCGGCGGTACGGCGGCGGGGCCGGGGTTCTCCGGCGCCTGCGCCTCCACCCCGCCCATGGGGCGGTTGTCGGGCGCCTCGGCCGCCTGGGCGCGGTCGGGTGCGTGGCGGTTCGCCGCGGTGAACGCCAGTCCGCCGCCGACCAGCGCCACGGCCGTCGCGACCGCCGCGCGCCGCTTGTTCTTCTTCCACCTGGCCAACTGCCGCCGCCGCGCGGCGCGTCCGGGGGGTGCGGACGGTGCGACGGCGGGGGGCGTCGGGGCCGGGGCCGGCTCGGGCGGGGGCGCCGGGGTGGTGCGGGTGATGGTGGCCGGCGGGGCTATGTCCGGCGCGTAGGCGCCGCAGCCGGGGCACACCAGGGCGCCGTTGAGGTGCCGTCGGCAGGTGGAGCAGTAGTCCATGGCGGTCTTCCTCGCACGGTGATCGACGGCCAGCCACGCTAACGAGGCGCTCCGCGCGGTGTGTGCAGGCCGTGTGCCGATCCCCACCCCAAACGTAAAAATCCCGTGCCCCACCCCCACGGCGGCCCGCTCGCGCAGTTCCCCGCGCCCCTAAAAGGCCTGCGCAGTTCCCCGCGCCCCTAAAGCAGGGCGTGCGTCCCTCAGGAAGGCAGCTGGCCACCGACCTAAGGGGCGCGGGGAACTGCGCGACCAGCCACGGGAGACCCGCACTCGCTAACGCGCGCGAGCCACCCACCCCCTAAGGGGCGCGG